>JBKHAH010000001.1:0-109205 GCA_046542995.1 Bacteroidales bacterium
AACCCACCTATATCTTTAACCCAAGCACCAGCACATCATCAACCTGGAAAGTTTCGCCTTTCCATTCATCGAATTGCTGCTCAAGGACAATGCCCTGCGTTTCAAGGGGTAAGTTGTGATGCTCCTTCACAAACTCTCGCAATTTCTTATGCTGAAACTTTTTATTTTTCGTTCCACCAAATTGATCAACCAGCCCGTCTGAGTAAAGGAATAGAACGGAATCTTTCTCTAATTTAACGGTAGTAGTATTGAACGACTTCATGATAAGATGGTAGGCAATGGGCATTCTATCGGAACGGAGTTCAGTTAAGACTTCGCCATTCTCTTCATTGGGATTAAAGATAATCATGGAGCTATTTGCCCCTGCATACGCTAAGGTGTTCTCATCATCGTCTATAATACATAATGATAGATCCATTCCGTCTGCCGCATCAGTAATTTCGCCTTTCTGATGCAATACGGATATAATGCTTTGTCTCAATAGGTTGAGCGCTTGTCCTGGGTCGGTTATTCGTCGTAATGATATTACCTCATTTAGCATTAAAACGCCCAGCATGCTCATGAAACCACCGGGAACGCCATGTCCTGTACAATCAACCACCGCAACTATTCTGTACTTACCAATACGCGTTGCCCAGTAAAAATCACCGCTAACAATGCTTTTGGGCCGGTTAAAAATAAAGAACTCCGGGAATAGCTCCTTTATTTGCTCAGAAGAAGGCAATACTGCTTGCTGAATGCGCTGAGCATACATAATAGAATCTGTAATTTCCTTTTTCTGTTGGGCAAGTAAATCCTTCTGTCGTTCAATTTCTTCGTTCTTATCCTGCAGTTCCCATGCAAGATTTGCCAACGAATTCTTTTGCTCCTCCAGCTCATTCCTCTGGATTGTAATCTCATCATTCTTAGCCTGAAGTAAATCATTCTGCTCCGAGAGGGCATCGGATGTTGCCCTAATTTCCTCATTCGCTTGCTTCAGCCTTTCGGCCTGAAGCATAATCTCCTGGCTTTGCTCTGAAATCTCCTGAGTACGCACTGTTACCATGTGCTCAAGTTGCTGCTTTACACGCTTAAGCCTTTCCTCCCGAAGCAATATATATATATAAACTAACGATGAGAAAATCAAAATAATAATTACGTAAAACCACCAGGTTTTCCAAAAGGGAGGACGAATGGTAAAAAAGAAAGTATCTCCGGTTGTATTCCACACGCCGTCAGGATTTGCCGCCAGCACTCTAAATGTATACTCACCTGGTTTTAAGTTTGTGTAAGTAGCCCTACGAATACTTTCTGTTGATTGAACCCATGAGGATTCAAACCCCTCAAGCATAAATTTATAGCTTATTTTTTTTGATACCGGATAATACAAACCAGTAAAATGAATGGTAAAACTGTTTTGAGCATGGCTAAACTCAAGGGAATCCTGCTGAAGCAGGTTAATACTAATATCCTTTGAGTCAGTTTTTTTTGATTGCCTGTCTTTAACCCTAACACGCGTAACATATACTTCTGGCTTTTGCTGTGCGGCTTTAACATCATCAGGTTTGAAAGCATTGAAATTGTTTATGCCTCCAAAATACATCGTACCATCACTGGCCTTTAAATAAGCGCCTTCAGTAAATTCGTTATTCTGTAAACCATCATGTTTATCATAGTTCCTAATTTTAATGCTATCAGAATTTGAATAGTCAAAACGTGATAAGCCTTTGTTTGTGCTTAGCCAAAATACACCATCATCGTCTTCAAGAATACCGTAAACAACATCGCTTGGCAGCCCATCCTCTGAGGTGTATGCTTTAAAATTTTCATCTTCGTAATTAAACAGATTTAACCCGCCACCACCGGTTCCAATCCATAAGCGGCGGTCAGAATCTTCAAAAAAACAAAGAATTCTGCTAGAACTAATAGATAACGAATCGTTTTTATTATTTTTAAAATGCTTAAATGTTTCGGTAACCCTATCCATTAGGTTTATCCCCTCGTTACTTGTGCCTATCCAGAAATTACCGCGGCTATCCTCAAAAAAAGTTATAATTCGATCTTGTGAAAGAGAGGTGTTTGGCTCAAGGTAGTTTCTGGAGTAGTTTTTAAAAGTACCATCGGGCATTAACTTATCAATACCCCTATCGAGAGTACCAATCCACAAATTATTATTACTATCAAAATATAAGGTCCGGATGGTATTACTGGAGATTGAGTTAGGTTTTCGAGGATTATGCTTGTAACTCTTAAAACGACCAGTATTTGGGTTTAGCTTGAATACTCCTCCGCTTGTTCCAACCCATAAATTATCATTCTGATCCTGCACAATAGATGTTACGAATTTTTCAGGAGAGAAGCCTTTGCTATTTGTTGAATACAAATACCTTTGAAACTGCTCTGTTTGGGTGTTTAGCATTAAAAGACCCTCTCCAAATGTACCAATCCATATATTGCCCTTTTTATCTTCCAAGAAATCTCTTATTGTAGTTGCAGGAAAACTATTGGGATCATCTGGGTAGTTTCTGTAAACAGTAAACCACTTTTGTTTTCGATTAAACTTATTGATTCCATGATTATACGTGCCAATCCACATAACCCCCGTATTATCCTCATGAATTGATCTAAGTAAATCTGTACTAACGCTTAAAGGATCTAATGGATGATTGTTGTATTTAATGAAGAGACCTGTTTGCGGATTATACTTATGCAATCCGTTATATGTAGCAATCCAAATGGTCCCTTCATCATCCTCGTATAAATCATGTATTATGTTACTGGCCAGTGCGTATGCATCATCCGCTTTCTCTTTAAATAATTCTGATAATTCTGTGGCGGGATTATACTTTATAAGCCCTTGCCTATCAGTGGCAATCCAAATATTTCCGTTAGAATCCTCAATGAATTTTCTTACTACGCCGACCTTAAAATCCTGATTATCATGCAATTTAATCTCTAATGTTTCAAAAGTATTTTGCTCCCTGTTATAAACAGCCACTCCATTTGTGGTTCCTACGTATAAGTTGTTTTTTGAATCCTGATATAATGCACGAACAATATTACTAGGCAGCACATTCGGATTTTGAGGAGTATTCTTATAAACAAGAAACTCTTCATTTGAGGGATCAAAAAGGTTAAGGCCACCGTTGGCCGTTCCCACCCAAATTTTACCTGAAACGTCCTCACAAAGCGCCATTACCCTATTAATGCTGATACTCTTGGGATTCTCCGGGTCCGATTGGTAAGATGTGAATGTTTCTGTTTCCCAATGAAATTGGTTAAGACCGCCATCGATAGTACCAAACCAAAGCCTGTTCTTGCTATCCTGAAGTATTGATATCACCCTGTTGTTAGATATAGATAGGCTATCGGTAGATTTATGGGTATAGGTTTTAAAAGAATATCCATCGAAACGGTTTAGACCATCCTCTGTACCAAACCACATAAAGCCCTTATGATCCTGATGAATATCATAAACCGTACCCTGTGAAAGACCATCCTCAACAGTTATTCTGTCAAACTCAATAGCATCACGCTGGGCATAAACAAATAGATTTGTGAAGACTAGCAGTACTAGCAACATTTGCATAACCCTCCTTCTCGTAATGCTTGAGATACCTGTCATGTATTATGATTTACTTAACAATAAAAAAACTAGCCTTCAAGCGCATTCTTCATAGATGAGCCTATTTCGGCTGGAGTCTCAACTACGGTAATGCCACATTCAGCCATAATCTTCATTTTAGCTGCTGCTGTATCATCAGCTCCGCCAATAATTGCTCCGGCATGCCCCATACGTCGGCCCTTAGGAGCAGTTTGCCCTGCTATAAAACCAACCACAGGTTTACGGCAATTCTCTTTTATCCAGAATGCTGCATCGGCTTCCATGCTACCTCCAATTTCACCAATCATAACAATCCCTTCGGTCTCTGGATCATCATTAAAAAGTTTTATTGCATCAAGCGTGCTTGTTCCAATAATTGGGTCACCTCCAATACCTATGCAGGTACTTTGTCCGAGACCAACCTTGGTAAGCTGATCAACCGCCTCGTAGGTTAAGGTGCCTGACCGTGAAACAACCCCAATGCTACCCTTTTTATGAATAAAACCAGGCATAATACCCACTTTGGCTTCATCGGGGGAAATAATACCAGGGCAATTAGGACCAATTAAACGAACATCCTTCTTCTCAGATAAATATTGACTAACCTTCACCATCTCGGCAATGGGGATACCCTCTGTTATACAAACAATAACTTTAATACCAGCATCGGCCGCCTCAAGTATGGCATCGGATGCGAATGGTGGTGGGACAAATATTACAGAGACATCAGCACCCGTTTCCTTTACACCATCGGAAACCGTATTAAAAACAGGCAGGTTTAGGTGCTTCTGCCCTCCCTTGCCAGGAGTAATCCCCCCAACTACATTTGTTCCATACTCTATCATTTGGGTGGCATGAAAAGTTCCCTCGCTGCCTGTAAAACCTTGAACTAAAATTTTGGAGTTCTTGTTAACCAGTACGCTCATTTTATTTTATTATTTAAAAAAATGTTCTCAAACCTAAGATTTTTTCTTAAAAGATGCAACGTGATTTTGGTAAAACTTTATGAATATATGATTAGTGGCTAATGCTCAGTAAAAAATCATTGTCCCCGCGCCCATTGCAATAAGTTGTGTATAAATGCATGTTTTTATGTTTATCCATTGTAAAAAATGATGGGACTAAAAGCCCAATAGACTAGAACTCTTGTTGTCGTCAGCTCCAGCTGACGGTTACTATGAAATCAACCCTTTTCTATACAGCAACTACTTCTACACCATGGGTTTCAATCATTCTTTTCATGCTTAAGGGAATTCTATCATCAGTTATTATCATATCAACTTCTGACAAATCGCAAATTTTACCGAACCCTCTCCTGCCAAACTTGCTGGAATCGGCAAGTACTATAACCTTCTGTGCTGCTTTTATCATAACTTGATTGAGAGATGCCTCCAGGGCGTTGGTTGTTGTTAGTCCCAGTTCAGTATCAACACCATCAACACCCAAAAAGAGCTTATTGCAACTATAACTCTGCATCATAATTTCAGCCTGCGGACCAATAGCAGAGTTTGAACTTTTACGTATTAAGCCACCTAGCTGGTGAACCTCAACATCGAGATTTATATTTAGAATTTGTGATACGTTTAGCGATGCGGTTATTACGGTTAAAGCAGCTTCAGGAGAAATACTTCGTGCCAACTCCAGAATAGTGGAGCCAGAGGCAAGTATTATGCTATCGTTAGCCTCAAGCAAGGAAGCAGCATGATTTGCAATTCGTGATTTTTGTTCAACATTTATCTTCTCCTTATCGTGAATGTTTCTATCAGTAATATAAGGGTTAACCAACGATGCGCTACCATGCGAACGATGCAGAAGGTTCCGGCTTTCTAAAATTTTTAAATCTTTTCGAATGGTTACCAATGAAACATTCAGCTCTTCACTAAGATCGTTAACATTTACAAACCCCTGATCCTTTAACTTAGTCAATATAAACTGGTGGCGCTTAGCTATACTTTTTGACATACATTCTATTTTACTTCAAAAATATAAAAATTATTCGGTAACACCAGAATTACATCAAAAAACAGCCTGAAAAAATCACATATCGAAATATTTTATGTTTCGTTTTCTTTCTTTTTGCGAATAAATACTTTATATTTGTAAAATATTTTTTGCCTACTTATGTTTTAAACCAACAAATATGATAAGAGAAAAAGCTATAGAGATTTTAGGTAAAAGCGATGTTCATTTCGATTTTATAATTGTAGGTGGTGGCGCTACCGGTATTGGCATTGCTCTGGAGGCAGCCACTAGGGGATACAAAACGCTACTACTTGAAAAATCCGATTTCACAAAATCAACATCAAGCAAAAGCACTAAATTAGTTCACGGAGGAGTACGATATCTAGCTCAGGGCGATATAGCTCTTGTGAGAGAGGCTTGCGTTGAGAGAGGATTACTTCTAAAGAATGCTCCTCATCTTGTAAGAAACCAACCATTTGTAATCCCTACATTTAGCTGGTTTGATGAGTTGATGTACACGGTTGGCTTAACATTCTACGATTTACTAGCAGGGAAATACAGCCTTGGGCGGTCTTTAAGAATATCGAAGAAAAGAACGATAAAGAAACTACCTACCATTAATAAGGACAGAATTACTGCTGGCGTGCTATATCACGATGGGCAGTTTGACGATTCCCGCCTTGCTATTAACGCAATTCAAACCGCTGTAGAGAACGGTGCAACCGCCATTAACTACATGCACGTTACTGAGCTAACTAAGGACGAAAACGGTAAAATAAATGGTGTTGTTGCTTTCAACACAGAAACAAACGAACCTTATACCATAAAAGGAAAAACGGTTATTAATGCCACTGGAGTTTTTGCTGATGATCTTATGCAAATGGACAATCCTGAGAAGAAGAAAACGATACGTCCAAGCCAGGGCATTCATCTCGTTCTGGATAGATCGTTCCTTCCATCCGATCATGCTCTTATGATACCCAAAACGGAGGATGGCAGAGTACTTTTTGCTGTGCCATGGCACGATAAGATTGTTGTGGGGACAACCGACACACCTGTTGACTCACCAGATTTAGAACCCGTTGCGCTTGAAGAAGAGATAGAGTTCATTCTTAGAACAACAGGAAAGTACCTAACAAACACTCCAAGCAGAAGGGATGTTCTCAGCATATTTGCGGGGTTGCGTCCACTTGCTGCACCAAAAAACGGAGGCGGTAAAACGAAAGAAATATCGCGAAGTCATAAGATTTACGTATCACCTTCCCATCTTTTTACAATGATTGGAGGAAAATGGACGACCTTCAGGAAAATGGCTCAGGATATGGTTAATAAAGTTGAAAAGGTTAAGGGCTGGAAAAAAACGGAAACCATAACACGAAACCTAAAATTACACGGGTATCAACAAGATGTGAATCATAATGAACCTCTTTATTTTTATGGTTCAGATAAAGCTCTACTTGAAGACCTAATGAACAGAGAGCCTGAAACGAAAGAGTTAATTAGTAATAGGCTAAAATTATACCACGCACAGGTTGTTTGGGCTGTTAGGCACGAGATGGCACGAACAGTTGAGGATGTACTTTCGCGCAGGGTACGCTGCCTCCTGCTTGATGCGCGCGAATCAATCCTAATAGCCACCAAGGTTGCAAAAATTATGGCTGAAGAATTGGGTGAAGATGAAACGTGGGAAATTGAGCAAGTTGCACAATTTGAAAACATAGCAGCGAAATACATACTTAGGTAGTTCTATTTTTCTATATTTTTAGATAGATTTACAGCATCTGAAAAGCATTTAATCAGTTTTAGCATGGAAAAATACATTCTTGCTCTCGATCAGGGTACTACTAGTTCCAGAGCGCTTCTTTTCGATAAGAAAGGGAACATTCGCTCAGTTGCACAGAAAGAGTTTAACCAGATATTCCCAAAACCCGGATGGGTTGAGCACGACCCGGGAGAAATATGGTCGTCGCAGGTTGCTGTTGCTGCCGAGGCAATGTCAAAATTAAGTATAAATGGTACATTTTTAGCCGGTATAGGCATTACAAATCAACGCGAGACTACCATTGTTTGGGACAAACAAACAGGTGAACCCGTTTACAACGCCATTGTTTGGCAAGACAGGCGTACATCTGAATTTTGTGATAAGTTGAAAGACGAGGGCCTATCGGATAAAATACGAGAGAAAACGGGCCTTGTTATTGATGCCTACTTTAGCGGCACAAAGATAAAGTGGATACTTGATAACGTTAAGGGCGCAAAGGAAAAGGCCAATAAGGGCCAGCTGGCATTTGGGACGGTTGACTCGTGGTTGGTTTGGAAGCTGACACAAGGCAGAACTCACATTACTGATGTTACCAATGCCAGCCGTACTATGCTTTATAATATTAATACGCTGGAATGGGATGATGAGCTGCTTGAACTTTTTGGGATACCAAAATCAATGATGCCAACGGTAGCCTCATCAAGCGAAGTGTACGACTACACTAACACTACCTTTTTTGCTTCAAAAGTTCCAATTGCAGGAATAGCCGGCGACCAGCAAGCTGCGCTTTTTGGACAAATGTGTGTTGATGAAGGAATGGTGAAAAATACATACGGAACCGGATGCTTCATCCTAAAGAATACAGGCGAGAAACCTTTCATATCTAAAAACAAACTTGTAACTACTATAGCCTGGCAAATTAATGGAAAAACAACCTACGCATTGGAGGGGAGCATATTTATTGCTGGAGCTGTGGTTCAGTGGCTGCGCGATGGGCTTGGACTTATAAAATCATCTGGAGAGATTGAAGCGCTGGCATCACAAGTTGAAGATAATGGTGATGTATTTTTTGTTCCAAGCTTTACCGGAATGGGTGCCCCATATTGGGATCAATACGCAAGGGGAATTATGGTTGGGATTTCAAGAGGGACCAACCGTGGTCATATTGCCAGAGCAGCCCTTGAAGGGATTGCCTACCAAACAATGGATGTAGTTAAAGCCATGGAAATGGACACAGGCATGAATATTACTGAGTTAAGGGTTGATGGTGGTGCTTCCGCAAACAACCTGCTTATGCAGTTTCAGGCTGATATTCTTGAGGTTCCATCGGTACGCCCCAAAACTTTAGAAACCACTGCGCTGGGTGCAGCTTACCTTGCAGGACTTGCAACTGGTTTTTGGAAAGATATTGAGGAATTGAAGCAGCACTGGAAACTTGACAGGAGGTTTGAACCTAGACTAGACACAAAAAAAACAGAAATACTTAAGAATAAATGGGCTGATGCAGTAGAGAGAGCAAAATCATGGTCAAAGTAGGTATTTGAGAAAAGCAAATACCTATCTTTGCCATATATGAAAAAAATATATCATAAGTACAAAACAATCATTATTACCATTCTTCTACTAGTTGGTTTAATGGTTGTTGCCTTTAGTTTAAAGTCTCCTGTGTTTCGGCTTTTACTTAATAAAAAAATTGAGTATTACCAGCAAGGCCAAGGACTTGACATACAATACACAAACGCGTATGTAAAAGGGCTTAGCACTTTTGAATTAAGCGGAATATCAGTAGCAAATAATGATAGTACAATCACCTCATCAGTAGCTTATATTTCTGCTAAAATACCATTTAATAACCTTATAAAGCAACGCTTTAAACCAACCTACATCAAGATAGATTCATTCACTATTAATGTACAAACGCTTACCATTCCGCGGAGCATAACTGATGCAAAAAATACTGTAAGCAAAGATTTTCTTTCCAGCAATACAGAAGCCACTAAACCAGAACCAACTGTTAATAAGGCGCAAAACCTAAATATTGATTATCTGTTTGCTGCAATTGCTGGGGTTAGCGTAATAAAATCAACCTATATTGATATTAATAGCTTAGTAATAAACTTTGAAAGCAAAGATGAAAGTTTAAACATAACTCTAGATAAACTCACCAGTATAAATGGTAATTTCACAACTCACCTTAAGGTAAATGAAAACGATACAAGCACAGAGGAACTAAGCATATCAGGCATAGCTAATAAAAAAAAAGATACAATAGCTTTAAGCATATATAATGCTGAAAGTAAAAAAGTTAGCATCCCCTTAATCGAATCATTTTACGGCAGTAACCTTGAATTTGATACGCTAACCTCCACCCTATTCATCAATTCACTTTCGCGAGATAGCTTAAGGTTTGAAAATAGCACCTGTTTGCATGGGTTAAAAATGTTTCATCCAAAATTATCTGAAGAAACTGTTAATATTGATTTTGCGGAATTGAAGCTTAACACAACAGCTACTCCAAATAAAATATATTTCGACACACTATCTCACGCAAGAGTTAACAATTTAACCATTCCATTTTACCTTTCCGTTTTTTCTAATGATTCAATAACAACGGAACTAAAAATTAATGAAAAGAATATTAACGCTGCCTCAGCGTTCGAGTCATTACCAAGGGAGCTATTCACAACAATTCAAAGTGTTAATGTGAGAGGAAGCCTAAACCTTGAGCTCTATGCTTACGTTAATTTAAATAAACCC
Source organism: Bacteroidales bacterium (assembly GCA_046542995.1). GTDB lineage: Bacteria > Bacteroidota > Bacteroidia > Bacteroidales > Tenuifilaceae > Perlabentimonas. The sequence goes on from JBKHAH010000001.1 coordinate 10,065, forward strand.
GAAAACCTTGTTTTTAGCAGCAAGCTTACACCCCAAAATTTTGAGATCATTAGGCTGGCTCCTATTGATCTAACCATGCTGAACGACACATTCACCCATAACATCTACCAAAACGATAGCATTATTAAAAGCATCCCAGTAAATGCTAACTACAAATATTTTAGCAGGTTAGAGCACATATCGGAACATCTTATTAATGCAGTTATTATTTCTGAAGATGGCGGTTTTTACAGCCATAAGGGGTTTGACCCCGATGGTTTTCGCTACGCCATGGCTCGCAATTTAAAGGAAAGGAGGTTAGCTCGTGGTGGTAGCACTATCACCATGCAGCTGGTAAAGAATCTGTTTTTGAATAAGCATAAAAATCTTTTAAGGAAAGCTGAGGAAGCGATTATTGTTTGGTTAATTGAAACCCAAAGGCTGGTTAGCAAAGAGAGGCTTCTGGAAATATACCTCAACATAATTGAATGGGGCCCAAACATTAATGGCATTACCGAATCTTCTGAATTCTATTTTAATAAGGAACCCGATAGGATTGAACTTAACGAAGCAATCTTTTTAGCAAGCATAATACCCCGCCCGTCAAAATTCAAGTACAGTTTTGATTCCCTAGGCTACCTAAGACCGTACATGAAGGATTATTATGAATTTATTGGAAGCACCATGTTTGAACGAGACATGATTAATGAAAGTGAACTTGATAGCCTCACACCTAGTGTCACTCTAAGGGGGAATGCTAAATATTTTTTAGATGCAACCTACAGGAATAGATTTTTTGGCAACATTGATTAGCCAAAAGTTAATCCATCTTCTCAACCCAATGCAGCTCCATTTTCTCTAACTCCAGAGCAACCAGATAGCCAATTCCATCGAAAGAGCCAGCATAAACACAACCTGCATCAAGAGGAATTAACCTATTAATAGGATTATTTACAACCTCCAATATTTCAGCTAACGGTGTTGGGGTATGCCCATGAATTATTGTTTTGCCAGGCAAAAAATCATGCGGAACCGATTCTGGTCTATTCCATAGCATGGCCTTTGTATCCAATAATGGCTCCTTAGCCTGATAGTTTATCCCTCCATGAACCAGCAAGTAATTGTCAACCTCAAAATAGTATGGGAGATTCTTGTAAAAAAGCATATGCCTGTCGGGCAGATCGTCAGGGAACTCGAACACTTCACCCAAAATACCCTTATAACTTTTAAGGGTTAAATAGCCAGTATTCAGAATCCAATTCTTATAATCAATCTTACTACTTAATGAATCAAGCAGCATCTGCTCATGGTTCCCTTTAAGGGTGCTTATGCTGTAGCCTTTGTCTTTAAGGTTTAAAAGGTAGTCAACCAGCTGTGCGCTTAAGGGGCCACGGTCAATATAATCGCCCAGAAAGTAGAGCTTATCGCTCTTGCTAACAGCTAACTTCTCTTCAAGCAAGTGCTTTAAAGTAACCAAGCAACCATGTAAATCAGGAATAACGTAAGTTGACAAAGCAATTCAATTTATTTATAAATGATTATAGCAATGCTGCTAAACTATTCGTATCTTAATGCCTCAATTGGATCAAGCCTTGAAGCCTTTACCGCTGGTATATAGCCAGAAGCCAAGCCAACCAAAAAGCAAAGGGCAACGCCTAAAAGAATCCAAACCCAAGGCACAACAAACGCGCTGCCGGTTATAAGTGATATTATATTGCCAGTGAAAATCCCCAGAACGATACCAAGCAAACCACCCAGCTGGCAAATTACAATGGCTTCATAAAGAAACTGCTGCTTAATGGTTGATGCTTTTGCTCCAATGGCTTTGCGCGTACCAATTTCGCGGGTACGCTCGGCAACCGCAACCAGCATGATATTCATTAATCCTACGGCAGCACCAACTAACGTAATAATACCAATAAGCGTGGCGGCCATGGTAACATACTTAATATTTTCCAAAAGCATCTTGGCTAAATTATCGCTCTTCTCAATGTTAAAATCAGAAGGGTCAATTGCCCTTAAGTTCCTAACAATCCTGAAAACACTTTCGGCTTCGTACGAAGCATAATCAAGATGCTGCGGATTGTGGGGTTTTACGTTTATGGTGTAGTTCATGTTTGGTCGAGAGAAATAGGTTGTAACATTGTGTACTGGCAACAAAACCGACCTGTCTGGTCCGCCACCAAATGCGACCCCTTTCGATTCAAGCACACCAATAACCCGATACTTTCCGCTTCCTACGCTTATGATTTTTCCAATCGGGTCCTCATGCCTATCAAATAGTTGCGTAACAACCTCTTTACCAATAACGGCAACTGCCCAACCGCTCTCCTCCTCGTGCGATGAGAAAATCCTCCCCTTTTCAATATTTAACCCAGCGGTTTCAAAATAACCTGAACTAACGCCCCTTACGCTTATATTTGGGTTGGTTTTATTTGATAAATACTTAATGGTTGCAGCACCTGTTGCCCAAACCGATAACGAAACTGTTGCAGGAAACTCAAAGCGATCAAGAAATTCTTTTGCCTGCTTGTAGCTGATATGAGCATGATTCACCGCCCTATACCTTTTCCCTCCAATATTAACATTCATTCCCCTACTCTGAATACTAAACGTATTGGCTCCCATCATCGTAAACTCATCATTAATACTCTTTTTAATGGAATCAATAGCAGTTAATATCCCAACCAATGCCATAATACCAAAAGCTATAATTAGAATAGTTAATACGGTACGTAGCGTGTTGGTGCGAATAGCACCAAACGAAACCCGTAAATTCTCATAATACAAGGCAAACCTTTTCATAAGTAGTCTATCGGATCAAAATCTTATAATATACTTTACACTTTGAAGGCTAATATCAAAATTTTGCGAATATGAAATTTTCTTTTAACATCTCACTTTTTCACTTCAAAGGTAGCATTATTTACTTTTTGAACATTATTTATTAAAAACGTTTAGTTACGTACTAAGAAAATAAGCGATTTTTTAATTCCAATTACAACAACCTCCTATTTATACCAAACCATTAGGGCAAACGAAGTTAAAAGTATCAGAACTCCCATGCAATTGATTATACGCTGGTTTACAAACATCTTTCCGTTAGCTAAAGCAAACGGAAATTTTAAATGCGTTTGCCCTGACCAATCCATCGCATAATTAAATCATCATACAAAAAATCTTACATTTGCATAAAAAAATTGTATGATACTTGCTGAAAAGATAAGCGCCTTTAATAAACTTGGGGATGCTATCCTAAAATTAAGCGATGCCAATGAACCAAATAAATTTTTAGAAACCATAAACTCAGCGCACTTCCAAAATCCATGGTTTACCCCTGAATTTTGCAAGCAATCAATTAATGCAATAACCAATGAGTGGCTGAACACCCATTCATTAAACAGTTGGGTATCAAGTTATCCGAAATCTTACTTTAATCCAACAGAACCTAAGCAAGTTGGGGTGGTTATGGCAGGTAACGTACCGTTTGTTGGCTTGCATGATTTGCTCACCGTAGTAATTACGGGGCATAAGTTTTATGGAAAAGTGTCATCAAAAGATGCGGGGCTTACTCAGGCTTTTGTTGATTTGCTTGTTGCTACTGAACCCAGATTCAATGAAGCCATAAAAATCACAGATAATAAGCTGGAAAATTTTGATGCCATAATTGCTACTGGAAGCGATAATACGGCTCGCTACTTTGAGTACTATTTTGGTAAGTACCCTAACATCATACGCAAGAATAGGCATAGTGTGGCTATCCTTACAGGAAAAGAGTCTCTCGATGATTTAAAAGGATTGGCCTCCGACATGCTGAGCTATTTTGGATTAGGTTGCAGGAGTGTTTCCAAGTTACTGGTTCCAAAAAACTACAATTTTGAACCTTTAATGCAAGCAATGGAACCTTATAAACATCTGATAAATCACAATAAGTATGCAAATAACCATGAGTATCATCGTGCTATCTATCTAATTAATCAGGTAGAGCATCTTGATAACGGCTTTGTGCTAATAAAACCTGACGAATCGTTAGGGAGCCCAGTTGGCGTAATTTACTATCAGCATTATAAGGATATCGATAGCGTAATGAGTTACATTAATGAACACGAAAACTCCCTGCAGTGCATCGTTTCAAACGAACCAAAAATAAAGAGCAAAGTGAGTTTTGGCGAAACGCAAAAACCTTCACTAAACGATTACGCCGACGGCATTGACACCATAAAATTTTTAGCGAATTTATAGTATCCCCGTTAGTCTGTTGGTGGTAGAGTTTTTGATTTTTTTGCATAAACATTTTTTTTATCCCTTTCATCTTGCTTAATTTGCATGAAATAACCTAAAAATCATGATTTACAAATTCAGAATGATATCGGGTGATGAGAGAGCCTTCCTTAGGGAGTATGAAGTGTATTCCGATTGTACATTCCTCGATTTTCATAAATTTATTCAAAATGATTTAGATTTTGATGCAAACCAGCTTGCATCATTCTTCCTAACCGATGAGCAATGGAATAAGGGCATGGAACTCACGCTTATTGACATGGAAAACGATGCTGGTCCAGCTGCCATTCCTATGGATTCTGTTAAAGTTAAAGAGTTGTTGAAGAAAAAAAAAGAGCGACTTCTTTACGTTTTTGATATTTTTTCTGACAGATGTTTTTTTATTGAGCTGGCTGACATTTTTGAACCCAAAGAGAACGTTCAGTACCCACGCTGTGCAGCATCGGTTGGTTCAGCTCCAGACCAAATTATTGTTGAGGATATTTCCATGGAAGACCTAGCTGATAACGATGACGATTTTGACGAGATAATAAACGATATTGGATTCTCCGAAACCGATATTGACCCCGAAGATTTATAGCAGAACCTTACAACACACACAGCACCCAATTGAGAGCAAAACACCTTATTGTACTAATTGGTCCCACCGGAGTTGGCAAAACTTCAGCAAGCCTTGCCATATCAAAACGGTTTAATACCCCGATAATATCTGCCGATTCGCGCCAGTTTTTTAGGGAGATGAAGATTGGAACAGCAGCCCCCACACCATCTCAACTTAAAGAGGCTGAACATTATCTTGTTGGGCACAAATCAATCACTGAAAGGTATAGCTGCGGCATGTTTGAAATGGAGACGCTTGATACCCTTAACAATATTTACCAAACCAACCCAATAGCCATGCTAGTTGGTGGCTCCATGCTTTATATTGATGCTGTTTGCAATGGTATCGACGATTTTCCAACACCCGATTCTGAACTCCGCGAATCTCTTGAAAAGCAGCTTGAGAAGGATGGCATCGAAACCCTAAGAGCGCAACTAAAACTGCTCGACCCAGAGCAATATAACAAGATTGACCTAAAAAATCCGCAACGTATTCTCAAGGTTGTTGAGGTATGCTTGCAAACCGGCAAACCCTACAGCACCTTTTTAAATCAACCAAAAAAGAAGCGGCCCTTTACAACCTTAAAAATTGGGTTAACCCGCCCCAGGGAGGAGCTTTACTCGCAAATTAATTCACGCGTTGACCAGATGATTGAGGATGGACTAATTGAAGAGGCGCAAGCGTTATACCCATATCGAAACCATAATGCTTTAAAAACGGTTGGTTACCGTGAGGTTTTTGAGTATATAGATGGGAAAATAACCCTCGATAAGGCAATTGAATTAATTAAGCGCAATTCCAGACGTTACGCAAAAAGGCAGCTCACATGGTGGGCGCGCGACAATGAGATTCATTGGTTTCACCCTGACAAACAGGATGAAATAATTAAGCATATTGAGTTGGAACTTACTAAAAAAATAGAAAGCCCCTGAAAATTCAAGGGCTTTTGCACTAAGTAGCCGTAAAGTGATTTTACTTCACGGTAAACACCTCAAAGGAGTAGCCATTAAGAGTTAGGCTAACCTCACCGTTATTCGTTTCAAAATCTGAATTGAATTTACTTTGCAATGATATTGTACCTATATGGCTGGGTAGCGAGAAGCTAATTTCTTTTGTTGTATCTGAATTATTAAACACAACCACAACAAAATCTCCTAAATACCTGCGTGCGTAAGCATACACTTTGTCTGAAACCTTTAATGGCTCAAATGTACCATAATTTAATGCCATATGTTCTCTGCGAATATTTGCAAGTTTGCTTGTAACCTCTCGGGTTTCCAGCTCCCTCTCATTCAAACCGTCGAATTGCATCATTCGACGATTATCGGGGTCGTTGCCGCCTGGCTGACCAAACTCATCACCTTGATATATTGTGGGAACACCGGGAATGGTGAGTATAAATGCATTAAGCATTTGGAGTTTATTGTACCCCACAGGGTCACCCACGCCAATTTCACGGTTCCATCCAGCATACTTGGCATCCTCATCAAACGACAAATCGCCTCCTGCATAGGAGATAAACCTACCTTTATCGTGATTACCTGTTATAATACCCATAAGGTTATTCCATCCGTAATAGCTAAACCCCTCAGTTAATCGACTGTTCAGATTTTTAAAAGACACATCGGTGCGGGCAAATGTAGCGGTGGCAGCATCGTACACATTAAAATCGAACTGGGCATCGAGCATGCCGCTACCAATGTAGCTCGATATTAACTCGTGGCTACCGTAAGTTTCGCCAATTTGGTATATGGTTCTATCTTGTTGCACATTCTCCTTTATTTTACGGGTAAGAGTACGCCAAAAAACTTCAGGAATATGCTTGGTGGCATCGTGACGGAAACCGTCAAAATTATACTCGGTAACCCAGAAAAGGGCGGAGTCGGTCATTGGTTCATAAATTTCAGGGCGCTCCAAATCCAATGTTGGCATAAAGGTATCGAACCAGGTGGTTAATCGCTGGTCGTCCCACCTCTCTGTATTAAGTGAGCCATCAGGCAAGTACAATGGCGTTGCCCAATCGGGGTTCTCTTGGTACAGCGGATGCTCCTGATGCACATGGTTGGCCACATAATCAAGAATAATATTCATATCACGCTTATGCGCCTCTTGGAGCATGGTGTGAACATCATCCGAAGTACCAAACCTAAAATCGACCTGCGACAGGGAAATTGGCCAGTACCCGTGATACCCCGAAAATTTGGTACGTGGTTCAGGATACAAGCCCCATGCGCCCAGCGGATTTTGAGTAATGGGCGACACCCAAATAGTGTTGATTCCAATATTTTCAAAATATCCATCCTTTATCTTCTTTGTAATCCCTTCGATATCGCCGCCATAGTAGTTAACCAACGGATGAATTTCCGGATCATCAACAGGGAAATCATTATCTGGATTAGCATTTTTAAACCGGTCAACCATTAATGAATACATAATTTGGGTGTGCAAGTCGGAACGTTTCAATTGCTTGGTAGATGTAACCACTCTCCTACCTTCAAGCGGGAAAAGTAAATCGTTAGACTCGCCCTCATCATTGTATGCCCAAACACGTATGTGAGAACGTTCTAAACCGTTTGCATTTGTTGGGATAATAATTGAAACCTGATTATCTTCAATTGAAACAAAAGGATCATCTAATCTGTAATTCTCCCAAAAAACGAACAGGTCATCAACTTCATTCTCAATTCCTATTGTTAACTCATTTCCCGAAGTTTCTTTGCTGTATATGTATGGTAGCAGGTCAGGGTTACTCTCTCCCACTTTTAGAACAGAGTTAACTCCACCAATATTATTATCCTCAGCTAATGGATTTGCAGGGTCAAGTATCCAATCTCCATCAACCACTAACTGATAGTGATATGAGCCAGGGTTAAGCCAAAGTGAAGTTTTCCAAACACCATCAACTTTTTCAAGGTTTGTGCTTGAGGGATTCCAGTCGTTTATTTGACCTGCCAGCTGAACGGTTTTTGGCTGACCACTATCAGGAGCATAAGTGAAGTCAACTGGTATCTTACGGCTTTTACGCATAAGTATTGAGTAACAAGATCCTTCGGCCCAAATTTTCAATTCAGATAACTTTGGCACATTCTCGTTATTTCCCAGTAAATTCAAGAATTTATTGTCATCAGTTAACTTTGCCTCAAGGAATTTTGGAGCAACAACAGAATCAATACTACTTACATCCATAAAGTAATCTTCAAGAATCACTTCTGTTTCTTCTGCTGATAGCTGAATGACAGTAGCCAGACCATGAATTTCAGAATCCTTGGCATAATGGGGAATAATTTCTCTTGCTCCGCAAGATGCTAGTAGGAATGCGATGGAAATAAAAAGGATACGTTTCATAATTTTTGGTTTTTGTTGGAACGTTGATGGAACACAGAAAACACTGACTATGCGGATTTGCGCGGATTATTTAAACTGTTTGACAACAAAGAACAATTAGTGTAAAAGAAATACAACTGCTATCATACCTGCTTAAATCCGCATCATCCGTGTTCTATATTCACTTTAGTTCTATAACCATAGCTGAACGAGGCGAAAGCTGAAGTTTCTCCAAACTTTCAAACTTTTTTCCAGAAATAATATCAACTCCGCTTGTAAAGTTTGTTAAGAACTCATTAAAACGTTCAGTCTTAAGACTTTTAGGTTGATACCCATTGTGCAAAACCACCATTACGATTTGCTCCTGATTATGACGAAAATAAACGTAAACATCATCCTCAGGAATAAAATGTGTTAAAGCTCCATTGTGAATGGCTGTAGCATTTTTACGCCAGTTAAGCAATTTGCTTGTGAACTCCCACGCCTCATTCTGCCTTTTGGTTCTACCATCGGCGGTGAAAGCTGAGCGCTTATGATCTGGCCAACCACCAGGAAACTCCCTACGCAAAACTCCATGACCATCAGCATCGTCACCATCCATAAGGATTTCAGTACCGTAGTACACTTGGGGGATTCCGCGAGTTGTTAGTAGAAAGGTCATTCCAAGTTTGTAACGACCAATGGCCATATCCTTGCTCTTCATAAACCGGGAAACATCATGATTGTCGGTAAATATCATGATATTCATAGGATCAGCGTACAGAAAATCGTGAGCAAGAATTTCATAAAGTCTGGATAAGCCCTTATCCCAGCCATGCTCCTCGTCAAAAGCCTTGTGCATGGCGTACATCAAAGGAAAATCCATAACGGTTGGTACGCCCGAGTCGAAACCATCGCGATTTAATGCCCCCGTTTGCCAGTAGGCACACCAAGCCGGGTAGTTAAGCCAAGCCTCCGCCACGATGTTAAAGTTAGGATATTCTGCCATAACAGCACGCGTCCATTCAGCCATAAAATCCTTATCAGGGTATGGATGGGTGTCCATTCTAATGCCATTGAGATTAGCATACTCAACCCACCAAATGCTGTTCTGAATTAAGTACTTGGCAAGGTATGGGTTACGTTGGTTTAAATCTGGCATATGGGTGTCGAACCATCCATCGCTCATCAAACGGCTATCTAATGCTGATGCATGTGGATCAAAATTTGTTGGGCTACGATAGTTACTGCGAGTAAATTCGGGCCATTGGTTTACCCAATCTTCCGATGGCAGATCATCCATCCACCAATGCTTGCTACCGCAATGGTTAAAAATCATATCCTTAATGATTTTAATGCCCATATCATTGGCCTTATCAACCAGCTGGCGGTATAGCTCATTGCTGCCAAAACGCCTGTCAACGTTATAAAAATCGTTGATGGCATAGTGATGGTACGATTGCCAGGGTTGCACACTCTCAAGTACAGGGTTTAGCCAGATGGCTGTCATTCCCAGTTCTTTTATGTAATCAAGATGATTAATAATTCCCTGAATATCGCCACCATGCCGAGCGTATAGATCTTTACGGTCAAGTTTATCGGGCATCCCCTCGTACTCATCGTTGGATGGATCGCCATTGGCAAACCTATCGGGGAAGAGCAGGTAAACCACATCCGAAGCATCGAAACCCTTTCTATCAGCAGAGCCTTCGGCTCTTTCTTTAAGGTGATAGGTATATTTCAAGGTATTCCTCCTTGAAATCTTAAAGTTTAAATCGAAACTACCGGGTTGTGTATCCTCATCAACAATAAGATTGATGAATAGATAGTTAGGGTTATCAACCCTATCGATGCTAACCAGCCTAACCCCAGGGTAGGTAAACTCTACCTCACTTTTAGCAATATCGTTGCCATGAACCAGCAATTGCAATTCGGGATTGCTCATTCCAATCCACCAGTTAGGGGGTTCAACTTTTGGTTTATGCTGTGCTTTTATAGCGGACATCGACAATACGAGGAATACAATAATTGATATTAATCTTTTCATTTAACTAATTTTAAAAACCTTCTGAGGGATAATCAACTTAATCGGCCCAGAAGGTCTATGAAAAACATTAACCTCTTCCTACACAGTTCAAATCCTCGAAAGAAGCTTTTAACCTGTTTACAATACTCTCCTCGCCCATACGAAGCCATTTACGAGGATCATAGTACTTCTTATTAGGCTGATCATCGCCCTCGGGGTTACCAATTTGGGTTTGAAGGTACCCTTCCTTGTCAACGTAGTAATTACGAATACCATCCCAGAAAGCCCACTGCAAGTCGGTATCAAGATTCATTTTAATAACACCATACCCTATGGCCTCCTCAATCTTCTCCTTCTCGGAACCACTACCACCGTGGAAAACAAAATTTACGGGTTTTGCTCCTGTTCCAAACTTCTTCTCAATAAAATCTTGGGAATCGCGAAGTATCTCAGGACTAAGCACAACGTTTCCAGGTTTGTAAACACCATGAACATTACCAAATGAAGCAGCAACAGTAAAGTTGGGGCTTACCTTCATCAGCTGTTCGTAGGCATAAGCCACCTCTTCGGGTTGAGTGTAGAGTTTTGAACTATCCACATCGGTATTGTCAACACCATCCTCCTCACCTCCCGTTATGCCGAGTTCAATTTCAAGCATCATGCCAATTTTAGCCAATCGCTCAAGATATTTGGATGAAATTTCAATATTCTCTTCAAGGCTCTCTTCAGATAAATCTAGCATATGTGAACTGAAAAGGGGTTTTCCTGTTTCCTCAAAATGCTTCTCACCGGCATCCAGCAACCCGTCAATCCAAGGTAGAAGCTTTTTGGCTGCATGGTCGGTGTGCATAATAACAGGAACACCGTAAGCCTCTGCCATCAGGTGTACATGCTTGGCACCAGAAATTGCGCCCAATATTGCAGCCTGCTGACCATCGTTTGATAGCGACTTGCCTGCATAATAGGATGCACCACCATTTGAGAATTGAATAATTACAGGCGAACCTACCTCTTTGGCTGTTTCAAGCACTGCGTTGATTGTGTTAGTACCTGTTACGTTTACGGCTGGAATTGCCCAACCCTCCTGTTTTGCAGTTTCAAAAACTTCTTGTACTTGCTTTCCAGTTAGTAATCCAGCGTGGAATCGTTTCATAATATTTGGTTTTTTATTAAAATTTAATCTTCAATTTTAGTATCTGTCTCACAAGTATCCTTATAGTATCTGTTCAATCGAATTTTAATTTGTAAAAATCTTATAAATCCGAATATTGCAAGTATAACACTTAACGATATTGTGACGTAGCCAATCCAACGAATTGTTGTAAAATCACGAAGTTGCAAAAAAGCTATACCTCCTAGCAGCATATACACTGATGTGCGGGAGTATGCAAGGAGCGTACGCTCATTAGCTAACTTTGTGCGTTCAAGGGCAAGGTAATCTCTAAGAATTATCTCCTCCTTTGGATTGAATATATGATTAAAAAACCTAAGCTGTCGTAACATCACTTTTTAGATTTAATTTACAAAGGCCAAAAGTACATAATTAATGGAACGGAAACGATTACCACAAGAATTGAAAAGGGAAAACCCATTCTGAAGTAATCTCCAAATTTATATCCTCCAGGGCCCATAATCAAAGTGTTAGACTGATGCCCAATGGGTGTTAGAAATGCTGCTGATGCACCTATGGCAATTGCCATAAGAAATGGGTCGATGCTATACTCTAATCCTTTAGCAATTGCAATACCAACGGGTGCCATTAGCACAACGGTTGCAGCATTATTAATCAAATTTGACAAAAGCATTGTAGCTGTAAGCAAAATAGAAAGGGTTGCCCAGGCAGGTATCGACTCTGAAACAGCCATTATCTGATTTGCAATAATTATTGCCCCGCCCGAAGTTTCCAAAGCCTCACCCACTGGTAGCATTGCCCCTAGTAGGATAATCACTGGCCAATCGATACTCGTATACATTTTATTAATGGGTAATACGCCTGAGAGAACCATAAACATAGCAGCAAGCGTAAAGGAGATATGTACAGGTAGCACACCCGTAATTATCAATACTATGGATGTTGCAAACAGCGTTAAGCTAAGGGCTATATTCTTCTCGTATCCAATCCGTAGGCTGCGCCTTGCCAAAGGCAAACAGCCCATCGAATTAATGGTATGGTCAATTATATGTGCTCGACCTTGCAACATAAGCACATCACCAACGCGGAAAACAACTTTATCGAGTCTTTTATGAATCTGCTCACCTTTTCGGGCAACAGCTAAAAGATTTACCCCATACAGTGATCGCATTCGCATTGCCGATGTGGTTTGACCAATCAAAGGTGAATCAGCCATAACAATAGCCTCGTTTATGGCAATATCCTTGGAACCTACAGCATCCTTTCGAAATTTCTTACTACCCACCAAACTCAAACCTGTATCGTCAACAAATAACTTAATAGCATCGGTATCACCCTCAATAATAATTATATCGTTCTCCTGCAACTCTTCCTCCTTGTTAGGGTTATGTATTAGCTTATTACGCCTTACCAACCCCAATATCTGCACATCGGCTTTTGATGAACCCTCAAGCTCCGCTATGCTTTTGCCGAGGGGTTTGGATCCTTTAGCAACCTTTAGTTCAGTGATATAATCGTCAATCTTGAACCTTTGTGATTCAGATGTTTTTGTTGCTCTTCGTGGTAATAATCTCCATCCTAAAAAAACTACAAACAAAAGACCAACCAGCGTTATTACAACACCTACAGGCGAGAAGCTGAACATTCCAAACGCCTCTCCCATCAACTCACCTCGGAAAGTGGCAATAATAATATTTGGGGGAGTGCCAATAAGCGTTGTCATTCCGCCTAGCAAGGATGCGAATGCAATGGGCATAAGTAAATAAGATGGTGGATTTCCGCTTTTCTTGGCAATATGAAGCGCCACAGGCATAAGAATGGCCAGTGCCCCCACATTATTCATAAATGCCGATGCTACTGCCACCAAAACGGATAGGGTAATAATTTGTATAGTTAAGTTGTTGCCTACCTTGGTAACCCAGTTTCCTAAGATATCGATTAACCCAGAGTGCTCCAGGGCTTTACCTATAATAAGTACAGCAGCAACCGTAATAACCGCTGGGTGCCCAAACCCCAAAAATGCATCTTCGGCGGGAATGAGTCTAAGAATAACCAATACGAAAAGAGCAATAAGGGCAACAAAGTCGTGCCTTAAGCGTCCCCAGACAAACAGTCCTAGGATAACTATCAATGTTACAAAAACATAGATATGCTCCATATCCTACTTATTAATGATTAAGGTGTAATGAGTATCAAAGTTACGAAGATTAAGGAATCCCCAATAATCTGGAATCTCTTAATCTTAACATTTTGTAAATATTATCTACTTGGCTATCTGTTGAGTTGAATTATTGGCAATTAGTTGATCTCTGCCATAAACCTTAACAGTAATTGAAGGCCCCTCCTCGTTGGTTATGGTAACGGCTTTTCCGTTCACATTTACCTTTAGCACATTCTCCCTAAACCACACCTTAAAGCTGTATGAATTCCACTGCTCGGGGATTAACGGGTTTAGCACAAGCGAATTATCCCTAACCCGCATACCTCCAAAACCTTCAACTATTGATATCCAAGTTCCTGCCATGCTGGTGATGTGTAACCCCTCCTTCACTTCGTGATTGTAATCATCCAAATCGAGACGTGAAGTTCGAAGATAAAGTTCATACGCCTTCTCAATATCCCCAATTAAAGCAGCCTGAACTGAGTGAACACAGGGTGATAATGATGACTCGTGAACCGTTCTAGCTTCGTAAAACTCAAAATTACGACGTATGGTTTCCAAATCGAATCGATCTTCCAAAAAGTACATCCCCTGAAGAACATCGGCCTGCTTAATGAAGCATGAGCGAAGAATTCGATCCCAGCTCCATTTCTGATTAATTGGTCTATGCTTTGGATCTAGATCTTTCACTAAAACTTGTTCCTTATCAAGATAGCCTTCCTGCTGAAGAATAATTCCCAACTCCTCATCAACAGGGAAGAACATGTTTTCACGTATATCCTTCCACTTTTTGAGTTCAGCTGTCTCGTTAAAAGAAATCTTCTCAACCAGAGCCTTATACTTCTGCGGATCAGTAATCTTAACGTATTCAGCCACTTCTGCAGCGTATTCCATGCACCAGTTAGCAATATAATTGGTATACCAGTTATTGTTAACATTATTCTCGTACTCATTGGGTCCGGTTACCCCAAGCATTACATATTTGCCCTTAACCTCAGAGAAATTAATTCTTTGTTCCCAAAAACGAGCAATAGCAATAAGTAGCTCTAATCCGAAATTAACCAAGTAGCTTTTATCGTTGGTATAACGAACGTAGTTGAATAAGGCAAATGCAATGGCACCATTTCTGTGGATCTCTTCAAAGGTAATCTCCCACTCGTTATGACACTCCTCGCCATTCATTGTTACCATGGGAAAGAGAGCAGCACCATTAGAAAATCCTAACTTCTCAGCATTCTCAATTGCTTTATCAAGTTGCTTATACCTATAAAGTAACAACTGACGAGCAACTTTTTGTCCATGCGTAATCATGTAAAAAGGCAAGCAGTATGCCTCAGTATCCCAGTAGGTTGAACCTCCATACTTTTCTCCAGTGAAACCTTTGGGTCCAATATTTAGCCTTTCGTCTTTACCAGTATAAGTTTGACTTAGTTGAAAGATATTAAACCTTATTGCCTGCTGTGCAGCCACATCGCCCTCAATGGTGATATCGCTGTGCGCCCAAATTTCTGCCCATGCATCGGCCTGGTCTTTAAGCATGGTATCAAAACCTTTTGCTAAAGCATAATTTAGCAAATCAGCCAGAACCTTTTGGAAAGTATCCACCTGGTGATTTAAGTTAGATATTACAGCACCATACTTTATTAGAACAACCTCATCGCCAGCATTTGCCTCAACACTAACAGATGAGCCAACGTACATATCCTTGTCAATTTCCTGCGGATTAATATTTTGACTCACATTGTTCAAGTAGAGATTGTAACGCATTGCATGGCCCACATGAAAATCGAGCTTTTTGGTTTTTGTTACAATATAAGCTTCATTTGATGATACGCTCCGCTCTACCTCATCCCAGAATTTCTCGCCATAGTTGGAGTCCTCATTGCTAACATCAGCATCGAGGTATGGCTGAAAAGTTACCTTGGCATTTGCAGTTAATGGTTTAACAGAATATCGAATTGCACCCAATTCAGAATTTACCATGCTTATAAACCGTTTTGCCGAAACGGCTACTTTTAAACCCGAAGGCATCTCACAAATAAAGGTACGTTCAAGGTAACCTTCCTTCATGTTAAGCACACGGCGGAACTCGTCAACGTTGCATGTGTCCAAATCAAGCTCCTCTCCGTTTATTCCTACATTAATGCCTATCCAATTAGTTGAATTAATCACTTTGGCAAAATACTCGGGATAACCATTCTTCCACCAACCCACGCGGGTTTTATCGGGATAGTAAACACCAGCAATATAGCTACCCTGTAGAGAAGATCCACTATACTTCTCCTCAAAGTTTGCTCTTTGCCCCATGGCACCATTACCAATGCTAAATATACTTTCCGATGCACGTGTATTTTCAGGTATATATCCTTCTTCAACTATGCACCATTCGTCGTGTTTTAAGTATGAATTCATTTTATTCTTTTTTTTTGTGAGCAGATAACGCAGATAAACAAATAGCGTTAAGGTGTAACTATAAACACCAGTTTAACATGCAAAATCTGCTTAAAATACTTTAAACATAACTTTCTTATGTTTTATCTTGAAACTACATCGTCCCTATCTGTTACAAAGAGCACCATGATAGCAGCAAAGATCATTGCAGCACCTCCTAATATCAAGGAGTATATTGCCTGTCCTCCAAAAACAGTAGCTACAAAGAATCCAAGAATGCTGGCGGCTAAAATTTGAGGTATCACGATAAAAAAGTTAAATATCCCCATATAGGTTCCCATTTTATTAGAGGGTAACGCTCCGGCCAGAATTGCATAGGGCATTGACAGGATACTAGCCCAGGCCAGACCTACACCAAGCATTGATACCAGCAGCATATTCGGGTTTGAAACAAAAAACATTGATATTAAACCAATGCCTCCGGCCACAAGAGATATGGCATGAGTTATCTTTCGGCTAGTGTACTTTGCTATTACAATAAGTAGGAATGCCATTACAGCTGCAAATCCATTGTAGGTAGCAAAACAGATACCCACCCAGTTTGCTCCAACATTATACTCACTTAATATAACTTTGAACCTATCGAATAGCCCCTCGTCAATATTGTATTGATTTTTGTAAAGCCTCTCTTTTCCATCATCCGAAGTACCTCCTTCCCTAAGAAACAGGTTTAGCATGCGAACTGGCACGGCAACTTCTTCTTTCCCTTTATCGAATTGGCTTTGAATTTTACTAAGTTCAACATCAAACACCTCGTACCTAAAATCCGATTCAGCTGAAATCCTTTCGTTTTGCAACCTTTCCTGCTCAATCTTTAGCTGGTTTAATTCATTATCGGTGATTTTCATATCGTAAATATGACTTGTTACACCAGCAGTTGAATAAATCCACATGGCAAAAAGAGCAAACCAGCTAAAAAATTGTACTACTGCCAGTTGTGCCATAGTTTTTGGCATATTAAAAAGGTCGTTCATTACTATAATTAAACCACCGGCCGTCTTTCCTGATTGTTTAAGGAACCCAACAAGCAGCTGAATTATACCAAAAACAATAATACCACCTGTTAAAACAAATAGTTTAGGGTCTAACTTAAAGTACCAAACGGATAATGTAAACAGAACACCAATGAGCAGCCATATATAGCTATGCTTAAAAAAATATTTTCCAGGGTGGTCATTATATACAACCAAAGACTCTTGTCCTGTTACCTGTTTTATCTCGGCCTGTTCAGCATCCTCAAATGTTTTAAGTTCATCAGGAGAGTACTCTTTCGTTCTGATTACGGTCCATAGTACAGATCCGAAAAAGGCTATTGCTCCAAGGTAAAACGACCATTTAACGGATGGTGGAATCTGCCCTTCGGGAGCAGTGTTTGCCACTCCAAGCCATTCAGTCAATATATAAGGTAATGCCGAGGCTACTACTGCGCCTGTACCTATAAAGAAACTCTGCATTGCAAAGCCTTTCGTTCTCTGCTCACTTGGTAGCATGTCGCCAACAAATGCCCTGAATGGCTCCATTGAAATATTTATGGATGCGTCAAGAATCCAGAGCATACCTGCTGCTACCCATAGGAAGGGTGAGTTGGGCATAACAATAAGGGCAATGGATGCTAAAATCGCTCCGATAAAGAAGAATGGTCTTCTCCTTCCCCATTTACCCCAGGTGTTATCGCTTAAATAGCCAATAATTGGCTGCACAATAAGACCTGTAACAGGGGCGGCAATCCATAAAATTGGGATAGCCTCAATATCGGCTCCAAGGGTTTCGAAAATTCGGCTGACATTGGCATTTTGAAGGGCAAATCCAAACTGGATACCCAGGAACCCAAAACTCATGTTCCATATCTGCCAAAATGATAAACGTGGACGCTTGGTCATGACAGTATCAAGTTAATTATAATGTTTACAATAGAAATACTATTCCAGAATATGGAATATTTTTGAAAGGATAGTAATTTGAAGCCAGTCAAATATAAGGGTAAAATTGAAAAACAACAAGAAAATAGTTAGAAAAAAACCTAGCAAACAACCATTTATCAATACAATTACTGATTCAAACGATTACGAAAAGAACAACTTTTTTACGAAAAAAGTACTCTTATTTTACTTTGGTAGAGTTACGAAGCATAAGTCTGGTTGGGAGAACTTCAGTTTGAACTGGGGCGCTTTTCTCACTATTTATTCTAGTAATTAGCATTTGCATGGCCCTTTCTCCCATAGTAAAACCAGGTTGAGAAACTGTTGTTAAGGTAGGTTCAATCATATCAGCAATATAATCATTTCCAAAACCAATAACTGACACTTCATCTGGAACCGAAATGCCATTTCTTTTAAGCGTTTTTATAACGCCTGCTGCAGTAAAATCATTCACTGTAAATATCGCATCAAATTTCAGCCCTTCATCTATAATACGCTGTGTCTCTATGAGTGCTTTTTCAAATGTATCACAGGGGACAACTAACGACTCATCAATAACAACCCCATTCTTTTTATGTGCTTCAAGGTAACCTTTTAACCTGTTTTTACTAATGGAACGACCCTTGGGACCCTCAAAGTGAACAATCCGTCTCCTGCCCTCAACAATTAAATATTCAGTTGCTTTAAAAGCACCTTCGTAATCGTTTATCAGCACCCTGTCGGAGTCGAAATCTTCAAGCATTCTATCGAAGAAAACAACTGGTATCCCTTCATCATTTAACATTTGAAGATGCTCGGATGTTTCGGTTTCTTTTGAAACCGAGATTAGTATGCCATCTATAATGCTATTTAAGAAAGTATTGCATACCTCCACCTCCTTCTCAAAACTTTCGGCCGATTGACTAACCATAACACTGTAGCCATGCTCATTTGCAACTTTCTCTATACCACTTATTACAGATGAGAAAAAGTAGTGCACAATTTCGGGAATTACTACACCAATTACGTTACTTTTCCTGCTTTTCAAACTTAATGCAATTGGATTGGGCCTGTATTTCAGTTCAGCAGCTAATTTTTTGACCTGATCTATTGTAGGCTTGCTAATATCAGGATGATCCTTTAGTGCTCTTGATACTGTAGAGGGACTAATCCCTAATAACTTTGCAATATCCTTTATGGTTACATGACCTGTTTTCATCTATATAGAATTTTAAATTATCAAAACCCAATTTTATACAATATTTGTTTTAAATCTGACTGAGTGAAAAACAAACTAATATTATATAAACGAAAATAATCAATGCAAATGACTAAGGTTTTTTACACTACCAAAGGTAATTAATATATAGCAATTGAACAAGCATTTTTCAACATTGTTACATTTACGCAGCAAGATGTTAAACGAACGTTCAAGCGAGCTTTTACTTACAATCGATTGCACATTCGATTGTGGCATCGATTGCGTTGAAATATAATGATTTAATAATGATTGTATATTGATTTATGGTTAAAAAAGTGTTAAATTGTGATTGTTTTTGAAGGGATAAAGAAGCCATAAATCTTTTTATTAAACCAACTTTCAATAATTATGAAACAGGGTTACACTATTATTAGATTGCAGGTGCTGTACTTGTTATTATTTTTCAGCACCGGAGCACTCGCGCAGCAGCTAGATATCACTGGCAAAGTAACTGATTCGGGTGATGGATCCCCTTTGCCAGGTGTTTCAATATTTATAAAGGGAACAACTGATGGAACTGTAACAGATGGGACGGGAGACTTTTCTTTAAGCGTTCCAACTAACTCCATTCTTGTTTTCTCATACATAGGATACGAAACACAAGAAATTATGATTGAGGAAAGCAAGACAACCGTAAATATTCAACTATCTGAAAGTTCAGAAACATTAGAAGAAGTGGTTGTTGTTGGATATGGAGTACAAAAGAAGAGAGATGTTACAGGAGCAATTGCCAAAGTAGAAACGAAAGAATTAATGTCAGTCCCAACACCCTCTTTTGAGAGTGCATTACAAGGACAAGCAAGCGGAGTACAAGTTGTTACAAGCTCTGGCTTAGCAGGCTCAGGATCTGTAATTCGCATACGTGGTGTTGGTTCAATTAGCGCAGGTGGCGATCCTCTTTACGTTGTTGATGGTGTTCCAATAACTCAGGATTATTTCCTTAGAGGGAACAGTGGTGCCATGAACAACAACCCACTGGCAACAATTAATCCCAACGATATTGAGTCGGTAGAAATTCTTAAAGATGCCGGATCAGCAGGTATCTATGGATCACGTGGTGCCAATGGAGTTGTTTTGATTACAACAAAAAAAGGAAAGTCCAAAAAACCAAGCATAAACTTCTCTATGCGAACAGGTATGGCAAAACCGGCCTACGTTCCGGAATTTGTGTCAAGGGACGAGTATTTGCAACTACGACAAGAAGCATGGGAGAACGACGGAGGAACCGGTGCAGTTTGGCTGCCAAACTTTACCACATCTGACAGCCCTCCCGAAGCACGAGCAGAAGCCTTTCAGCAAGCTCAAACGGTTAACACAGACTGGTGGGATCTGGTAACTCAAACTGGTTTCAAGCAAGAATATAACCTTTCATTAGGTCAATCAGGGGAATGGCTCAACGCATATTTTGGCGGTACCTATAGTAATAGCGAATCGTACCTTAAGAACAACCGCTACGAACGTGCCAGCGCCAGATTAAACCTTGATACTGACTTCTCCGAAATTATTAAATTGACCCTATCATCAACATATAACTATGGTATTAATCACCGTGTTGGTGCTGCCTGGGAAGGAGGAACAGGCGCTGCCATGTCAACAGCGCTTCCCTTCTATCCGGTTTACGAGGAGGATGGATCCTTTTTTAACTACAACTCCTCGGCTAACGGAGGAAACCCGGTTATGAAACAAGAATTAATGAAGTGGCGGAACTACGAGAATCGCACAATTAATAATTTAACCATGAGCGTAACCCCATTTGAGAACTTCTCAGTTACTGCAAGCGGTGGTTATGATTATATGGATTTTGCAGAGCATCGTTACGAGCCTCAAGAGTTTATAAACTCTGACCACAGCGGAATAGCTAAAATGTGGCCACGGTATGTTCATAACTTGACTGGTAATGTAGTTGCTAATTACGACTTAAATATAAACGACTCCAATAGGTTAACTTTAATGGCTGGCACAGAGGTTCAAAAATCAACAACCTACTCAAGATACTATGAGGCCGAAGACGTGCTTGGTCCATACTGGGACGATCTACCTTATGAAGAAGAGAACGATGGTTTTCAGGAGACAATTACGAAGGATACTCCACAGGAATGGTCGTTCGTTAGCTTCTTCTCGAGGGTACACTACGTGCTTAAAGAAAAGTACGTTTTTCAAGTATTAGCCCGTACCGATGCTTCTTCTCGCTTTGGTCCAAATTACAGGTATGGTTTCTTCCCTGCCGTTTCTGGAGCTTGGCGAATTTCCGAAGAGGACTTTCTTAAAGATAATAATATACTAAGCACTTTAAGATTAAGGGCTAGTTATGGTATAACAGGTAATGCTAACTTTGCGAATTATGCTTGGTTTGGAACCTATTCGGGTATTGAAAGTAATGAATACTACAACAATAACCCCATTATTTATCCAACAAACCTTGAAAATCCGAACTTAAGATGGGAAACCCTTAATAACTTTGATGTGGGCCTTGAGTTCGGTCTTTTTAGCAATAGGATTACTGGAGAAATTGCTTTCTACAATAAAATCACCAAGGATGTTATAATTAACAGGTCAAATTCCCCTTCCATAGGTTTTGACTCATACTGGGACAATGTGGGTGAAGTACTAAACCGCGGTCTTGAATTTAACCTACGTTCTAACAACCTTGTGGGAGAGTTTAAATGGACTACCAACCTTAATGTTGCCAGAAACCATAACGAGGTATTGAGTATTGGTGACCTTTCGCCCGATGCTGTTGGTGGAGGAACAAACGACACTAGAATTGTTGTAGGTAAACCTGTTGGTTCAAACTATCTGGTTCGCTTCTCTAGGGTTGACCCCGAAGACGGTCTTCCAATCTGGTTAGACAAGGAAGGTTACGAAACCAAGCAATTCTCTCTTGATAATAGGGTTGTAGTTGGTTCAGTTATACCCGATGCTGTTGGTGGTATTACAAATAATTTTGAATACAAAGGTTTCGATCTAAACTTTATGTTTGTATTTACCATTGGCGGTAATATTTATGATAACTCAGGTAAACGTCAACTAGGGGTTGTTACCGACTGGATTTTGAAAGACGAGATAGGTGACAGGTGGCAACAGCCTGGCGATGACGCATCCTACCCTAAGTTAACGCTTAATCCTTCAAACTACCCTGGTCTTCCAGGAGAATGGCAATACAACTCTACCATGTTCCTATACGACGCTTCTTACCTTCGGTTAAGAAACCTGTCGTTAGGATATAATCTACCTCAGTCATTAGCCCAAAGGATTATGGCTAAAAATGCCAGAGTTTACATCTCAGCCAGCAATCTATTAACATGGTCTCGCTTCCATGGAGATCCAGAAATTGCTCGTGATTTTGAGAATGTTGCAGATAGAAATATGAGTTCAAATATTACATATTTAACGCCTCCACAGGAGCAAACTTTTACTTTTGGACTTGATCTCAGTTTTTAACATCTAAATAAAGCAACAATGAAAACAAGAAATATAATTATATCAATATTTTTAACGCTAAGTTTAGTGTTGGGGGCATGCAGCGATTTTCTCGACATTAAACCTGAAGATGTGATGCTCAAGGAAGAGGCTCTAACAAATGAAGAGGATGTTCGCATGTTACTTAACTCAACATATACCGTTCTCTTTAGCGGAAATTTCCTTGGAGGCAGAGCACAGATAATTTCTGAGCTTCTTACTGACAATATCCTTGGATCTGAACTTGATGGCGACTGGTTCGTAATTTACAATCGTGCAACTTCAATATTTGAAGGAATTGTTGGCGGAATATACGGCGAACCATACATTTCAATTTACCGAGCAAATAATGTGTTAGAAAACCTTGATCTTGTAGAGGATGAGAACGCTCGTAGTATTATTGAGGGCGAAGCAAGATTTGTAAGAGCCCTAGCACATTTTGAAACCGTAAGGCTGTTTGCTCAACCCTATGGTTACACCCCGGATAACAGCCATCTGGGAATTCCAATTAAAACCCAATCAGCTCCTGCCGGAGCAAATAGAGCAACAGTTAACGATGTGTATGAGTTTTTGATTGCAGAACTTGAGGATGCGGAAGAGCTCCTCCCTGACAATACCGACTCTGATTACGATCCACATGGTGCGTACCCTACAAAATGGGCTGCTAAAGCGTTACTAGCTAGAATTTACTTTCAAATGAATGATTTTACCAACGCATTCCTATACGCAAATGATGTTATTGAGAATGGCCCGGCAGAATTTAGCAACGAACTTGATGAATTTGAAATTGAAGGAGAGGATGAGGACGTAACATTGCCCAAAGAATATATGGATAGATACTCCCAAATGGGTTCCAATGAGGCTGTATTTAAATCCGTAACCATTACTACAAATCAGGATGGTGAAACAATCAATGTGAATCGTGGTGGAGAATTCTCAGGTATCATGCGATCTGATAATAATGTTCCATTTATTAAAATGACACAAAACGCCTACACCTACGGAACATCTGACCCTGCTGATTTAAGAAGCTTGGCATGGTATAAAGAGATGGACGGTTTTAATGTTAGCACAAAGTTTAATGGTTCAGATTATTTAAGTGTACCTGTAATAACGATTACTGAGCTAAAACTCATAAGAGCTGAATCGGCTGCTGAGGAAGGGAGCAATATTACCATTGCACAGAACGATATTCAGGATATTTTTGACAGAGCATACGGTGAAGGCAATAGGGTTGCCCCCTCTACTGCTAATGCATTAATTCAGGAATCGCGCAAGCAGCGTAGGCTCGAATTTATTTTTGAGGGGCACCTTGGTCAGGACTTAAAACGCATTGGTGCGCTAGGACGTGAGGATGTTATTATTAGGGATGCTCCCTGGGATTGCCCCGGAGCTGTTCTTCAGTTCCCACAGGCAGAAATTGCGAACAACCCTGATTTTACTCCTAATCCAGAAGGCGGATGTTAATTTAAAATATAATACTTGATTACTATGAAAAGATTTTTAATTCTAACAATATCAATAGTATTCACTGGACTAATAATCTCATGCGAACCTGAAGAGATAACGCCAGTGGGCGAGCCCATGGATAAGATTGAACTTATGACCGGAACATGGCATGTTACCAACGTAACTCAGGTAGATGTAGATGCAGCCCTTAGTGGTTATCCCCTTTACGCCAGGGAGCTGGATATTACAAATATTCTTCCAAACAACCCATTTACAGATATATCAATTAATCTTGAGAATGACATGACTTTCTCAATTGAAAAGGGAAGCGCCTTTGTAAACTGGCCAACTAGCGGTAACTGGGAATTAGACTATATGAATCATCCTTCAAATCTTCTACTCACAAACAATGAAGATACTTTAAAACTAGCTTTCTCTAACTTATCAGAGCTTGTTATGAACCCCGCAACACTTGTTTTGAGCAATACTAAACAAATGATAATAAGTGATGAGGAGGATGAGACCGGTGATAATGATGAGGTAATTAAAGAAGAACTCAAAGACATTATTATCTATAAATATAAAATTATTAAGCAGTAGCGTAAATAATATTTGTAGCATGAAAAGAATACTAATAACATTTATTGCAGTAGCTTTTGGATTCTCGGGATTTGGACAGGTTTGCGACGGTTTAATTGTAACTACCAGCCCAGCAGAACCTACTGCTAATGACGAGATAACATTAACCGTAGAGTTTACTTGCTCTGAGTTCGATCAATGGGGAGAGGAGGATATATACCTTTGGGTATGGGCCGAAGGGTTAGAAGATCCGGTTGGCCTACCAAATATGTTCCCCGATCAGGATGACGTAGAGCCAACCAATGGACTTGGAGATGAGGCTTGGAAGAACTCTAACCCCTACCTCCAGATGGAGAAGATTGGAGATAAAACTTACCAGTACGTTTTTACACCAACAGTTATGTTTGATAGAAACCCCAGCGATTTAGAATATATGGGATTCCTATGTAAACCTAAGGATGGTGGTGGATACGGTGACCCTGACATGAAAACAGAGGATCAGGAAATTGAGTTTAAATCCCTCGAATTTCTGGAGAAACTGGGAAGAACTTTTCCTGGCACAGTCTCTGCCAACGATTTTGTAACCATCTATTTTAACCAGGGATTATCAAACGATCCTGCCGTTAGCACATACAACGGAGATTTATGGATTACAATAACTCCCTACGTTAAGAACACACCAGCTGGCAATGCGGTTACATTTCCAACAAAAACTCAACCTAGAGGTAATTTTACCGAGTACTTTGTAACCATTATTCCTAACGAGCATCTTGACCTATCCAATCTTCAGGATGATGAGGAAATAACGGAAATAATATACTATTTCCACAATGAGTTGGAAACCTTTAAGAGCGAGGAATTCGATAAAGATTTTGTTAAAGTGAAGTAAAACCAGAACATCATGAAAAGAATTGCATACATACTAGCATTGGTTTTTACGATATCGTTGTTTTATAATTGTGAAGACAAAACGCATGATTTCGATATCCTGGGTGAAGCTATAGGTACTTTTACCTTATCTAATCCCGCAAACAATGCAATAATTTACCTTAACTCGGGAACACCCAACCAAACCATAAAGTTTGAATGGTCGGAGGCTGCTCCCGGAATTGATTCTCCAATATCTTACACTTTCGAAATATTTGATGAGGAAGAATCCACAATCTACTCATCATCAACAGGAAACGATGGGGCTAACAATTTTTACGAATTAACCCATAGCGAAGTGGAGAACATTCTTCAGGATAATGGTGTTAGTTCAGGAGAGATTGAAACATTAATCTGGCACGCAAAAGCTTCTAATGGCGATATGGTTAAGGAAACTACTCCATACAACATTTCCATTAAACGATTTGCTGAGGGAATTGAAGACTTCAGTTTACAGCTACCTTCCAATAGATCAGTTGTATCGCTTGACACAACCTTTATTGAGGATAGAAAAGATTTGGTATTCTCATGGACCGCAATACAAACAGTTGATGCGGATTCCGACCCCGAGGTTAAAATCCTGTTCGATAGCGAGTCGGGTAATTTCTCAAATCCAATTTATGAGCATTCAACAAACGTGTCTAAAACTGAGGAAAGTATTGATCTTTCAACCTTCTATAGTGAATTTGTTGAGGAGGGACATAAGCTAACCGGTATAAAATGGACCGTTGAGGCAAAATACGATGAGTTGCTAGTACAAGCACCTTACAATACAATAGCGCTTGACACTAATAACATTGCTGATCAGCTGTACCTATTCGGTTCAGGTACTTATAGCGGATCTGAAGTAATAGATGCACTACCTATGTACAAAATTCCATCAACAGGTGGTTTCATGGCTAATACTTATCTAACTAGTGGAGATCTTTTCTTTGCATACGCTCAAAACTCTGGAGCCACTTTAAAATTAAATGAGGATGACCAGCTACTTGATTTCACTGGCGTAACTTTTCCCATCGATCATTCAGATGCTATGAATCTAATTACCATTGATCCTGACACCAGGGAGGTGGAGATTGTTCCTACTGAACTGGGAATATTTGGAAACGCCACACCCAACGGAGGCACACAAACCAATCTTGATGAAATTGCTCCATATACATGGCAATCGGACATAAATCTAATTGCCGATAGCTGGTTTTATGTAAGGCTTAATGGGAATGGAAATTTTATATATAGTCGTAATCCTGATACTGATGAGGTTCAGTTTGGACGCACTTCAGATGACCAATTCCGTACCGATGGGCTTGAGGATGGTTTATACACCATAACGATCAATTTAACTCATGGAGATTATTCTTACTCAATAGAACCCGTTGAATAACTAATAACTAACCCAATGTTTAACTAAAATCAAAGTAAAAATGAAAAGAACTTTACAATTACTAGTTGGGATTATGCTAATGGCATTTAGCACTTCCCTTATTGCCCAAACCACGGTAACGTTTACCATTTACGATTTGGGAGAACAGCATGAAGAGGTTTACATTAAAGGTTCGTTTAACGAATGGACAAACACCCTTATGGATGAGATAGATCCTGGAGTTTGGCGTTTCACTTTCACTGGTATTCCAGAGGGTAGTTACGAATGGGGCGCAGTTAACCAGGACGATGGCTGGCTTATTTCTGGAGATAATAGAACCTTTGAAGTAACAGCAGAAGGTAACGTTGTTGGTCAGGTAGCTTACTACATTGCTGCTCCCGGCGATATTGACGTTACTTTTAACATTGATATGAACGAAGAGATTGATGCAGGTAACTTCTTGGTTGGTACTGATGTTTTAGAAATTGTTGGTGGTGTAAACGGATGGCCTGGTGAACTTGTTCCTGAAGAATGGCAACCAACTGATGATAATGCCGATGGTATATACACTTTAACTACACCGGCTGTTTATAACGAGGGCGAGGTGCTTGAGTTTAAGTTCAGGTTAAATGGTGACTGGGATACCAACGAGTTCCCTGGCCCACAGCCTAACAGAACCTACAAGGTACGTGCTGAGAACAATATTTACGATGCCGTTTACGGTACCTACATGTTTGACCCCGATTACATGGAGGATTTTAACGATATTGAACCTGCCGACCCTGATGAGGAAGAGCCTGTAGTTTACAGTCCACCAGCAAGCTGGGTAGTGCTTGATGAGGATGGCGATGGTTACAGCTGGGAATTCAGAATGACAGCTGAAGAAGACGGATACCCAATTTCTCACTCAGCCATAGAAGAAGAAGGTGGCGGCTACATAGCATTAACCCCTGATAACTGGCTAATCACTCCTCCTGTTAATTTATTGGGATACGAAGAGGCGGAAGAAATTTTAGTGAAGTTTAAAGTTGCCGCTTCAGCAAGTACTGCAGCATACACCGAGGAAAAATACAAGGTGGTACTAGCGGAAGAAAACACCGTTGATCCAGCAGATTTCACAAACGAACTTTGGGTTGAGACCCTTGGTGAAGAGGCTGGGGAATACAATTACCTTGAGAGAGAGATAGATATAACCGCTCATGCAGGCAACCAGATTCGTATTGCATTTGTACACTTTGACTGTACAGACATGGATCGCCTATCTATTGAGGATGTTGAGGTTGTTGCCAGCTTTGGCGATCCTGTAACCTACACCGTGTCATTTGATGTAGAAGACCAGGAGGCAACTGAGATTACTGATGCCAGCATTATGCTACACGACTATATGTACGCTCCAGGCCATTATGATATTGAAGGAATGGTTGAGAATACATATAACTACTCAGTTCATAAGTACGGATATGATGTTACAGAAGGGAATGTTGAGGTTTCGGATGCTACTGCAACTGAAGGTGTTGTATCTGTAAGCACAGTTCTAACCGCTCTTCCAGATTACACTGTTACATTCACTGTTACAGACGATGAGAGCAACCCTGTTGAAGGCGCAACCATTACCATTGGACAAATGGAAGAAGTTACTGATACTGATGGTATCGCCACTTTCAGCCTAGTTGATGGTGAGTATGGTTACCTTGTAAGCATTGAAGGTTACGACCCAGCAACCGGTGATGTCATTGTTGAAGGTGCAGATACTAGCGTAGATGTTGAACTAGTAACTGCCACTAGCGTTGGCACGGAGAGCATTAATACCATCGCTCTATATCCAAACCCAGCAACCGAATACTTTAATGTTGCAAGCACTAACCAAATTCGCAGCATTAGGGTAATCAATGTTACTGGACAAGAGGTTATTAACATCAGCAATGTTAATGCAGCCAAGCACACTGTTAACACCTCTGAACTTAATAACGGAATTTACATTGTATCAGTTACTGATATCAATGGATTTACCAAAAGCAGTCGCATTGTTAAAAGATAGATAATAGCTATTTAAAACCCCGATCCCGATGCCCGGTTATCTCGGGTTGGGTATCGGGGTTTTATTTTCAACAAAAATATACAGTAAATTTTTCAAGATGAGTAATTTATACAGAATAATCATATCATTATTTTTTGCTATAACCTGGCAGACAGGGTTTAGCCAAATAACATCCTCTCCTCTTTTACCCACCGTAAACGACGAGGTGGTTATCACCTTTGATGCTACTCAGGGTGATGGCGGTCTGGCCGGTTACACAGGGAATGTGTACGCCCACACAGGAGTTATTGTTGAGGGTGATTCAAATTGGCAGTATGTTATTGGCGAATGGGATGATTTGGATGACAAGCCCCAACTCACAGAAATTGGAGAAGACCTTTACGAGATGTCCATCTCGCCCAGCATACTAGATTTTTATGGAATACCATCGGGTGAGGTTGTAGAAAAATTGTGTTTCGTTTTCAGAGGCGAAGAGACAACAAGCACTCCCCAATCCGAAGATCTATTTATTGATGTTGTTCAGGATGGACTAACAGTAAGCATTAACTCACCAGAATCAAACGCACCCTTTTACGAACATGGCGAAACCATAAACATTTCTGCAACAGCAAATAGTTCAGACGAACTTACGCTATATATAAACGATACAGAAATTACCTCAACTACCGAGGCGCAAATTAATTTTGATTACCAGACAGAGAGCTACGGCAAGCAATGGATAAAAGCAGTAGCATCCTACGAGACCGATACCGCCGAGGATTCGGTTTATTTTTACGTACGTAACGATGTGCCAACAGCCGAACTACCAGAAGGATTAGACCCCGGTGTTAACTATACTGGTTCCGACGAGGTAACCCTTGTGCTTCACGACCCACCCGCACTCAAAGAGTTCGTTTTTGCCATAGGTGATTTTAGCAACTGGGAGGTTGATGATGACTACTACATGAATCGCACTCCTGATGGAGAATTCTATTGGCTTACAATTACAGATCTTGACCCTGATCAGGAATACATTTACCAGTTTTGGATTGATGGAGAAATTAAGCTTGCAGATCCCTATACCGAGAAGATTAGTGACCCATGGAACGACCATTATATTAGTGAAACAAACTATCCGAATCTAATTGACTACCCTGATGGTAAAACAACAGGAATCGCTTCAACTTTTTTAATAAATTCGGAAGAGTATGAATGGGAGGTAACAGATTTCACTCCACCTCCAGCTGAAGAACTAATTATTTATGAGCTACACATCAGGGATTTTGTTGAGGACGATTTCATTGGATCAGTAACAGAAAAATTAGACTACCTTGAAAAGCTAGGCGTTAATGCCATTGAGCTTATGCCCATTAATGAGTTTGAGGGGAACGATAGCTGGGGATATAACCCAAGCTTTTACTTTGCCCCTGATAAAGCTTACGGAACAAAGAACGATTACAAAGCGTTTATTGATGAGTGCCACAAGCGAGGAATAGCGGTAATACTTGACATTGTGCTAAACCACTCGTTCAACCTATCACCTTTCGCTCAAATGTATTATGATGAGGAAGCAGGAGAATATGGCAAGCCAAGCCCTGATAACCCTTGGTTCCTTGTTGATTGTCCGCATGAGCCCTGGTGCTGGGGCAATACTTTTGACCAGGATAGCCCACATACTCATAGCCTTTTTAATAGTATTACCGAACATTGGTTAACAGAGTATAAATTTGATGGATTCCGTTTCGACTTTACAAAAGGATTTACTAATGTCCAAACGGCAAACCAAGGGAGCGACTACGATGCAGCACGTATTGCTAACCTCAAACGCATTGCCGATCATGTTTGGGATGTTAATTCAAATGCACATGTAATCCTCGAGCATTTTACAGCAAATGATGAGGAGAAAGAATTAGCAGAATACGGCATGCTACTTTGGGGAAACATGAACCACTCCTATAATGAGGCCAGTATGGGATGGATTGGCGACCTCAACGATGATTCAAATTTTGAATGGGTATCATATAAGCAACGCGGATGGACAGTTCCACATGTTGTTGGATATATGGAAAGTCACGATGAGGAAAGGTTGATGTTTAAGAACCTTGAATACGGTAACAGCTCAAATTCAAACCACAATGTGAAAGATTTAGAAATTGCACTTGATCGACAGAAACTTGTTGGAGCATTCTTCTTCACTATTCCCGGTCCAAAAATGATTTGGCAGTTTGGTGAGCTGGGTTACGATTATAGTATTAACCATTGCCCTGATGGCAATATTGACCTAGATTGTCGTACAGCCAGAAAACCAGTTAGGTGGGATTACTATGAAGATTCAGACCGTAATGAACTATTCAGAATATGGGCGGAGCTGATAGCACTTCGAAATGATTTGCCAGTTTTTAAAACCGACGACTTTTCACTTTCACTAGAGGGCGATGGCAAGGTAATTAATCTGTATCACGATGAAATGGATATGGTAATTGTAGGTAATTTTGATGTAATGGAAGTATCTGTAAATGCTAATTTCTCAAGTACAGGCACTTGGTATGAGTACTTCTCACAAACAGAAGTTACTATTGACGAAGAAAACCAAAGCTTTACCCTGCAACCAGGGGAATA
Organism: Bacteroidales bacterium; assembly: GCA_046542995.1. Taxonomy (GTDB): domain Bacteria; phylum Bacteroidota; class Bacteroidia; order Bacteroidales; family Tenuifilaceae; genus Perlabentimonas. The sequence goes on from JBKHAH010000001.1 coordinate 41,571, forward strand.
CAGAATTTATTCTAATGAGTTTATTAATAGGGAAAATTACATTGTGGATGCTCCTTTAACTTATCCTGACTACTCACAAGGTATGGGCATAAAAGCTTGGCCAAACCCAACCTCAGGAAACCTTTCAATAGCCATTGAATCAGCAGAAGAGCAAAATATTAACATACGTATTGCTGATATAAACGGCCGAATTATCTCATCCGTATTTCAAGGAAAAATCTCAGCAGGAGAAGAAATGTTTCAGTGGAGCAAACCAGAAAAAATAAGCGCAGGTGTCTATTTCCTTTTACTAAATGGAGATTTTGGCAAAATGGTAGAGAGAATAGTTGTTTACTAAGCCATAATTAAAAAAACAAACCAAACCGAATGGATGCTTTTCCCATTCGGTTTTTTTACGCTCATACATTAAATTCCGCTATATTCGCATAATTATTCATATTAACAAAACCAATGCACAGGGTAATAGCACTAATCTTACTGGTGTCAATTAATACGCTTACCAAGGCAGAGAATAATGCATCCGATTCTATAAAAAGTAAATCCATTGCTATTAACCTTTACTCTGGCATTCTACAGCACCATCATAGGGAGATGGAGATACTTCGCGAGAAAAGGGTGTTTGCGTTAGAAATAACTCATCTGTTTACTGGTAATGGCTCCAAACAATGGCATTCGTTTTATGGTTTCCCCCAGTTTGGTGTGTCATATAAGTTTATAGATTTAGGTAGCCCCAATATACTTGGATATGCCCATTGCCTGTACCCATTCGTTAACTTTCCCATACAAACACATATGCCAAAATGGAATGCCATTTTTAAGGTTGGCCCAGGGCTTGGCTATGTAACCAAAACATATCATAGAACAGATAATTTTAAAAACTCTGCCATCTCTACGCATCTAAATGCCTACATTAATTTTGGATTTATGGCTGCTTACAAATTAAGTAGCAATTTAACCCTACACGCAGGAATAAATCTCTCTCATTTTTCAAATGGAACCGTTAAAAAGCCAAATTCAGGCCTAAACTATACCATGATCAATCTGGGTGGAAAATACTCGTACCAAAGCCAAACCACAAATAACAAACAGCATTATACTTTTTCTGATAAAAAGAACAGGCTGCTTCTTGCTGGAATTGGCTCGCAAAAAGAGATTAAGGGAGCAGGAGGACCAAAGTACGGGGTTAAATCATTCTCAATTGAATACAGCAGGGCTTTTAGAACTTTGCTCAGGTACGGTGTTTCTTTGGATATTATGGATGATAAATCGAACGAATTTATACTAGATTACGAAGAGGTTGCGTGGGATAATGAATCAGAACTACTGAAAATTGGCACCGCTGCTAGTGCAGAATTTATCCTTAACAGAGTATCGGCAATCCTGTATTTTGGTGGCTATATTTATAACAAAGCAAATGACAGCAATGATGGCTATGTTTATCAGCGTTTAGGGATTCGTTACCGATTCACTAACAGATTTTACGGGCATCTTGCCCTTAAAACCCACTGGGGCTCGGCCGATTATTTAGAAATTGGAGGAGCAATTAAATTGTATTAAGCTATGAAGCGATTAGAAATTATACTATTCCTATTTCCACTTCTGTTTACATCATGTGATAAAGAGGATGCGTGGGATATTATCAAAACTTCCGGCCCTGTTGTTACCGAAGAAAGAGAAGTTTCCTCTTTTAGTGAGATTGAAGTTACGGACAGGATAAACATTATCCTTGTTCAGGATACAGTGGAGAAAATAATTCTATCAGGCCCTAAAAATCTTTTGGCAAAGGTTAGCACAACTAATAATTATAGCACATTAAAAATTAGGGATAACAATAATTTTAACTGGGTAAGAAGTTTCGATAATGAAATAGTTGCAACGGTTCATGTTAAATCTCTGAAAAAAATTTATTACGAAGGGGTTGGGAATATAACTTCTAATAATAAGCTTGTTAGCGATTCCTTAATTATTATTTCGCAACAAAGTTCGGGAGACATTAACCTTAGCATTGCTGTTGATTATTTTTACTGCTACTTTAATCAGAGTTTAGTTTACATGAACCTTCGCGGCACTGCCAACAGAGCGCATCTACAAATTAGCGGAACAGGTTTTCTCGATTGCGAAACTTTACAAACAATTAACTGCAGTACTCAGAATCAGGGTTCGGGCGATATAATTGCTAACTGCTCAAACTACTTTAGCGGAATTATTGAAGGATCGGGGAATGTGCTTTTCACAGGGAATCCAAACCAAACCGCATTTAAATATTTTGGAAGAGGTAGCGGCGAGTTTATTGAATTCTAGAGTTAACAAAAAACCTGACAGGTCTATTCTCCAGTCAGGTTTTTTAGATTGTATTATAGCATATTACTTAACAATCTCCACCTTCATTTTGGAAGCAATTGTCATTGGAACATCCATTTTATCACCAGCCATATCTGCCGAGAAATTACCTGAAATATTCTGATCAATCTCAGATCCCAAAATTTCACCTGTCTTAACATCAACAGTAATCTCTCCACTCTGAGTACCAAATAAATTGTAGGTAACCTCCATACCCTGCATGTTGCTCTTATTGCCTGGTTCAGTTGACAGGGTAGATGATATGGACAATTTAGCCTTGCCGCCATCAACTGATTTTAACGTATAATTATTAATCACATTCAAAGTAAACTGGTTGGTAATGCTGTGTTTCTCAGTCCAAGTATCCCCCTTCTTTAATGATTTTGTGGGGAATTGGATGAATGAGCCTCCAAACATCTGTTTTAACGACTCCTGATTGAAGCTTTGCTGCATCGTCTGCTTCATTTGAGCTTTCATACCCTCATTCCCAGCAGACACATCAGCCACCATCTCGTCAATCATTTTTTCAACATCGCTAACCTCAATAATTTCACCTGCAGGGGAAAATTTTGCATTTAAACTCTTGTCAACCAGCGCAGCAAAACCCATTAGCTGGGGATTGTTGGCTGCCGATTTATCATCTTTCTCAGAATCAAAGGCCATGTTCATTCCTTGCGCCTCAATGTCAATAGCCACACGCGTATAGGTAATTGAAGTGTTAAAATTCCCTTGATCATCCTTCCCTATAACCGATATATCATACTCGTATATCTGATCCTGTTTAATTTCCTGCTCTGCCCCACCCATTGTCTGGGTTATAACCTGATTATTGGTTGCCCTATACTTGGTAACATCACCTTTTTTAAGGTTTAATTCCAGGTTAACACCTGAACCAATTGCCACAAATACAGGCATTGCGAATACTAACGCAAAAAGGAGTAATTTTTTAAACGTACTGTTCATTGTTTTAATTTTTAGGGTTTAAATTAGAGTTTATAGAAATAGCAAAATACAATAATTTTAAAAAAATACATTCATTTATTCTTATAAAATATCATTCTTCCTAGTTTGTGATTAAAGCCTGATTTGGGAACATCAGCCCCTCCATACCTGTTAATACAGCCTTTACTGAACCAATTAAAATTTTTGCTTCAACCATAACGGGCACCCTATTCTCATCATCGGTAACCCAAACGTACATATCCTCACCGCCCCTGAAAATAGTACCCTCAACAAGCATAATTGAGAAACGTATGGTATTGTAAACCTCTCCGCTACGTGTTTTAAACTCCTCTCTACCCTGATACCTGATGAATAAGTCATAAACATCATCATCAATAGCCAATGATAAAGGTATTTTTTCGCCCTTTTTATACTTATCAAAATCAAGGGTACGACAAAAATAGATAGCGCTAACCACATCAAAAGTACAATTCTTTAAGGGTATAACATCCCTTTTAAAGGGCCTGTCGGATGTTTGGCTGATAATATTAACAATGCTATCTGAATGGTTAAAAGAGTATCGATTAAACACCTCGAAACCACCCTCATAGGTGTCACGCTCAAACCAGTATGGTTGCAAGGTTTTAGGATTTACTATTGACTCAAATCTATCCCTCACTTTAAAGAATCTATCGTAACGTTTCAAACTCCAACCTAAAGATTTTAAATGATAGGCGGGGCTATCCATGTAAGTAGTATCTGAGACTGAAAAAACAACGTCGCCAGCATTAACCCAAATAAATCCCCAGTTATAAACAGCCCTGTAGGTTACAGTCTCTCCTGGCTGAAAGTTTATTCTATCGACAGAACACTCTTGCCCGTGAATGCTAGTACATATGAGTATGCTAAATATAAAAAATAGTAATCGCATTTTTAGTTAGGTTGATTTTTTGGTCTCAAAAAAATATTCCTGATAAGAAGGCTGGCTGAAACTATTATTATTGTTCCTATTGATAATAGTGCAAATAACCATTTTAGTAAAGTTGCCACAGAACCCAATATTACTATGCTGCTATTTATTGCTGGAAACTGATTAAGCAGGATTAAAATGTTTGTATTCTCAACATAATCAAAAAACATTATACCAAACGGAAGGTAGGCTAGTTTTAAAAAAGGGGAACTCTTTGCAAACCTTTTTTTAAGAATAAATGCTATAATAAGAATAAAAGTTACCCCATACACTATTGGATAAACCATGTCAATAAAAAGCAAAAATGAGGCGTAGGCCTCCCGCCCGTTTACATCAAGGTTATTAAAGAGTTTAGTTACATCATTAGCGGTGTACCAAACGCGGACATCGAGTAGCCTTATGTTCTCATCAAACTGATTTACTCCATATTTTGGAACAATAAAAAGGACAAATAAAAAGAATATGCCCAAAGAAATGAGCGCATTAATTAGCAACTTATTATCCTTATCTTTTTTCATTTGTTGGCATTAACCTGCTTTACCTTGGCAAATCTTTCGATAAGCGCTATGGAAATAAAACCAATAATGGCGATAATTATTGCAAGTACCACCTCGTTTGTTAAAGAATCGGGTATATACAAACTATACCCCTGTACAATCTTTTCGTTATTAATAAAAACATACTCGCCCGCATTATTAACCCTATAGATTTCGTTTTTCCATGGCCACAATATACTTAACGAGCCCAGGATAAACCCAGTTAATATTGCTATGGTTTGATCCTTATACTTTTTATATATCCATGATAAAATATGTGAAAGTGCTAAAACCCCAATAATACCTCCTAAAATTACAGGGAGTAGCACATCGAAGTTGCCCTCGTTCACTGCATCAATCATTACCAGCTCATAGTTGCCCATGATAATAAGTACAAACGAGCCGGACAAACCGGGTAAAATCATACTGCAAACCCCAACAACACCGCATAGCATCAAATAAACAAAAGAATCGTTCTGCGTAGCAGGATTCATAAACGACACCCAAATTGCTAATGATGCACCTGCAATAAGTGCAACTATTACACCAATATTCCATTTGCTAATGGTTTTACCAACATAATAAACCGAAGCAACAATTAATCCGAAGAAAAATGCCCAAATGAATACTGGATAAGACTCAAACATGAACTTAAGCACTCTGGCTAAGCTAATAATACTAGCAATCATGCCAGCACCCAATGTGAGAAGAAAATAAAAATCGGTATGCTGAAACAGCTCCTTAACTTTTCCTTTAAAAAGGAGGCTCACTGCCTTGGTGTCAAAAGATTTTATTGCATGGATCACCCTCTCGAAAATTCCTGTAATCAAAGCAATAGTACCGCCTGATACTCCAGGGATTACATTTGCAGCACCCATGCCTACACCCTTAAGGGCATGTAGCAAATAAATTTGAAAGATATATCTCATTTAGTTCTTATTGTAAAGGGAGGGAGTTAAGAAGGACAACTCTCCTAAGCTGTTTAAAATATTATTTTTCGAGATACTGAAAAAATGTATCGCCGCGTAAGCCAACCCTTAATGCTTCCAAGGCAATAACTTCGGTTGGGGCGATATTACCCAAATTAACGTTAGTTCCAAGTAGTTTTATAAACCAAACCTGTTGATTTTTAATAGGGGCCTCCCATAGAATGTCCTCAATATTTATGTTGCTAACAATACTATCAACAAGGCTGGTATTAGCTGAATGATCCTGATTATATATCCCAATATTTCCTCCCTCTCTTGCCTCGGCAATCACTTTCCATGATCCTGCTTCAAGCTCATTCTTCATCATCTCAACCCACTTATCATCAGGAATTTCAACACCAGCCTGCTTGGAACCAACCTCAGATATTACAGTAACACTTTTGGCCAAATCACGAATGTACTCACATTTCTGCTGATGAACCATCTCCAGGGTACCATCCGATACTTCAACCAAATCGAGCTCAAAGTTTTTCACCATTTTTTTATACTCATTAAACATCCCTCTGGCAATAAATGCTTCAAATAGGGTTCCTCCAAAGTAGGGTTTTATTCCTGCTAGCTGTAGGGTGCGAATTTTTTCTTTAACTGTTACTGGGCTAACCATCGCTGTACCAAAACCAAATTTAACCATGTCAATATATCCTCCTGCAACACTTATCATATCTTCCGTTTCGCGAAGGCTCAGCCCCTTGTCCATTACCATGGTTAGCCCATTATTTCGATTCTTTTCTGTTCGCTCGGGAATAAATGGAAAATCTTTAATATTCATATATATAAATTTACAAATGTATTTACTAGATATAAAAATGATATCTATTTATTAGGAATGCAGGTATTTTTAGTAGCGCATTCATTAAATTTGTTTTAGTTCCTGTAAAAAGCCTTCATCTGATATTACCGATACAACTGCAAGAAAATCTTCAACTGTAAAAGGATTTTGAGATTTTGCTTCTCTTAACATATCAAGAGCAAGCTTTGATTTACCCTGAAGGTATAGTGCTGAAGCGTATATTATTTTTAGAGCGGAAATATCATTAAACTTATCGTTAACCTCATTGTAAAGCTCCTCTACCTGAGGGTACGACTCTTTAAACAGCTTCAGTTCAGCCAAGCCAATGTATGCTTCTGGCTCTTCCGGATTAAGCATAGTGGCCTCCATGTATGCATTTTCAGCCTCATCATCGTGCCCCAACTCAAATTTAACCTTAGCTAAACCCAACCAGTAATCGTAATTCTCTGGATTAAGCGCAATGGCTTTCTCAATATTCATCAAAGCTAAATCCAACTTATCCAGCTTTAGATTTACTACCCCAATACCATAAAAGGCATCGGACATGGATGCATCAATCTCCAAGGCTTTATTGAAGTATTCCATCGCCCTTGGGTAGTCATCCAGCTTCTCGTAGCACTCCCCTAATGAAGCATAAATGCGCTTATTATCAGGTTCAAACTCAAGCAGCTCAACAAAAGCTTCTACTGCCTCATCATACTTTTCTATGGTTGCCAGGGTATTTGCCTTATTATGTATGGCCGATGAATTTGCTGGCTCAACAGCAAGTGCATATTCATAAGCATCAAGCGCTCTGGCAAACTTACCCATACGGGTGTAAACTATTCCCAAATTGTACCAAACGCTTGAAGAGAAAGGATTGGTATCGAGATAAAGGTTGTAAAACTTTTCGCTTTGAGACATATCCCCCAAACGCTCAAACGTATAGCCCAACTCAAATAGAATGTTAAGGTTATTCTTCTCAATTTTATAGGCAAGTAGCAAGTAGCGTAAAGCATAGTTTAATTCATTGTAATCCTGATACAATGATGCAATCCTAAGCAACAAGTCAATTTTATCTTCATTATACCCATGTGCGGCCCTCCAAAATGAGCTATGGGCAATCTTTAGTTCACGTTGCTCTAAGTGCAGTTTACCTTTTAAAAAAAGAATCTCGCTGTTATCAGACTCTATTTTTTCAAGTACGTTCAATATCTCCAAAGCTTCAGCATGTTTATTATCATAAAATAATGCTTCGGCTTTTCGAAACTGTATTTCGGTGGAATATGGATGCATGCTATAAGCAATATCAATTGCTTCCGATGCTCGCATTGAATTATCAGAACTTAAATAAAAATCTATAATGTTCTCAAAATCAGCAACATCAAAAAAGAAACTACGATTATACCTTAGCATATCTTCATACTTCTGTACAATCTCCATGGTTGGATCCTCTCCAAAGAAAAATTCGTTCTCTTCTTTCATAGTAAATATATGTCCTTACATCACGGGGCAAATTTACTAAAATTAAGTGTTGTTGTTGAATCTGATTGTTTAAATTATATTAACAACCCTAAAAACATATCAACACCCAAGAAGAAGAGTTGAGTAAAAAAACCATAAAGCAGCTTGCCGGCAACTACATTCGGCCCATTTCCCTGAAGAATCTCATGAACTGAACCCTCTCGAATGCAGCTGGGTTGTATGTTCGGGTCTGACTCATTTTACCCCTAAACTCATCTATTGATTTAAACCCTTTTTCTTGCATCCACTCTTCTAGCTGATTTAAAATAACCTGTATCTGCTCAAGACCATTGCGATAAAGTGTTGAAGCTACCTGACCAACTTCTGCTCCAGCAAGAAGCACCTTTACAAGTGCAAAACCATCATGTATGCCTGTTGTTGCAGCTAGATTGCAGGGGACGCGCTCGGCCATAATTGCAATCCACCGTAGAGTTAATGCTAACTCTGAAGGGGAGCTGAATACGTTAGTTGTGGTGAACTCATAGTTATAGATATCAAAATCGGGGCTATAAAAACGGTTAAATAGTACTATTGCTTTAATTTGTGTACTGCTTAGCCGCTTAATAAAACTTGCAAGCGAGGCATTGTATGGGCTTATTTTAACTGCAATAGGAATTGTAACTATCCGAGTTACTTTTTCAATAATATCAAAAAAGAGCTTCTCGTTCTCCTCTGCCGTTCTGTTCAAATCAGTAGGTAAGGAGAATATGTTAAGTTCTAATGCATCGGCACCCGCATCCTCAATTCGCTTTGCAAAATCGGGCCATTTCTCGGATGTTACACAATTTATACTGGCAATAATTGGAATTTTAACGGCACTTTTGGCATCGGTAATAAGCTTAAGGAAATTTGCCACAGGATCTTCCATCTCCTCAAAATCGAAATACTCTATTGTTTCAGGGTAAATAAAACCAGAAGCACGCATCTTATTAAGGTTATCCTGAGTTTCCATAATAATCTCTTCTTCAAAAAGGGATTTAAGCACAACGGCAGACGCTCCGTTGGCTTCCAATTCTTTGATGTCGGATAAACTATTGGTTAAACCAGAACTTGCTGCAATCAAGGGGTTTTTAAGCGTAAGCCCCATGTAGTTAGTTGTTAGGTTGGTCATAGCTGTATTTTTAATTTTTGATAAATCAATTATTTAATTCTTTACTGATTATAACCTGAAAACAGATAAAAACAGTCTATTCTTGTTGGCAATCTTATTATTTTGAAATTTACAAAAATTATTAATAGAACAAGGCTCGTAGCGGATTTTTTTTACCCACTACGAGCCTACATAACTTAAAACTAAGCCAAATTACTATACGTAGTTTCTATCTAACTAGAAATTTTTTAGAAGTTTACTTAAAGTATTGTATGTACTCTCACTAACAGGTGCAAGAGGTAAGCGCAGGTTGTTAGAAATTATTCCTTTAATAGCCAACGCAGCCTTAACGCCCGCGGGATTGCCCTCTGTGAATAGATTGTCAATAACCTCAATAAGTTTATAATGCAGGGCTCTTGACTTTTCGTAATTATTTTCCATGGCATGCTTTATTAGAGTTGAGAACTCTTTGGGCAGAACATTTCCAACAACGGAAATTGCTCCATCAAAGCCCATACCTATTTGTGGAAGAACTAAAGCATCATCGCCAGAGAGGACAAGAAAATCTTTGGGTCTGTCGCGTAGTATGTATGTCTGCTGATTCAGATTACCCGATGCTTCCTTTACTGCAATAATATTTGGAACATCATTGGCTAGCTTAAGCGTAGTTTGGGCAGTCATGTTTACACCTGTACGCCCTGGAACATTATACAGTACTATTGGCAAATCGGTTTCAGCTGCAATGGCCTTATAATGCATCTCCAGACCTTTTTGAGAAGGCTTATTGTAATATGGATTAACAGAAAGTATTCCATCAACACCGGAAAAGTCGAAAGTCTTTAAATTACTAATAATAGCATCGGTATTGTTACCTCCCATACCAACCATAATAGGAACTCGTCCATTATTATGTTTTACTACAAAGCGTACTATATCGTTTTTTTCCTGATTTGACAAAACAACGGACTCACCAGTTGTTCCTAATAAAACGATATAATCAACACCTCCTAAAATAAGATGTTCCGTTAAATTCTTTAGGGCAGGGAAATCAATCTCCTTGCTGTTTGTAAACGGGGTAACCATAGCAACCCCTAGTCCTTTGAATTTACTTATCATACTTCGCTGTTAATTAGTTGTTATTCTATCCTCCGTTTCTTCCTGAGCAAACCTATTGTTTATAAGGTTTAAATAGTGCTTTACCTGACTTATATAATACTCAAGGCTATCGGTTTGTTTAACGTTTATTAAAAGGTCGTAAGGTGGATTAGGGTACATTAAACTACTAACCTTGAACTTTGCTACAGAGAGCGTTGCAACCCATTTTAAAGGGAAAACCTCCTCCATAGAAAGGTCAATAAGAATATCAAAATCCATTTTTGCAAACTCTTCAGTAAATGGAGCAAGCGGTTTTCCGTACCAATTCACCTCCTTTTTGGAAAAAAGATTGGCCCCCTTGCGCATTAGAAACTCCTGCGGAATCTCTTTGCCCGGATAGTAAGCAAGCAGGCATACCTCAAGATTTTGCTCTGATAAGAAATTCACAAAATCAAGTGCCAGTTTGAAATCCTTATCAGTCATGGCATAAAAAATAACCCCTATTCTTCTTGCCGAAACAAGATTATGGATTCTTTTATCGCGCTTAATCTTTTTGTACTGCTTCTTAAGCTTCGCGTGGCCAATTTTTGATTTAAATTTTGAAAACATATTCAAGGTGTACGTTAAATTACTCAATCATTTTAAAGAAATCATCCTCAGAAACAATTTGCACTCCGAGTTTTTTAGCCTTATCTAACTTTGCCGGTCCCATTTTTTCGCCAGCAACAAGCATCGTTGTGTTTGATGATACTGCGCTAAGCACCTTGCCTCCATTCCGAATAACCATCTCTTTAAGCTCATCGCGAGACACACGAGAAAAAGTTCCCGAAATCACAACCGATTTGCCCTTTAACTTCCCTTCCTCCTGATTATTGACTGTTTCATCAACCTCAAAATTTAAACCAGCCTTTTGCAACCGTTCAACAAGCAATAAATTCTTTTCATCGGAAAAGAAAGTTAGGATACTTTGGGCAATCCTCTCACCCACCTCATCAACTTCATATAGCTCCTCAAAGGTAGCTTGTTTAAGCCTATTAAGCAAGCCAAAATGTAAGGCTAACTTGCGGGCGGTTGTTTCGCCAACATACCTAATTCCAAGCCCAAAAAGAACCTTATGAAAAGGTGCTTCCTTTGATTTTTCTATGCTTGCAACTACATTCTTGGCTGATTTATCAGCAAACCTATCAAGGTTTATCAGCTGGTTATAGGTAAGTGAGTACAGGTCGGATATATCCTTAACCAGGCCCTTGGAAAACAGCAACTCGATGGTCTCTTCCCCAAGGCCATCAATATTCATTGCTTTACGGCTAACAAAATGTATTACCCTTCCTTTTAGCTGGGGTGGGCATCCTGCCTGATTAGGGCAGTAATGCTTTGCCTCACCAGCAGGTCTAACTAGCTCTGCACCACATTCGGGGCAATGCGAAATAAACTGCAATGGGGCAGAATCAGTCAGCCTTTCATCAAAATCTACTGCAACAATTTTGGGAATAATCTCACCACCCTTTTCAACTATTACAGTATCGTTTAAGCGAATATCTAGGTTGTCCATCTGGTCGGCATTATGCAACGATGCCCTTTTTACGGTTGTTCCTGCCAGCAACACTGGCTCAAGATTAGCAACGGGAGTAATAGCTCCTGTGCGGCCAACCTGAAAATCAACAGACCTCAATATGGTTTTGGCCTGCTCAGCTTTATACTTATAAGATATAGCCCACCGTGGTGTTTTAGCTGTGTAGCCAAGCTGATTCTGCTGCTTGTGGCTATTAACCTTAACCACCACGCCATCTATGTCGTAAGTCAAACCTTTCCTCTTCTCTTCCCATGTATCAATAAAGTCAGAGACATCATTTATTGACTTACAAAGCTTTATGTTATCGGGTACTTTAAACCCCCACTCTTTTGCCTTCTGTAAGTTCTGATAATGATTGTTAAAAGGCAGCTTTTCACCCAAAACAAAGTAAAGATAACAGTCAAGGTTCCTTTTGGCAACCATTTTTGGGTTAAGAAGTTTTAAAGTACCAGCGGCTGCATTCCGAGGATTAGCAAAAGGGGGCTCTCCATTTTCCTGCCGTACTTTATTAAGCTGCTCAAAAACGGCATGAGGCATTAGTACTTCTCCTCTAATTTCAAACTCTTCTGGGTAATCATCGCCAGTTAGGGTAAGAGGAATGGAACGAATGGTTTTTACATTTGAGGTAACATCATCGCCCTGAACACCATCCCCCCTGGTTATAGCCTGAACCAACCTACCGTTCTTATAGGTTAGTCCAATGGCCGTACCATCGTATTTTAGCTCGCAAACATACTCCCAACTTTGGCTTAAAGATTTACCAATTCTTGCATGAAAATCTTCAATTTCTTCTTTAGAATATGTATTAGCAAGCGATAGCATGGGATACTTATGCTTAACCTGCTTAAACCCTTGTGAAATATCGCTACCTACCCTTTGGGTTGGTGAATTCTCATCTGCCAATTCAGGATGCTTTTTCTCAAGTTCTTCTAACTCTCTGAGTAGAGCATCATACTCAAAATCTAATATTTCTGGCTGTGCCCTTACGTAGTATAAATGATTATGCTTGTTTAGCTCCTCCCGAAGCTTATTTACACGATTTATTATATCCTTTGTTGCCATTGAAAAAAATTTTAGTAAATATAACAACTAAATGTAGAAAATGAACAGAGGGATAGCAAAGATTGAGATTCATGATATATGGAGTAGCGAATCAATACAACTAGATATTTAAAAAACAAAACGATATGAAAATATTTTATGCAGCCATTTATATAAAAGAGTTTACTATTTTTATGGAAAATTCATTTAAGCATGGCCGTTGTTAATGAAGAAAAAAAGATAGTTAGTAGATACAGAGGGCTGCTAAAAGCCAGCAAAAACAATCTTAAGCCCGATGACGTTAAGCTAATATCAAAAGCAATTAAGGAAGCGATTGCGCTTTATAAAGATATTCGTGATCCATCGGGCAATCTTCATATATTTCATCTTATAAACGTTGCACGAATTTGCGTTGACGAGATTGGTTTAGGCGGAACAGCTATTGTTTCGGCACTCTTACACGAAACAGTTAAGGATAAGTTTTTAAATCTGGTTGAGATAGAGAAGAATTATAATGAAACCATTGCTCAGATTATTGATGGGCTAACCAGAATTTCTGAGCTCGATTTAAAAGAACCCAAGACACAAGCAGAGAATTTCAGGGAGCTTATTCTCACCCTAGCAACGGATGCAAGGGTGATTTTAATTAAACTGGCTGACAGGATGGAGACTATGAGGTCGCTCTGTTCAATGCCAAAAGATATTCAGCTCAAAACCTCATGGGAAACCTTCCATTTATATGCACCTTTGGCTCACAGGCTGGGTTTATACCGGTTAAAATCGGAAATGGAAGACCTTGCCATGAAGTACACTAATGAGGAAGACTATAAAAGCATACTTAAGAAACTACGAAACACCACAACCCAACGTAATAAACTGATAAAGAAGTTTATTACCCCAATTGAATCGGAACTTAATAAACAAGGCTTCAATTTTGAAATTAAAGGCAGGCCCAAAGCTGTTTACTCTATCTGGAAAAAAATGCAGAAACAGGGCGTTAGCTTTAACGAGGTTTATGACGTTTTTGCTATACGAATTATACTTGACAGCCCTCCAGATAGAGAAAAATCCGATTGCTGGCAAGTTTACTCAATAATTACAGACTCGTGGACACCAAACCCTGAACGACTTAGGGACTGGATATCAGTACCTAAAAGCAACGGGTACGAATCGTTACACACCACGGTGGTAGGACCTGATGGGAAATGGATTGAAGTCCAAATCCGAACCAAAAGAATGGACGACATTGCTGAGCGAGGGCTTGCTGCCCATTGGAAATACAAGGGCGTTAAGCAGGAGAAAGGCTTGGACCAGTGGGTGTCAAAGGTAAGGGAGATAATTGAAAACACTACAGCCACCCCAGAAGACCTTGTTGACCAGTTTAAACTGAACCTTTACCAAAAAGAGATTTTTGCTTTTACACCCAATGGCGATTTGCGAAAGTTTCCGTATGGTGCCACCGTTCTCGATTTTGCCTTTGACATACACTCCGACGTTGGAAGCCAATGCGTTGGTGCAAAGATAAATGGTCGTAACGTGCCCATTAAGCAAGAGCTAAATAATGGCGATGTTGTTGAAATTATTACATCAAAAAGCCAGAACCCAAAAAATAGCTGGCTGCAGTTTGCTGTTACTGGCAAGGCCAAATCAAAAATAAAACAGTGTATTCGTCAGGATAAGAACAAGCAACTTTCTGTTGGTAAAGAGCTCCTATTTCGCAGGTTCAAGAACTGGAAAATCCCTGACCCTGAGGAGGCTGTTCAAACCATCAGAAAAAAATACAAGCTGAAAGATACAGCAAAGCTGTTTGAGTTAATATCGGAAGAAAAAATTAACCTCAGCGATATTAAGAGCCTGCTTACCCAGCCCGAAAAAAATGTGGCTCAGATTGAACAACCTAAAAACATTGAAGAACCAAAACATCAGGAGCATCCAGAAACACAAACATCGGACTTTCTAGTTATTGACGAAAAGCTAGTAAACATTGATTATAAGCTGGCTAAATGCTGTAACCCAATTTTTGGCGACAGTATTTTTGGTTTTGTAACAATAAATGAAGGCATAAAAATTCACAGAACCAACTGTCCCAATGCACCGCAGCTTTATCGTAAGTATAACTACAGAATAGTAAAAGCGAAATGGAAGGAATCGAAGGCAGAAACCTCCTTCCAAACCACCATAAAAATTACAGGATACGATGAGCTGGGTATAGTGAATAAAATTTCTGAGCTAATTAGTAAAGATTTTAAGGTGAACATGCGGTCATTCACCATCAACTCGAACAACGGCCTTTTTGAAGGTAGAATTCAGGTTTTTGTTACGGACACCAAGCACCTTGAAATGCTCCTTTACAAGCTAACTAAAATAAAGGGGGTTCAAAAAGCAATTAGGCTAAGCCGAAGCAAATAGTAATCAGGAAAAAATGATTCTACCACAAAAAAGCCAGAAAGGACTCTCAAAACTTTGTGGTAGAACCATTAAAAAAACAGGCTATGCTTTTTCAAGCTCAACGGTAAAATGTCTCATTATGGGGGCTTCCCAGGTAATTTTCAGCCCCTTGGTAATGCTATCGCGCCTGTCAAAAACATTTTTTAGCGCAACAGCTATTACATCCATATGATTATTGGTATAAGTTCTGCGTGGGATAGCAAGCCTGAGTAGTTCTAGGTGAGGGTAACGGTTCTCGCGTGTAACGGGATCACGATCAGCCAGCAATGTTCCAATCTCCACCCCTCTCACTCCAGCTTCAAGATAGAGCTCTATACCAAGGGTTTGAGCCCTGAACTGCTCTTTGGGCACATTTGGGAGAATCTTATTGGCATCAATAAAAATGGCATGGCCACCTGGAGGCGACTGAATAGGTACGCCAAACTCCTTAAGTTTATTACCAAGGTACTCTACCTGCTTAATTCTTGTTTCAAGATACTCAAACTCTGTACCCTCGTCAAGTCCAACCGCCAGAGCATTCATATCTCTGCCAGACATACCGCCATAGGTAACAAACCCTTCAAACATAATATTGTATGTAGAGCATTGCCTCCAAATCTCCTGCGATTTCATAGCTATAAATCCACCCATGTTAACAATGGCATCCTTCTTACTGCTCATGGTCATAAAATCAGCGTAAGAAAACATCTCCTTTACAATCTCCTTAATGCTTTTATTCTCATACCCCTTCTCACGTAGCTTAATAAAGTACGCATTCTCGGCAAAACGAGCAGAATCGAAAAGAACAGGTTTTTTGTACTTATCTGCAACGCGCCTCACCTCTCGCAAGCACTCCATTGAAACAGGCTGTCCTCCTGCAGTATTATTAGTTACCGTAACAATTACAAAAGGTACTTTTGAAGAGTTCACCTTCATGTAACTTTCCAGCTTATCAATATCAACATTCCCTTTAAAGGGGTGATAAGCCTGTGTATCGCTGGCAATATCAATTGTTAGGTCAACAGCATGCGCTTTTCTAAACTCAATATGCCCTTTGGTTGTATCAAAATGGGAGTTGCCGGGGATGTAATCATCCTCCTTGATTAGTACAGAGAAAAGTACATTCTCCGCTGCACGCCCCTGATGCGTAGGCATAAAAAAGTCGAAACCTAAAATGTTTTTTATGGCGCTCTTCATTTTATAGTATGATGACGCTCCAGCGTAGCTCTCATCGCCAAGCATCATTGCGCTCCACTGCCTATCACTCATTGCTCCTGTGCCCGAGTCGGTGAGTAAATCGATAAACACCTGCTCACTCTTGAGGTTAAAAAGATTGTACTTAGCTTGCTTAATCCAATTCTCACGCTCTTCACGCGTGCTTTTACGGATGGTTTCAACCATCTTTATTTTATACGATTCTGCAAATGGTAATTCCATAGCAATATATTTTATGTTATAAGATTGATAAAAAAGTGTAGTAGAATATAAATCGGCTAATAATATAACCAATTAGTAGTGGAAGGTATCGCGGTTCTTAATATTGCGATAAACATTCTTGGCAAGAATTGAAATTACTCTCAACATTATCATTTTTCAAGAGTTAACCATGCAAAGCTAAATGAAAAGGATGAGATTAGCAAAAATTTTATTGTAAGCTTTTAAATTTAACATTGTAAACTGGCATGGAGTTTGGTAAAATGATTAACTTTATAGAGCACATATTTGAAATTACATATTAATGAGATTTTCTGGCCATAAAATAAAATTTATCCTTCCCATTTTATCTATTTATATTTGGTCTCCCTGCTTATCTCAAATTCAGAATAACACAAGTTTTGAAAATGTCAAAAATCAGGTTAAAAACCATGTTGAATTTTTAGCATCGGAAGAGCTTTATGGTAGAAGCAGCCTAACAGGGCATGATACTCTTGCAGCAACCTATATCGACTCCGTTTTTAATGATTTTGGGTTACTCCCTGCATTTTCTGAGAATAAAGAATCATACCTGCAACCTTTTATTATTACGCTTACAAAACCAGGAGAAAGAACTTTAGAAATATTAGGCAAGGAATATGTTTATGGGAAAGACTTCATCAGCCTTGGAGCCGATCCGCCAACAAATAAGGAGCTTGAGATTGTTTTTGGTGGGTTGGGAACGTACGATGATATTGACACGCTGGATATTAAAGGCAAAACCCTACTTATTCTAACGAACAACCTAAGGGTAGCAGGATTAAAAATTCAGGAGCTAGCCAGAGAAAAAGGTTGCTTAGGAATTATTGCGATTAATCCCTTAAACAATGATCAGTTTGAGTCGTTATCAAGACAGTTCTTTAGCAAGCATCATGAGGAGAAGTTAGAGGTTGCTGGTATTGAGGAGAAATCGATAACACGTTACTTCTCACGTTTTGGTGAGCCAATACCTCAGATTCTTATTTCTAACAATCTAGCTGAAACCATACTGGGCGAAAGCCCAATGAAAGTGGTAAGAAAGATGAAGGACGGAGAGTTAATTAAAAGCCCGCCGAGAGAATTCAAACTAAAATTTACCTACAACCAGCATGTTGACTCCATTTTAACCAGTAATGTTATTGGGATGATTCCCTCCCTGCACAAAACCGACCAGAGCGTTATAATATGCGCACATTATGATCATCTTGCACCTGAGGGGGATAGATGGTATCCGGGCGCAGACGATAACGCTTCTGGAGTTGCTGTTCTGCTTGAGGTTGCTCGCTTACTTGCTAAGGATTATCAGAATGGCTACAAGCCTAATCGTAATATTATTTTCAGTGCATTTACTGCCGAAGAGTTAGGTTTACTAGGATCACATTACTACTCCCATAATCCTTTATTCCCAATAGATAGCACACGACTTATGCTGAATTTTGATATGGCAGGAAGAATGGGGCATCAAGAGAAAGATGGAAACAACCTATATATCTGGGGAAATAATAATTTAAACGACTTTTCCAACACGCTAAAAAGCATTAACAATGATACAACCCTTGTAATTGATCATGAATCCTTAGCAGACATCTCCCTCTTCGCCCTATCAGACCATCATCATTTTGATAAAAAGGGGATTCCTGCCTACCTACTAACAACCGGTTTACATGTAGATTACCATCAGCCCACCGATATCCCAGTGAAATTGTCATACAAAAACATGGTGAAAATTATTAAACTTACATACAATTTCATTAGGCATATTGCTGATAATGGATAGTATACCATACCCCAAAAGTTAAAAATATAGATTATTTCCTACATTGCAATAAAGTTAATTACTTTAAGTTGGAACACTTTTTGAATTAAAGTTGAGATTTATACTTTAAGAATTTCATTGCTAAAACACCTAAACCCTTATTTAATCAACATCATGAATATCAATTAGAAATATTAATCCAATTTTCTAACTTATCAAATTAAATTCAACTCTATTGTAATTTCCTATTTATGAACAAAACAACAAGCAACATCAATAATTTAAATGATATAAATCATTACAACCAATTTAGCTGGTAAACGTCTTTACATAAAGCCTCAAAATGATTTACATTTATAGCATCATCTAAAAGCAAGTAATACGATTTCTGTTTAAATCAAAAAACAATTCATTGCCGTTGAAAATAATTACTCAAATAAAACAGGCATTTTATGTAGTATTCATAGGCCTTATTTTATGTGGTTATACTCAACTGCATGGCAATACATTTAAAAAAAACCATTTGGAGTTTTTACAAAACCAAATTATTGCACAAGATACAGCATCCACCGTAATTAATCATGAGATGCTTGAAATGTTTAGAGCCTTTAAGGAAAGAGGGGCAATATCTGAAAATATATTTGAAAAAATAGTTAATACCCCCGAATACAGATCGACAACAAAATGGAGACAGGTTATTGAAGAGTATCGCGATGCCATTAGGCATAACGAGGATCCTCTTGAGCATTCTGAATTTGTTGAATTAGTAGAGCAGGAAGCTAAGTCCATTGAAGAGGTTAGCAAAGATCAGATAACTGAAGAAGATTCCGCAGAAATAGACAATGATCAAACCCTTGAAACTGAATCATTGGCCGAAGATCAAGCGCTTAGTAAAACGGAAGAGGGTGAAGAAACAACACCTTTTACAAAATCCTCTTCGAAAAGTGTAAGTATTAGTGGTAAACAAGATTTTATTAAATATCATATTCAAATAGCAGCCAGCAGAAAGCCCCTAACAGAAAATGAACTAGCTAATATTTATTCTGGCAAGGAGGATATTATGCACTTTAAAGAGGATGATTGGGAAAAATATTACATAAGTGAGTTTACCAGATTTGACAAAGCAGCAAACGCTAGTAAAAACGTAGGGGTTAGGGATGCTTTTGTAATTGCATTCTGCTTAGGAGAAAAAATTATTGCTTACAGAGCGCGTCATGTCGAGAAGATTTTTGCCAGCACCAAATTTGGCAAGTTCCATAACGACCCAAATCCTCAATTCAGGATTCAAATTGCATCAAGTAAAATTCCAATGTCTGAGTGGGAAGCAAAACGGCTAGGTTTTGAGCCGAGTCACGTTGGTATTATATACGAAAACAAACTGTTTAAATACAGTATACCCGGAGGCAACAGCCTTGAAGAGGCTAAGGAAATTGCAAAAAGTACGAATATTGACGGGGCTTTTGTTGTTAAGTACAATAAAGGGAAGCAAACTAATTAATATATATATAGGAGAATAACACAACAATTAAGAAAGAATAAAATACACATAACATAAAACAGTATGGATATGAAAGCAAAATTAATTTTACATCGCACAAAAAAGATGATTGGACTCTCTTTTTTGTTACTACTACTCTTCTCATCCTGTATAAATCACAAGCGTACAACCATGATCAAGCAGGATGATCGCAAAGCCACAGAGTTCAATATTGATAATCCACGCGAAACTGCTTATAAAATTCAAACAGGCGATCAGCTGTTTATTAAAGTACATAGTCTGGATCCAAAAACGAGCCGCTTTTTTCAAAGCGACTTACCCAACCTAATGAACGATAACTACCTTTACCTAAACAGCTATACTGTTGATGATGAAGGGTTCATCTCATTCTCTTTTATTGACAAGGTTCATGTTCAAGGTAAAACTACCCAAGAAGCACAAAAAAAGGTACAAGAAACCATAAATGAATACTTTAACGAGGTAAATGTAGTATTAAAACTGATAAACTTCCAAGTATCAGTAATGGGTGAGGTTGACAAACCTGGAACCTATACGATTAACCGTGAGTATGCAAATGTCCTTCAGGCGATTAGTTTAGCTGGTGGTGCTAACGATATTGCAGACATAAAACAAGTGAAGCTTATCCGACAAACACCCTCTGGTTCTATCGTTAAAATTATTGACATGAGCGAACTTAACCTTCTCTCTAATGAGAATTACCACTTAATGCCAAACGACATACTATATCTTGATCCAAGACCTATAAAATCATTCAGATACGGTGAGTTCCCATACTCTCTATTACTATCAATCGCTTCTACCGGAATGCTTGTTTACACAATATTTTTCAATTAAAGTGTAGGTTTTTATGCAAAATTTTGATGGGTCTTTTGGTGAAGAAACTCTTGATCTAAAAAAATATATCAAGAAGTACATTCATCTTTGGCCTTGGTTTATTGCAAGCCTACTATTAGCTCTTGTTGCTGCAGCTTGCCATAATCTATATAAAGAGAACACTTATCAAAACTCGCTTACTCTTCTTATTAAGGAGGAGGGCTCATTGCTTACTCTTGAAGACCAAATAGCAAGCAATCTATTTACCGTATCAAATATTCATCTTCAAAATCAAATTGGAGTACTTACCAGCAGAACGTTAGCTCGTAAAACATTAAAGTCCCTTAATTTTGCCGTTGAATACCATAAGGATAAAACTTTTGGGAAAAGAGAACTTTATCCGAATAGTTTTTTTAAAATTGAGTTCGATTCTTTACACCCACAAGTGGTTAATACACCAATAAAGCTATCAAGAAATAAGGATGGCACATGGAATGTAACGACAAGTTTTGATGAGGCTAATCTGCATAACTTTTCATCAGAAAAGAATTTGGGTAAAATTTATGGTGCAAGTATTGATGAGTACATAAAGGCAGGTAAATGGATAGAAACTGATTCTTTCCGTTTTAAAATTCATGAGAACAAACATAACCTTCCGAAAACAGACGATTCCTTCACGGTAATTTTCAGAGATATTGAATCGCAAACCAGAAAAAACCAAAAACTTCGGGTTGAAGAGATTAGGAACTCCACCATGTTAAAACTGGTAATTGAAGGGAACAACAGGAAGAAGAACGAGGTTTTTCTAAACATGCATGCTCAAAAGTTTTTACAAAGAGACCTGAACAAGAAAAACATAAGAGCTCAAAAAACTGTTGATTTTATTGAAGAACAGCTTTCGCATGTTTCAGAACTCCTTAAGCATTCGGAAAGGAGCCTTGAGGATTTTCGGTCGGAAGAGCAAATTCTTAATATTGATTTCCAATCGCAAAGAACCTTTGAGCAGATGGAGAAGCTACAGCAGGAGAAGGCACAGCATATTGTAGAGGAAAAATACTATGATTATCTAGCAAACTACCTTGAACAAGTTGAGGACGATGGTTCTGAACTAATCGCTCCCTCATCGCTTGGTGTTGAGGATCCACTGCTTTCGGGGCTTATTAATCAACTGATGCAACTCTACGCTGAACGCTCCGAAATACTTATTAACTCGAAAAAAGACAATCCGCTACTTTCTAATGTTGAGAGCAGAATAAAACACACAAAAAAGACAATAAAAGAAAGTCTTAAAAGCATTCAGCAAGCAAATAGCTTAGCAATATCAAACCTTGATGAAAGGATTGAAAAGGTTTCACAAACAATTAGCCTTATACCCCAATCGCAAAAGCAACTATTTAATATTGAAAGGCAGTTTAAGCTTCATGATGCGCTATACACACTTCTTCAAACTAAAAAATCTGAAATTGAGATTTCTAAAGCAGGGTTAACTCCCGTTCACGAGATTATTGACACCGCTCTGGCATCCGATAGCATTATTATATCTCCAAAAAAGAAGATGACTTATATTATGGCAGTTTTTATAGGATTACTACTGCCTTTACTACCCATAATACTACTCGATTTTTTTAATGACAAGGTACGCTCTGACGAGGACGTTGAGAAAATAGGATTATTCCCAATTCTGGGATACATTGCCAACAACCCAGCAAAGGATAATCAGTTAATCTCCTTTAAAAAGCATTCTATTCAGGCAGAGTCGTTCAGGTCCGTCCGCACGAATGCGCAATTCGTAATGCCACCAAATGAAAAGCCAGTAGTGATGGTTACCTCCACTCTTTTTGAAGAGGGGAAAACTTTCGTCAGCTTTAACCTGGCAGCATCCTATGCAAGCATGAAGAAGAGAACCATACTGCTTTCCTTAGACATGCGTAAACCAAAATTAACAAAATATCTTCGAAAGTCGCAAAGTGTGGGGTTAAGCAATTTTCTAAGCAGCAACATTCCAGCAAAAGACATAATAAAAGAGTCGCATGTTGAGAATTTAGATATTGCCTTCTCTGGCCCCATACCACCTAACCCTGCTGAGCTGCTTAACTCCCCTAAAGTGAAAGAACTTTTTGATTATCTAAAAGAGCATTATGATTATATTATTATTGATACACCTCCTGCCGGAATGGTAGCCGATGCGCTTATCCTAATCAATCATGTAAATGTGGTTATGTACTTAGTAAGGCACAACAGAACACCAATAAAGCACCTACAGCATACCTTAAAAAGCTTAAAGGAGAAAGGTATTAGAAACGTTAATCTCGTGCTAAACGATGCCCCCCTAAAAAAACGCTCGTATCACTACAACTCCTACGGATACAATTACGGGTATTTTGAGAAGAGCTAACAATACCTGTAAAAGTAAGCTCTAAAAATACAAATCCCGTTCTCCCGCTTTTATCCGGTTAATCCTTTCCCTAATTTCTTTAGGGTTACCTTGGTTATTCAAATCATCCAAAGTTTTGTCAATTAGCTTCCATCCCTTTTTTTGAACATGCGGAGCTGCGTAGTCAACAAGATACTCGCTGAGAGTAAGCAAGGCATTTGGCGTGCAGTAACGTTTTATAAAACCTGGCACGGAGAACTCCATGAAATGCTCACCCGTTCTTCCTAACCTGTAGCATGCAGTGCAGAATGAGGGGATATTACCTTGGTCTATCAACTCATCAATTACCTCTCCCAGTGAGCGATTATCGTTTATCATAAACTGCTCCTTGTTAAGATTCTGCTCCTCGTTAACAGTTCTTGAATAGTTTCCAAGCTCAATCTTTGTCCCTCCATCAATTTGCGAAACGCCAAATTGAATAACCTCTCGCCTAACGGCAGCTGATTCGCGTGCTGTAAGTATTAACCCAGTATAAGGAACGGCCAGCCTCAGGATGGCAACCAGCTTAACAAAATCCTCATCGGAAACACGATACTCAAGAGGTGAATCGAGAGATGCGGATGATTGTATGCGAGGGAATGATATTGTATGCGGACCAATGTTATAGCAGGCTTCCAAGTGATTGGTGTGCCGTATCATGGCCAGCAGGTCGAAGCGCCAATCGTACAAGCCAAAAAGAGCACCAATGCCCACATCATCTAAACCAGCCTCCTGCGCTCTGTCGAGCGAGGTTAACCTCCAATTGTAATCGCTCTTCTTGCCACCAAGATGATACTTGGCGTAGACCTGCGGATGGTATGTTTCCTGAAAAACCTGATAGGTACCTATACCAGCCTCCTTAACAGTCCTAAAACCCTCAATATCCAGAGGTGCTGCATTAATATTCACCCTACGAATTTCACCATTGCCCTTTTTAACTCCGTAAACAAGCTTTACCGTGTGCGCAATGTAGTCTGGGGAGTATTTTGGATGCTCACCATAAACCAGTATTAAACGCTTCTGTCCATTATCCTCAAGCGCTTCAACCTCCTTAACCATCTCGTTATCTGAGAGTGTCATTCGCTCTGCTTCCTTATTTGAGACTCTAAATCCACAGTAGCTGCAATTGTTTGTGCAATAGTTTCCCACATAGAGTGGCGCAAAAAGAACAATCCTATTGCCGTAAACCCTCTCCTTTAAATTTCTTGCTGCCTGCAAAATCTCCCCTACAAGTTGTGGGTCCTGAGTATTAATAAGGGTTGCCGTTTCCTCAAGGTTAAGCCTTTGCTTGTTTTTGGCTTTATTAATTACCTCCCTTACTTTCTCTTCTGTGGGTTTTGAGTTATTAATATAATCCCATATTTCATCTGAATCAATGAAGGGTTTCATTGGTTCATCAGCTATCCTGTATTTTTCTGGCGTAAATTTCATATTTGTAAAACTTTATTACTTGTTTGATTTTTCTTTTTAGAATGAAAGATTTAGCCTTAAGTAGAAGTTTCTACCCGGCTCTACGCTTATTGCCCCCCTGTTAGTTGAAAGATGATTAGTGTACTTCCTATTTGTTACATTATCAACACCAGCAAAAAACTGCGCCTTTGAAGGACCAACATTTATTTTATGCGAGCTGAGTGTGATATCGAACTTTGAATACCCATCGGTTTCCAACTCACCCTCCCCCAGTTTATCTTGTTTTGCTGCACCAACCAATGCAAACTGAATAGCACCCATCTTAGGGTGCGTATAGCGTAGCCCAAGCCTGCCATTTAAAGGGGGAATTAAAGGAAGATCCTCCCCTGCTTCAGTATTTTTACCTCGTACGTATGCTCCTGAGCCAAACAGCACAAAACCTGAGTAAACATTGTACTGAAAACCCAAATCGGCACCGTAAAGAAAAGCCTTGCTAACATTGGCATTTATTAATGCAGCGGTAGTATCGGTTGTACCCTCCGAGGGGCCGGTATTTATAGTATAAATAAATTCTCCTGGCGTTTCAACAATCATGTTGGATAGCCAGTTGGTGAATGCACTAACCTGTAATGATAGGCTTGGTTGCCAAATCCTAAGACCGATGTCAGCAGAATAACCACTTTCCGGTTTAAGCGAGGGGTCACCCAACCTGACCAAGTTGCCAAGGTCTATATACATGAATCGCTCCTCAAGCGAAGGTGCGCGATACGAGCGTGCAAAATTAAGCGAAAGGTCAACATCACTAACCAAATTGTAAAGCATCCCTGCATTGGCGCTCCACGATACATCGGTCACTGTACCCTCCTCAAAAGTTATTCGCTGGTTAGGTGGCGTATCGTTTCTCACATCATTTACTATAAGATAATCAATATCAAACCCTTGCTCATTCTGTATTAAAATACCATCGAGCCTACCACCCAGAATAAGCGTTAGCCTATCGTCAAAAAGTTTGGTCTCATCCTGAATAAAAACGCCTGCACTTCCAAAGGTTGATTCGGGTATTGGCGTTTCACCACGAACAAGATTGTTCGTTGCAACAATATCATCATCCTCGTTTAAAGAATCAACCCGAATATACTTCTCGCGAGATGTTGTTAGCCTGCGTGCCCAAACATCAACCCCTGCAATTAGGGTATTTTGGGATGATAATTTCCAGTTTGTTTGCAGCTGTGCTCCATGCGTAAGGTGCTCGCCTGTTGGGGTGAAAAGTTCTGGCGTTATACGCTGCGTGCCAGAGGGTAATGGCACCTCATTAACAATATTTGGGCTAAGAGCCACATCGCGCAGTATATACTGCGTGAAATAGTTAAGCTGGAGTGATGTTAATTTATCGGAAACATCAGTAATCTCGTAGTTTGTAGAGATTAACTGACGACCAATATCTGTATATGTGGCTGTTGCAGGACCAGGGAAAGCATCGCCACCAGGTATGCCCACATCATTTGCCCAGTATCGCTGGAAGTTGATTTTTAGCCTATGATTACTCAAGGGTTTTACACCAAGAGTGGCTGAAAGGTTATTAGCAGTAAACTGGCTATTGGGTAGAGTTCCATCGGGTGTGGTAATGTTGCTTGCGTCGGTATAGCTGCCACTTGCCCTAAGGTACCATTTCTCAGACCCTGTGTTTATGCTGGTATGACCAGTATACTGCTCATTAACTGTAGAAAAACCTGTAATAATATTTCCTGAAAGGTAAGAGCCATCCTTAAAATTGCCATCCTTGGTTATTATGTTAACAATTCCACCCATTGCTCCGGTTCCATAAAGTGATGATTGTGCACCCTTAATAACCTCAACTCTCTCAACATCATTAACATCTATCATACTAAACGAGGCTGTAAGTTCAGTGGCAGTTTCAACCCTATTCCCATCAATAAGTGTAACCAGCCTATTCTCGCTAAGCCCCCTAATGTTAACATTTGTAGCCCAAACGCCATCGCCACCCACTGCAACACCAGGCTCGTTGGCAAGTACGTTTGAAAGGGTTATTGCCGACTCTCTCTGAAAATCGGTTGAGTCAACCACCGCAAGGGGTGTTGGTAGCTCCCTAACGCTCCTGTTTATTCTGAAGCTTGACACTACCAATTCTCCTAACGGGAAGGGTTGAGGGGTAAGAAAGAATTCGTACACTTTATTTTCATCAACAGTAATGTTGTTAACTTGGGGTTGATAGCCAATAATCTTAAAAGTGAGTTCAATATCGTTACTTACAACATTAGTTGAAAAAACTCCACTGGAGTTAGTGGTAGAGTAGGTAATGTTATTTGAACCACCAATGGGTTTCACCTCAACAACAACATTTTGCAATAGTTCATTCGTTTCGGCATTGCGAACTTCTCCTTTTAATTGCAAATTTTGACCAAAAGTGGAAAAGGACAACCCAATTGCAATAGCTGCAATAATAAATTTAAGATTTCTCATGTTCAATGTTCTTTAAAAGTACCGATTTAACCTGAATGCCCTTTAAACGGCCAAGCTGACCAGTAAGGGAACCAATTTCATCCGTGGTACCTTCAAGAACTAGAGAAATAATGCTTTGCCCGTTACTGCGGGGCAAACCTTGTCGTCCGATAATAAATTGGGAATGCTTTGAGATTATTTCGTTCAGGAGATGAACGTTTTCGCGGCTCTCAATTTGAATTAATGCGGTTCCTACTCTCTTTTCCATCAGAATACCTCCGGATTAGATTTTTAAAATGCCTGCCATAACCTTGATTAAGAATTGTATCTACCTCTCAGTTGTTGAAACAGGATGATTGTTATTTATTTAACAAAAATAACACATTGATTGTTAACCACAAAATAATTGTGAACTAATTTTATAAACGAATAATAATTCAAAGGGTTGCTTCATGTAAATAAAAATCATCCGAAAAAAGATTAACGGATATTAATTGAAATGGGTAGTTTTGTATAAAAGTATTAGTCCTATGAGCAATAAACAGTTTATTTTTCTTTTAATGATACTGCTGCATACCGTGGTGGGATGTAATAGTCCGTCTGTCCGTACTAATAATAGTGAGGTTTTAACCATAGCAACGCTAAAAGGACCATCATCCATGGGGATGATAAAACTTATTGATAGCTTAAGCCAAGAGAGTGAGCAAGAATTTAGTGTAAAAATTTTAAATGAACCCATACAAGTTAGAAAGATGGTGATTGACGGTTCGGCTGATTTTGCCATACTTCCCACAACCATGGCCTCAATTATGTATAATAAGGGGATAAATTATAAATTGGCTGCCATTCCAGTTTGGGGAACGCTTTACCTATTTGGTAGCGATACAACCATTACTGAATGGGAACATTTAAAAGGGAAAAAAGTTAACTTAATGGCAAAAGGCATGACGCCCGATGTTCTTTTCCGCTATCTACTTAGTGCCAATGGGATAAACCCAAACAACGATTTAACACTTGACTATAGCTTCCCAACGCACATTGACCTAGCCAATGCTGTTGCTGCAGGGCAGGCAGATCTTGGCGTAATATCCGAGCCAATGGTTAGTCTCGTTATGCAAAGGAATAGAAGCGTGCATCCAATATTCGATTTAAACAAAGAGTGGGAGAAACAACTTAGCATGCCCATTGCTCAAACGGCGCTTATCATTAAAAACGAAACAATTAAAAATTATCCTGAGCGGGTTACTGAAATGCTAAAAAGTTATAAGGCATCAACTAAGTGGGTTAATCAGTTTCCCGATACCGCAGCTAAATTAGTGGTTAAACATGGTATTCTCCCAAATTTTGATGTAGCTTACCATGCAATTCCCCGATCAAATCTTAAATTTGCAAAAGCAAAGGACATTAGAGGAGAGATTGAAGCGTACCTGAATATCTTTTACCAAATGAACCCAGATATAATTGGAGGTAAAATTCCTGATGAAAATTTTTATCACTAAAAGACGAACTATAAGTCTGGTATCAATAGTTTTTATGCTTGTTGCATGGAAACTATTGGCCATGTATTTTGATTCTGATTTTATTATTCCTCCACCCGAAAAAACGCTTTTTACCACCTTAAGTCTTTTTGGTGAGAGCCAATTTATGCAAGTTATTGGAGCAACAATTCTAAGGGGATTAATTGGATTTGTCATTTCACTTATCACAGGTGTTGGCATTGGCATTCTTGCTGGTATTAGTCCAAATTTTAATGCTTTTTTAAAACCAATTCTTGTTACCATACGCTCCACACCGGTTATTGCAATAATACTGTTAGCCCTTATTTGGCTTAACGCCAACTCGGTACCAATTTTTATAGCAATTCTCACAATGTTCCCATTTATCTGTACAAACGTTATTGACGGTATAAAGAGCGTTGACCCCCACCTAACAGAAATGGCCACAATATATAAGGTTAAACAAAACCGTATTGTGAAGGATGTATTTATACCCGCCATAATGCCCTTTATAATTAGTGGAGCATCAAGCGCCATGGGTATAGGCTGGCGAGCTATAATAATTGGTGAGGTGCTAAGCCAGCCGCGCTATGGCATAGGCACAGTTATGCAAACGGCACAAACATTCTTAAACGTTGATGCTGTTATTGCATGGACCATTGTTGCTGTTCTTATCAGCTATATATTCGAGAAGATTATTAGATGGAGTGAGAGCAGATTAATATTTTGGAGAGGCTAACTATGAGTATTCAAATTAAGAATTTATACAAGAGTTTTAGCAATGTTGAGCTTTACAAGAATTTTAATATTACTTTTCCTGAGGGAACAATCTCCTGCATTTTAGGTCCATCGGGTTGCGGTAAAACCACGCTCTTAAATATATTAGCAAACAGCATTGAACCCGATAGCGCAAGCCTCATTGGTTTTGAGAACAAGGTTGTGTCATATATATTTCAGGACCCAAGGCTGCTGCCATGGAAGACCGTTGAGGAGAATATTGATTTTGTTTTAAGCAGAGATATTCCTGCTGCTGAGCGAGAAAGAATTGTAAAAAGGTTTATAAGCCTGGTTGAGCTGGATGGATTTACCAAATTTTACCCATCGCAGCTGAGTGGTGGCATGCGCCAGCGGGTTTCCATTGCAAGAGCCTTTGCCTACCCTTCCGATATTATCCTTATGGATGAACCGCTAAAAGGCTTAGATATTAAGCTTAAACTAAATTTAATTAAGGCTTTTTCAAGGATTTGGCAAACTGATAAGAGAACTGTTATTTTTGTAACCCACGACGTTGATGAAGCACTGCTGCTTGGTAAAGAAATTATTGTTTTAAGCCGGCCTCCTGTTAGCATTAAAACTCAGCAGAAAATTGACTTACCATTAGCGAAACGTTCTCTTAACTATGATTTTTTTAAAGAGGTAAAACAAACGCTAATGGCAGCATTGGGAGAATAGTTTTTCACAGGGAGAGACACAAGCAGCAATAAACTAATCGTTTACTTATCAATATATTAACTCATCCACCGCTTCCCTACCCAGCGTAAGCTGCTTCTTTAGTTTTTCGGAATCATTAATATCAATATTGAAGACAACCCGTTTCTGAAAATATATGGTTACATCATCGTCGGGAAATTTTTGATCGAAATCAAGTATATGAATTTCAACGTTGGGTTCAGTGTCGGAATGTGAATCATCGTGCTCACGCCAAATAATTGCCATTGCCTTATACGTAAGATCATCCCAATGAATGGCCACCGCATAAATACCATCCGGGGGGATTAGTTTTCCTGCCTCCTCCAGCTGTACGTTTAATGTGGGGAAATCAACATCCTTAAAAAAATGAGTCCCCTTACCCAACCCGCCAATAATAACATACTGATGGTCAAGATAAGCATTTGCCCGTTGAATACGACCGTCCTTCAAGGCTTTTCGTATGGTTGTTGAACTCACCGTTTCGTGCTGAATATCCTGCTCAGGAATTTCCTCCACACCAAAACTAAGCTCATTGCTAAGTTTATATAAATAATCGTAATCGCCCTGACGATTATGCCCAAAGTGGTGGTTGAAGCCAACAACAATGAATTTTGCATTTAGCTTGCCAATAAGCATATCACGAATGAACTGCTCTGATGAGGTTCTGGAAAACTCAAGGGTAAACTTTACGATAATAAGATGCTTTAACCCAGCTTTACTTAGCTGCTCAATTTTTTCTTTCTGAGAGCTGATAAACATCAAATCTTTACCCTCGGTTTCGGGGTAAAGAACCTTTCTGGGGTGCGGATAGAAAGTAATAAGTACTGATTCCCCGTTAATACTCCGGGCAATCTCGTTAATTCTATCGATAATAACCCTGTGACCTATGTGAACACCATCGAAGGAACCTGTTGTAACAACAGGATTTTTTATACTTTTTGCTTGATCAAAACCGTAATGAACCTGCATTCTTACTCTAAATTTTTAACAAAGTACGCAACCTTCTCCATGGAGGTTATCATATCGTACTCCTCTAAATAAACATTGGAAGGAACATTTAAGGGCGTAGTAGTAAAATTCAGGATGCCCTTAATCCCTGCTAAAACCAGCAGCTCTGCAATTGATGCAGCCGTATCGGGTGGAGATGCAATAATTGCAATGGTAATATCCTCACGCTCAACAACATCTTTTAAATTACTAATATGATGACATTTTACACCAGAGATTACCCTATTCACCTTATTCTCATCAACATCAAAAGTAGCCATTACATCTAATTTCTGTCGTTTGCCAGTAAAGTAGGTTGTAACGGCTCTGCCTAGATTCCCCATACCAACTACCGCAACGTTTAAGCCTTTCGGATGATCGATAAGCTTGCCAATCACATCAATAAGTTCCTGCGCATCGTAACCACGCTTCTTCATGCTGGAGTAACCTATAAGCATTAGGTCACGCCTAACCTGAACGGCGGTTATATTATGCAGCCCCGCCAGTTCGTGCGAGTAGATATGTGTTTTCCCCTTGGCAAGGCACTGAAACAGCGTACGCCTGTACTCGCTAAGACGCTCTACGGTTTTCTCTGGCAACTTCATAGGTGCTAATATTAGGTTGAGCTTTGTTAAATAAAAAAAACGAATTGCAAAGGTACTTAATTCTTATAAACTATTATTGCGCACCTGTTATCTCGTTTATTGTGGGCATAATTGGCAGATAAACAGAAAAAGACGTGCCCTCATCGGGCTTGCTATCAACCTCAATACGCCCCTTGTATAAATCAACAATGCGCTTAACAATGCTAAGGCCTAGCCCGCTACCAGAAATATCTTTGGTTTTTGATGTTTTGATTCTTGAAAACTCCTGAAAAAGCTTCCCTTCATCTTCCTGGGCAATACCTACACCGGTATCGGACACAACTATAAGCACCTCAGAACCCAAATTTGCAATCTTGCACTCAACTTTACCCCCCTCCTTATTGTACTTAACAGCGTTGGATATTAGGTTATTAAAAATTATATCCATTTCCTCGGGGTCGGCAGTAAAGGGAATTGATGTTGACCGATCGAACTCTATGGTAACATCTCGCTGTATGGCCAGCGGAATCATTGTATCAATTGACGATTTGGCAATCAGGCCAAGATCAATCTCACGAAGTTCACGCTTCTTCTTACCTGACTCAATTCGGGTTAGGTCAAGCATATCCATAATTAACGTGCGCATGGCCTTCACCCTTGAAAGAGATCGGTCTATCATCTTCTCATACGCTGCAATGTCGTCACCAGCTTGCTTTTCGTCCATAATCTTAAGGTAGCCCTCAATAGCATTGAGAGGAGCCTTAAGTTCATGGGATAGAACTGTTAAGAATTGGAAACGAACCTGTTTTCCCTCCTTATGGAGTTTACGCGTCATTCTACGTAAAAAATAATGCTTGGCCACATTCTCAAGCGATGCCTTAAGCTCCTGCGGGGTAAAAGGTTTGGGTACAAAATCGTAGGCACCTATGTTGGTTGCTTTAACAGCCAAATCTAATGATGCATATGAAGTAATCATTACAACCAGAATATCCAGCTGATTATCGTTAATATACTCCAAAACCTCAACGCCTTGAACGCCGGGCAACTTGTTATCCAATAGGATAACTGCTGGCGGGTCGTTATCGATAATTTCCAGCGCCTCTTCGCCAGTTGCAGCCTCCTGAATATCAAACGCTATATCATCATCCATAAACGGGTAGCTTACGGTGAAATTTTTAAGAATACGAGAAACTCCCGCCCGTATGCCAAACTCATCGTCAACAACTAATATTTTAAGAGTTTCCATGTTATTGCTTTAGTAATTTTGAAATTTCTTTCTGAAGCTGTTCGGGTCTGATTCCCTTTTCCAGGTATAGATCCGCTTTAATCCACTTACGTTCTTCCTCGGAACTAATACCAAATGACATGCCCGTTTCTGCAGATACGGCGGTAGCCAGTATAATTGGAACATCTGGGTACTTTCGTTTCATTTTGTAGCTAAGAATAAAACCGCTATCCTCATTCTCCATCATAAGGTCAAGAATGGCCAGATCTGGCTTAATCGTTTTAATAACCTCTTCGGCTTCACGTTGGCTCTCGGCAGTAACCACCTTATAACCAAATCGCTCAAGTTGAAACTTCATTTGGAATAGATAATCCATATCATCGTCAACCAGTAGTATTGTTTTTTGATTCTTCATCTCTTTCTGTTTTAAAAGTACAAAATCATTGATTGAACATTTAACCTTTGGATGAACTGCTCGAGTCCTTTGGTATTATTATCCTGAATGTTGTTCCTGTTGGCCCTTTGCTTTTATCGGTGTTTGAATCGACCTCAATTTTGCCCTTATGCATTTTTACAATGCCATAAATTGTTGCCAACCCCAGCCCAGTTCCCTTGCCTAAGCCTTTTGTTGTAAAAAAGGGTGTATATAGCTTATCCATATTCTCTTCAGGAATACCTACCCCAGTATCTTTTACAGAGAAGATAATGTTGCTCTTATCCTCAGTAACTTCAACGGTTAACTTGCCTCCGTTGGGCATTGCTTCAAGAGCATTCTTGTTTAAGTTGGTTAGTACCTGCATCATCTGCTCATAATCTATAAAAGCTTTGAGCTCTGTATTTGGGCAAACAACCTCTGTCCTTACATTTTTTGGTACTATTACTGATGAGATGCTATCTTGAGCCAGCTTCTTAAGATCAATCTCTTCAGCTTTCACCTGGTTCTTCCTGGCAAAGTTGAGCAAACCGCTCACGATCTTTTTGCATCTTTCCGCTTGCTTTGAAATTAAATCAAGGTCCTCTCGCAGTGGGTTGTCGGCTTCAATCTCATCGAGCAGAATATTGCTATACATAAGCACTACTCCTAATGGGTTATTCAGCTCATGGGCAATTCCAGCTGAGAGCTGCCCCATGTGAGCGAGCTTCTCGGAATGCTTCAGCGCTTGCTGAACTTTGGCCAGCTTCTCATTTGAGACGGCAAGATCATCCACAGAGTCATGTAGCTCCTCAATGGTGTATGGTAAGCACATTTCAATCTCTGCCAACCCCTCAATAATTGCTACGGCATGCTCCTCACAGGTATCGTATCCGCAAGCTCCGCAGTTAAGGTGATCGCGAGGCGAAAATTTCCCCATTGAGGCGAGCACTTTATTAATCTGCTCCTCTGAAGGTAAAGGCAAGCGCTTGTCAACTGGTTTAAAAGTCTGTTTCAGGTCAAGATCCTTGAACTCATCTACGTATTTTCGCCATTCAAGCTCCTGGGTGGGCGTGATTTTCCGTTGAACATAGGAGCTTATATACGTGCGACGCTCGAACCTTCGGCCACCGGCCGACATGCCTGGCCCCATAATACAGCCCTCGCAGCATAATAGTTCCAGGTGCTGATTTCTTAGCCTACCATCCTCAAATTCCTTTATTGCCTCTTGAAACCCCCTACGCCCTTCGGCCACAATGACATTGCCTTCAAGCACATCATCGCACAGGTTAACGGTTTGTATTAGCCCCCTGCTTATGGGGAAAACTGCACCTTTACCTGCTCTGGGCGGATCAAAATCTGATGGCTCAATGCTATCTGCATCAAACCCTGCATGCTCTATCATTCCTCTAAGCTCACGGAAAGTTAAGCCAAAGTCAACCTCTTCGGATTCAGCCTTTTTAGCAATACACGGACCAATAAATACGGTTTTAATATCATTGCCATATTTTGATTTCACGAGCCTGGACATTGCAACCATTGGGGAGGCAATGGGTGCAAGCCTCTCAGCTAAATCGGGATGATAGAACCTAATGTAGTTAACAATTGAGGGACAGTCGGAAGAGATATAACCCCTATGCTGATTGTTCTCCAATAATTTTTTATACTCTTTGGCAACCAAATCGGCTCCAAAGCCAACTTCAAAGACATAATCAAACCCCAACTTTCGCATCATACCAACAAAAATCTTGTAATCCTGTATCTCCTTGAACTCAGCAGGAAAACTTGGCGCGACAATCGCTGCCACCTTCTGGTCCGATTGCAGAAGCTCCTTCACCTCAAGTCTGGTTAGAAGGAATACCTTTGCATCCTGACTGCAAACCTTAATGCAGTTCCCACATCCTATGCATCGCTCGGTAATAACCTCGGCCTGTCCGTTAATAATTTTTATTGCCTTAGCAGGGCATTCCCTAACACAGGTGTAACATACCCTACAAAGTTCTTTTATTGTATAAACAAGCTGCTTATGATCTTCTGAAAATGCCATTAATAATATCCGTTTCGTTTAATTTCAAATTGTAATATTTAGAGTAGAACGTCCTTCTGTGAGTATTTTACATTGAATAGCTTCTTAGCCTTTTCGCTTCCTGGGTTCTCTAAATATTTCTTGTAAAAATCATTTAGCATAGGATTTTTATGAGACACCTTGATACTATCGGTCTCGTCAATATCGTAAATTGCTTTTGCGCGTGCCTTTATATCCTTCTCCTTGGCTTTAAAGGGTTGTCCTCCTCCATTAATACAACCACCAGGACATGCCATCACTTCAATAAGCTGCGAATCGCATTTCCCTTCAACTATTTTTTTCAACAAGCTTCTAATATCTTTTAATCCACTTGCCAGCGTAACATTTACCTTCTCTTTCCCAATTTTAACAGAAGTCTCCTTTATGCCAGAAAAAGACCTAAAATCATTAATTTTTGGGGAACTCATATCCTTACCCGTTCTAAGATAGTGGAACGTTCTGATAATAGCCTCGGCTGCACCACCAGCGGTAGCAAATAATTTGCCAGCAGAACTCTTGATACTAAACAGCGGATCGGCCTGCTGAGGTTCTAAAGCCTGGATATCAATGCCATAAAGCCTTATTAATCTGGCCAACTCACGTGTAGATAGCACTAAATCGACATCGGAGATACCACGAGTAGTCATTTCTGCCCGTTGGGCTTCAAACTTTTTGGCTAAACATGGCATTACAGAAACAGAGAACACTTCCGATGAGTTCAGTCCTTTCTCTTTGGTAAGAAAGTTTTTTATTAATGACCCCATTATTTGCTGGGGAGATTTTGTTTTGGATAGAAGCGGGAGAATTTCTGGATAGAACTGCTCTGCAAACTTAACCCACGAGGGACAACAGCTGGAAATCATAGGCAGGTTCTCACCTGTGTTCATCCGCTGATTAAGCTCCGTAGCATTCTCCATTACAGCAATATCGGCTGCAAAGTTGGTATCGAACACAAATTCGAAACCTATCTTTTTTAATGCGGCCACCAGTAGCCCATTAATATCTTTTCCTGGTTTCAACCCAAACTCTTCGGCCAATGATACGGATACGGCGGGGCCATACTGAATTACAACTTTTTGTTCGGTATTGTTAAGGGCATCCTGTATTTCATCAAGATTTGAGTGCTCATGCAACGCCCCGGTAGGGCATACCATAACACACTGACCGCAAGCGATACAACTTGAAAAGTTGAGTTCACGATTCATTGTTGTGCTCACAAGCATGCTTGCACCCCTATTTATAAACTCTAATGTAGATACTGACTGAACCTCATCGCAGGTTCTAATGCAACGTCCGCAAAGGATGCATTTTGCAGGATCGCGAACAACACTTGGGCTTGAAAGATCGAGCTTGTGACGTATCTTCTTGCCAGAAATCCTTCTCTCCCTAATATTAAGTTCAACGGACAGATCCTGTAATTCGCAATTGCCATTACGCTCGCAGTACAAACAGTCGTCGGGGTGATTACTTAAAAGCAACTCAACCAAAGTTTTTCTTGCTTTTACCACCCTGGGTGAGTGGGTATGAATCTTCATGCCTTCTTCAACAGGATAAGAGCACGAAGTAACAAGATTTTGAAATCCTTCAACCTCAACTACGCAAACCCTGCAAGCCCCTGTAGGAGATAATCCTTTTAAACTGCAAAGAGTTGGAACGTTTATTCCCCCGCGGTTCAATGCTGACAGGATGGTTTCGCCCCTGCGTGCTGTAATCACTTTATTGTTTACCTCAATATCAAACTTCATAATCAGCTAATTCGAATAAAAAACTATAAAATAAAAGCACAATACCTACAACTCTCATTTACTTTGAGAATACTGCTGAAAACTTGCAGACCTCCTCACAAACTCCACAACCAATACATTTTTCTTCAATAATAAAATAAGGCGACCTTGGCGTACCAAATATTGCATTTGTTGGGCATTTCTTTTCACAAGCGGCACAACCGGTGCATTTCTCAACATCAATGTAAAAAGTGCGAAGGTTGCGGCATACTGAGGCCTCACATTTTCTGTCAAAAATATGCTCCTCAAATTCTTCGCGAAAATTTTTCAATGTACTAAGAACAGGGTTTGGAGCAGTTTGGCCTAATCCGCAAAGTGAGGTGTCGCGCATAACCTCAGCCAGACTTTCTAAATGGATAACCCCCTTAAAACGCTCAAGGGTATTGTGTGACTCCTCATTAACAGGGCGTCGAGTAATATTATCAAGAATTTCAAGCATACGCCTTGAACCTTCCCGGCAAGGGATACACTTCCCGCAACTCTCCTTCTGAATAAACTCCATGTAGTACTTCACCATATCAATCATGCAAACAGTATCGTCTAAAACCGATACTCCTCCCGAACCCATGGCAAGACCATTCTCTTTAAGCGTTTCAAAATCAATAGATATACCAAGATTTTCGGATGTTGCGCAACCGCCTGAGGGGCCACCCATTTGTACGGCCTTTAGCTTCCTACCTTTGGGTACACCACCGGCCAACTCAACAATTTTTGCAAGCGAAACACCTAAAGGCACCTCAATTAAACAGGTTTGATTAACCTTTCCGGAAACAGAGAATAGTTTGGTACCTTTTGATTTTTCTGTACCTAACGATTGGTACCATTTGTACCCCTTGCTAATGATGAAAGGAACATTGGCTATTGTTTCAATATTATTAACTACGGTTGGTTTTCCAAAAAGTCCTTTGGTTGATGGGTATGGAGGTTTTAAAGTAGGCATCCCTCTTTTCCCCTCTAAACTTTGGATAAGCGCAGTTTCTTCTCCACAAACATAGGCCCCAGGGCCTTTTCTCATTTTGATATCAAGACTAAAGCCGCTATCTAAAATATTATGACCTAATAATCCAATCTCATACGCTTGTTTAAGGGCATTCTCCAATCGTTCAACAGTAAAGTTGTATCTATTCCTTGTGTATATTATGGCTTTGCTTGCACCAATTGCATAAGCGGATATTGCGATCCCCTCCAGCAGAAGATGTGGGTCGCTTTCCATTAAGGAACGATCCATAAAAGCACCGGGATCACTCTCATCGGCATTGCATATAAAATATTTCTGATCAGCTGGGGTCTCTAATGCCCTTCGCCATTTTAGTCCTGTTGGGTAACCTCCTCCACCTCTTCCTCTAAGTCCACTTTTCTCTACTATTTCACAAACCTCTTGGTGAGTAAACTTTTTAAGCACATTTGCAAAAGTCTTATACCCACCAAATGCAATTGAATCTAAAATACTTAAGGGGCTAATAACCCCACAATTAGCAAGAAGAACCCTGTGTTGCTCTTCGAAAAATGAGAGCTCATCGTAAAATGGTACGTTCGACCAGGGTTGATGTAGCCTATTCCTGTACTGAGCTAAAACATACTCTGTGGGCAAATGATTATTAAATACTCCATCGAGTATAACAGGAACCATCTCTGGGCTAACACAATGAAAAGATACTCGGGTTTTACCAGGAACCTGAACATCCATTAAAGGTTCATGGCTACATAGGCCGAGGGTTCCAACCTGAACACAGGTAAAATCAACATCACTCTCTTGTGCATAATCCTCAATAGCTTTTAACGTATCCAATGCACCAGCCACCATTGAAGAGCTAGTTGTACCTATAAAGACAACAGGTTTTGAGATACTGTTGCGGCGTGCAACCGCAAGCCTCTCTTCAAACTCTTTCTTACTATCTAGTCCCTGCTCCTCTATGCTATCTATCAGGAAAGATTTTACAAATTCAATATTATGTTCCATTGTAATTTAGACAACTAATTTGAACTACGACCTATAATTTATCCTGAATCTCATTGATGAGTTCCTTTAATGCATCAAAAGTTAAATTTCCATGGAATTTTCCATTAATAGCAATAACTGGTGATAAGCTACATGCTCCCATGCACGGTACAATCTCTAAACTATAATTACCATTACGAGTAGTATACCCTGCTTTAACCTTTAGAGTTTTTTCTAAAAACTCTATCATCGACACCGCACCCATTAAATGACAAGAAGTACCATGACAAAGTTGAAAATGGAACTTTCCTTTTGGTTGAAACCTAAACTGGTTATAAAATGTGGCAAGTCCGTAAATTTTACTTGTTGGCATACTTAAATGCTTACCCACCATAACTATTGCCTCCTCCGAGAGGTATCCTGTTTCTTGCTGGATATCTTGCAATATTGGTAATAGATTGCCAGTTGATGAATGGCTGTATCGATCAAGAAGATCTTTGATTTTTTCGTTCATAACTAATAAAAAATTCTAACGAGCATGGCAAACTCAAACTAACAATGTTATACAAATAACACAAACACAAAACTGATTATCATAACATTAACAACAACAATCAGGTTTTTAAGAGCTTACAATTTAGTAAAAGAAAAGGAATAAGACAATTTATTTAACTAATTTTAAATCATTCTAGTTTAGTTATAAAATCATTCAGCCAATACTTCGTAAAACGTAAATCATTAGCGACTTTGCTCCCAGCCTTAATCTGCTTTTTTAAAAAAGCTATCTAAAGAATATAGATATTAGCTTATTACTTAATACATAAATCCTTATCTTTGAATGTTAAAAGAATAACGATTAATAAACAATGGGTAACAAAAAGGAAGTTGTAATATGCCTTGGGAGTTCATGCTTTTCAAGAGGGAACAAGAACCTCCTGCGAGCAATAAATCAGTTCATTAAGGATAATAACATTGAGGATCAAATCTACTTTCATGGAGGGCACTGTTTTGGTCAGTGTGCTGAAGGTCCAATTTTAAAAGTTGATAACGAACTTTACACCCGAGTAGATGAGCAAAAAATGATAAGCATCCTTAGCAACTCTTTTGAAATTTAAATTTCTATAAAAATGTCGCAGCTCTTCTCCATAAGCGAAGAAAAATGCATTAACTGTTTTGCATGTGTAAGGGTTTGCCCGGTTAAAGCCATTGAGGTTACAGCTGAAAAAAACTATGCTGTTATACTTCCCGACAGGTGTATTGGCTGTGGCAGCTGCTTAAACATATGCCCGGTTAATGCAATTAGCTATAAATCCTCAAAAAACGAAGTTAAAAGCCTGCTTAAAGAAGGAGGTAAAATTGCAGCAATCGTTGCTCCCTCAATTTCTGGTGAATTTGTTGATATTACCGATTATCGGAAGTTTGTACAAATGATTAAAACTTTGGGTTTCACCTATGTGTGCGAAGTAACCTTTGGTGTTGACCTAATAGCCAAAGAGTATAAAAAGCTTTTCGGTAATTTTAAAGGGAAGTACTTTATCACCTCGGTCTGCCCAGTGGTGGTTTCAAAAGTAGAGAAATTTCACCCGGAGATTGTTAACAACCTGGCCCCCATAGTTTCGCCTATGATTGCTACAGCAAAAGTAATTCACAAGGAGTATGGGGATGACACTAAGGTGGTTTACATAGGTCCCTGCATTCAGAATAAGGAGGAGGCATTACTTTACGAGGATGATGGCAAGGTAGATTCTGTACTTACATTTACAGAGCTACGTGAACTATTTGATGAGTTTGAGATTAAGGAAAGTAAATTTGAATATAGCGATTTTGACGAACCTATTGGCTACAAGGGCTCGCTGCTTCCCATTGCTAACGGTTTGCTTCAGGCCGAAAACATAAATGAGGATTTACTAACTGGCAAAATCATTACCACTGAGGGCAGAAACAATATGATTGATGCCCTAAACGAATTTGAAGGGAATGCTGAAACCATTAGCCGTCATTTCAATCTTTTTTATTGCAATGGTTGCCTAATGGGCCCTGGTACATCACGTGGTGGACAAAAGTTTATTCGGAGAACAATGGTGGTTAACTACGCCAACAAAAGGCTTAAAACCTTCAACAGAGAAATTTGGGAGAAAAGCATTGAGAAGCATTCAAAGCATAAATTTTCTTGCAGCTTTAAGGCAGACGACCAACGCATGCCTCCTCCACCAGAAGAGAATATTTACGAAGTGCTTAAAGCTATTGGCAAAGAGAATATGGAGAGCGATTCGGGGTGTGAGGCTTGCGGCTACGAAAGTTGCAGAGACTTTGCAGTAGCTGTTGCTTCTGGCTTGGCTCATGCCGACATGTGCCTAAACTACACCCTTAAAAACAGGAAGGATTACATAAAAAGCCTGCGAGCCACAAACGAAAAGCTGGCTAAAACACAACAGGCTCTCCGTGATTCGGAAAGAACAGCACGTGAAGAGCAAGAAGCCGCCAGGGATGCTTCCGAGACCATCACTACCATGATGAAGAAACTTCCCTCTGCCCTGGTTATTGTTGATAAAAAAATGAAGGTCGTACAAAGCAATCAAAGCTTCATTGATTTATTAGGAGACGATGCAATTGAGATAAACGAAATAATTCCAGGGCTAGTTGGTGCCGACCTGAAAACCCTCCTGCCATATAATATCTACAATCTCTTTTCATACGTACTTCAAAATAGTGAGGACATTAAGAACAGAGATATTCATTACAAAGACAACTTGCTTAACCTATCCGTTTTCACCATAAAAAAAGGAAGCATTGTTGGTGCGGTTATAAGGGACATGTACGCTCCTGAGGTTCGTAAAGAGGAGGTTATAAAAAGGATTACCGATGCCATTGACACGAATCTGGCTATGGTTCAGAAGATTGGCTTTCTTTTGGGAGAAGGTGCCTCAGAAACTGAGCAGATGCTTAATTCAATTATCAATGCCTTTAAGGAAGGTGGCGGAAAGAGCAAGTAAATATAATATATTATAAGCAAAACATATTATATCAGAATTCACCCATGTCGAACAAATTCTTTATCGAAGTTAATTGCCAGCAGAAATACCACGATGGGGAACGAATTTGCGGTGATGTTTTCCTAAGTGAAAGAGTAGCTGGAGAGGACAGAACCATAGTTGTATTAAGCGATGGAATGGGGCATGGAGTTAAAGCAAATGTCCTTGCTACGCTCACTGCAACAATGGCTTTAAATTTTACAAAGGAGCATAAAGAAATTAACAAAATTGCTGATATTATTATGAACACCCTGCCTGTTTGCTCCGTCAGGCAAATGAGCTACGCCACCTTTACCATACTAGATATTGACCATAACGGTCCAACAAGAATTCTTGAGTACGATAACCCTGAATGTGTTATCCTTAGAGGCTCTGAAAAAGTTGACCCAGAATGGCAATGTGTAA
The DNA here is from genome assembly GCA_046542995.1 of Bacteroidales bacterium. GTDB lineage: Bacteria > Bacteroidota > Bacteroidia > Bacteroidales > Tenuifilaceae > Perlabentimonas. Next base: position 84,089 of record JBKHAH010000001.1, read on the forward strand.
TACTCCAAAGCGAAACCAATGCCGGCAAAGAACTTCGCTACTGTACTTTTACCCCACAAAAGGAAGATAGAATTGTTATTTGGGGCGATGGCATAACGCAATCGGGCATGGGTAGCGACGATTACCCCTTTGGCTGGGGATTGGAAAATGCTCAGGATTTTGTATTGAGGCTAGTTAAAAATGAGCCAGAAATATCCGCCCGGAAGCTTAGCACAAAGGCAGTGAACATGGCTTTTCAAAACGATAATTATCATCCTAAAGATGATATTAGCACAGCTACAATATATTTTAGAGAGCCAAGGAAACTTTTAATATGCACGGGACCACCCTTTGAAAAAGAGAACGATAAGAAACTGGCAAGCATCTTTAAAAATTTTAATGGGAGAAAAATTGTTAGTGGAGCAACCACAGGCGATATAATCTCCAGAGAATTAAACCTTGATATTGAGGATACTTTTGATTTCTCCGACCCAGATTTGCCCCCCATTTCACATATGGAAGGCGCAGACCTAGTAACAGAAGGGATTCTTACCCTAAGCAAAGCAACAGAAATGCTTAACAACTTTACCGAAACCTCTGTGCCCGGCAAAGGTCCTGCCGATCAGATTATAAGGCTAATACTTGAGAGTGATGAGATTGACTTTGTTGTTGGAACTGGTATTAACGTGGCGCATCAGGATCCAAACCTGCCTGTTGAATTAGAAATTCGCAGAACCGTAGTTAAACGCATGGCTCAAATTCTTGAGGAAAATTTCCTCAAGGAGGTTAAACTCAAATTTCTGTAAACAACCACACAACCCTCCGTTCACATCCTATTAACTCACCTTAACAGAAAAATTTTTCATTTTTCTTGACAAAAGGTTAAACATTTTGTAAATTTATTCGTTATTAAGAAAGAATAATTCTGATATAGTAATAAATCGTATGTAATGACAACTGCAAGAGAGCGACTTATTGAACATGGCTTAAAAATTACCCCACAGCGTATTGCAGCCCTTGACGCGATTAATGAACTAACAGATCACCCTACTGCTGATCTCATTATCGACTATATCAGAAAAAATCATCCAAATATTGCGGTTGGCACCGTTTATAAAACCCTTGAGACTTTTGCTAAAACCGGATTAGTTAAAAAGGTTAAAACCGATAAGGATGTGATGCGTTACGACTCAGTTGCTAAGAAACACCATCATCTTTACTGCATCGATTCTGATAGAATTGAGGATTATTGGGATGATGAGTTGGATCAGCTACTAGAGAATTATTTTAGAAGCAAAAAGATACCTAACTTTAATATTAATGAGATAAAATTGCAACTATCTGGCAAGTTTACTGACAGATAGATTTATTAAACCAAACTAAAAATAACTTATCATGAAAGAAAAAAGTATCGAATTACTAAACAAAGCCGTAGCCGACGAGCTGGCAGCAGTACATCAGTACATGTATTTCCATTTTCATTTAGATGATCAAGGTTACGACCTCCTTGCTGGGCTTTTCAAAAAAACTGCCATTGACGAGATGCTTCATGTGGAACATCTAGCCGAAAGAATCCTATTCTTAGGAGGGGATGTTGAGATGGAGGTTTCACAACCAGTAAAGAAAATTAATGATGTGAAGGAAATGCTTGATTTGGCTTGCCAAATGGAGGAGGATAGCGCCACTGATTACAATAAATGGGCTAATGAATGCTCAAAGAATAACGATTCCGTATCGAAAAAACTTTTCGAGACCCTTGTTGAGGATGAGGAGCGCCATTTTAACCAGTACGACGATGAGCGCAATAACATGAAGAAATTTGGCGAAAACTACCTTGCCCTCCAATCCATTGAACGGAGCAAAAGCATTGCCAGCGGACGACCAACCGAATAGTAAAAGGTAAGGTTTTCTGAAAGCTAGATGATTAAATCAAACTGATAATTATAACTATGGACAACTCAAAAAAAGGTAAATGTCCTGTAATGCACGGAGCAAATACCGATACAAACAGTTCCGTAATGAGTTGGTGGCCAAATGCACTTAACTTAGATATTCTCCATCAGCACGACAAAAAAACAAATCCCTTTGGCGCAAACTTCAATTATCGGGAAGAGTTTAAAAAGCTCGATTTAGAAGCAGTAAAAAACAACCTTAAAAAACTCATGACTGATAGTCAGGATTGGTGGCCAGCCGATTGGGGACACTATGGTGGATTAATGATTAGAATGGCATGGCATAGTGCAGGAACGTATCGTACTGCTGATGGGCGTGGGGGAAGTAATACTGGCAATCAACGCTTTGCCCCCCTCAACAGCTGGCCCGACAATGTAAATCTCGATAAGGCCCGAAGGTTATTGTGGCCAATCAAGAAAAAATACGGCAACAAATTATCGTGGGCCGATCTGTTTATCCTTGCGGGAAATACCGCTTACGAGTCAATGGGATTTAAAACCTTTGGCTTTGGTGGCGGACGTGAGGACATATGGCATCCAGAGAAGGATATATACTGGGGAGCGGAAAAAGAATGGCTGGCAAAGGATCGCTATTCCGATAAAACGGATGAAGAATCGCTAGAAAATCCATTGGCGGCAGTTCAAATGGGGTTGATTTACGTTAACCCCGAAGGTGTTGATGGAAAGCCCGACCCACTAAAAACTGCAAAGGCCGTGCGGGTTACTTTCGAACGAATGGCAATGAACGATGAGGAAACCGTTGCTTTAACTGCTGGCGGTCATACCGTTGGTAAAACTCACGGTAATGGCGATGCATCTGCTTTGGGACCCGACCCCGAAGGTGCTCCAATAGAAGAGCAAGGTTTTGGATGGTCAAACCCCAAAGGCAAAGGGAATGCGGAAGATACCGTTTCAAGTGGTTTGGAAGGTGCATGGACAACCTACCCCGATAAATGGAACAACACTTATTTCTATTTGCTTTTAACGTACGATTGGGAACTGAAAAAAAGTCCTGCAGGAGCATGGCAATGGGAACCAGTAAACATTAAGGAGGAAGATAAACCATTTGATGCTCATGTTCCCGGTGTTCGCAGAAACCCCATGATGACTGATGCCGATATGGCTTTAAAAATGGATCCTGAGTATCGGAAAATATCTGAACGTTTTTACAAGGACCCCGAGTATTTTGCAAAAACTTTTGCCAAAGCCTGGTTCAAATTAACACACCGCGATCTGGGTCCTAAAAGCCGTTACCTGGGCAGTGATGTTCCAAAAGAAGATTTAATTTGGCAAGACCCAATCCCATCAGTTGATTACACCCTTTCAGAATCCGAAATAGAAGAACTAAAAAATAAACTTTTGAGTTGCGGCTTAACCCCAACCGAACTAATAAATACAGCATGGGACAGCGCAAGAACATTCAGATGTTCCGACTATAGAGGTGGGGCTAATGGTGCAAGAATTCGTCTTACACCCCAAAAAGATTGGGAAGGCAATGAACCCAAGCGGCTTGAAAAAGTCTTGAATAAACTTGCAGAGATTCAGACAAGTTTAAGCAAAAAGGTTAGCATTGCCGATTTAATTGTTTTGGGTGGAAGTGCAGCCGTTGAAAAAGCCGCACAGGACGCTGGCGTAAGCATCAAAGTTCCATTCAGCCCAGGAAGAGGGGACGCAACAGCAGATATGACAGATGAAGAATCCTTCTCGGCTTTAGAACCTCTACACGATGGGTTCAGAAACTGGCTAAAGAAAGACTATGCTGTGCAGCCAGAGGAGATGCTTCTTGATAGAACTCAACTAATGGGACTTACAGCCCCTGAAATGACCGTTTTAATTGGCGGCATGCGTGTGTTAGGAACAAATCACGGAGGAACGAAACACGGGGTATTCACCAACAGGGAAGGTGAATTAACCAATGACTTCTTTGTGAACCTAACAGATATGAGTTACACTTGGAAACCCGTTTCCAATAATTTGTATCATATTATTGACAGAAAGTCAAATCAAAAGAAATGGACAGCAACCAGAGTGGATTTAGTGTTTGGCTCCAACTCCATATTAAGGTCATATTCAGAATTTTATGCACAGGATGACAATAAAGAAAAATTTGTTAAGGATTTTGTGAACGCATGGGTAAAAGTAATGAATGCAGATCGGTTTGATTTGAAGTGATTATTTTTTGAAATGCTACAATCAACATAAATATAGTTGAAATGCCTAACTGCTATTTTATATAGTAATCAATTAACCATTGTTAAATCAATCAATTAATCAATAAATAGTTAAAAAAAAATGGAAGAAAACAAAGAACAAGAAAAAACTTTCGCCATGCCACGTATTGGCGATAAGGCACCTGAATTTAAAGCAGTAACCACTCAGGGTGACATCAATTTTCCAGCTGATTACAAGGGTAGCTGGGTGATCCTTTTTAGCCACCCTGCAGACTTTACCCCTGTCTGTACATCAGAGTTCATGACCTTTGCCAATATGGCAGATAAGTTTGCCGAGGCAAACACAAAGTTGGTAGGTCTTTCTGTTGACGGTTTGTATAGTCACATTGCCTGGTTACGTACCATCAAAGAAAAGATTGAGTATAAAGGCATGAAAGATATCGAGGTGAAATTCCCCCTAATTGAGGATATCACCATGGATGTGGCCACAAAGTACGGCATGATGATGCCAGGAGAAAGTAACACGAAAGCGGTGAGGGCAGTATTTGTAATTGACCCTGAAGGCATTGTAAGAACCGTTTTATTCTACCCATTAAGCCTTGGTCGTAATTTCGATGAGCTTTATCGAATTGTTATTGCGCTTCAAACGGCCGATGAGTTTAAAGTAGCCACCCCTGCCGACTGGCAGCCGGGTGATGAGGTAATTGTACCAACAGCAGGATCATGCGGTGTTGCAAAAGAACGCATGGAGAGCAAAGATGAGGATACTCATTGCTACGACTGGTTCTTCTGCACCAAGAAGTTGGATAAGGACAAGGTGCTAAAGAGTATTCTAAAGAAGAAGTAGTTTTTAGGTGCTCAACAAACTGATTTTTAGGTGTCTCTAACCATTGAGGCACCTTTTTTGGTTTTTATAAAACCCTTAATGGTTTTCTGCAACAAAAAAATTATTTTTGCTGGTAATTTTCCACAAACAAAAAAATTAAATATGGAGTATTTAACCGATCAGCTGGCCAACATGCATATTCTAAACCAAATCTGGCTAACCTTCCTGTTGGTAATTACAATGGTATTGGTATCGCGAACTATTGTTGCTGGAACCAGGTACTCTCCTATTCTTATTATAGTTGTTTTTGGCTTAATCATGGGTTATGTATTGGTAAATACTGGTATGGGAACCCCAGGCTTAGGTGAATTCCCCATACTCGATTTTACTAGCAAAGTTACCATCACTGCTTTAAGCGCATCTTTCTTTGTTGGTGGTCAAGAAATTAGAAAGATATTCACCAACCAGAAAATTGATAAGGAGGATATTGTAGTTCCCTCCTCAGATGAGATTTTTTTAGGTACCACATTCACCCAGTTCATGTTTCTTATTCGTGCTTTCTTTATTCTAATCGGCATAGAATCAATGAAAAGGGTAATAATTGGACATCATAATGGAGAACCGCTTGATAATTTCTACCCATTAATAGGCTATTTGGGCATAGTGGGCTCTATTATACTTATTGATTACAGGGCCAAAATTAAAAACAAATCCACTTACATCAGAAAAGGATTTATTGAAACAGCAGGCATGCTGGCCGTACTAATTATTGCATGGCATATATCTAAATGGATTCGTCCACATATTGCTCTGCCTGAAATTTTCTTTGCCATGATACTATCCGTTTCACTGGGTATGATTTTCTCTCGTTGGAAGTTTGGCCCAACAGTTCGCTCGTTACTATTTGCAGGAATTCCAGTTGTGCTGGCAGCAAACTTTATGGTAGGTGGTTCAAGAATTGCGGAAGCATTTTCTTTAACCGGAATGAATGCCGTCCTCTCTTTTGGATTTTTTGGCCAGCTGCTTTGGATGTTTGGCGGGTTAGCAATTCTTATACTATTAGGAAAAGCCAATCATATCCGAAACTTAGCACCTGGCATGGCCGGTTCCTTATCACACTCAGGTCTTACTGGCGCCTGTACAGCAGGCGATTTAGGTAACGAGGCACAAGTACGCGCTCCAATAATGATTAACATACCATTTATAGGACACATATTTGTTTTTTCAATACTGGCAGCAAGTACCACTGCTGATAAACTACTCATTCCATACACCCTTATTGTCGTTGCAGCGGGAATAATCCTTACGTACTTTGCACTAAGCACACTAAAAAAATCAAAGGGACAAGAATCAAAAGAAATTCGGGGCCTTATGCTCTTCTCTTTAGGATGGCAGCTAGTGGCTGTTTTTGGAGGATTACTTATACTAAACCTGGGAGGCATGGGGTTGAACGATTCCGTTATGGCTAACGCATCGGCAATATCACATTTCGGATTATTTGCAGCGATACAAGAGGGAATGTTTGGCGAGCAAGCAGCCGGACTTATTGCATTTGTATTCGCAATGCCATTTCTTATTCATCCACTAGTATTTGGCATATTTGGAAAAACGGCTGAGAATAATGGGGTAATGCCAGCTAAGGTTGTGTACATACTTGCTTGCATTGGAGTACTTGGAGTTTCGTACGCTCTGTTTTTCTAAAAGCACATAAAAAACTTGGGAATAACTTCTTTTAGGTTGATAATCCAAATTACAAAATGGTGGTGTTTTGATCGCTGAAACACAACCATTTTCTTAGCGAACCTACCCCACCCTAAACTCCATGGCCAAACGGTTCTGTTGATTGGTAATGGTGTTAATAACCTTTTTAAGTGTTAATTTCTCAATTTCCGATAGAATTTTGGGGTTGATATAATTACTCACATCTAGGTTATGCTCGAACTGCCTGAGCTGATTTTTTATTCGCATAAGCATCAGGAATCGATACCCCTGTTCTAACTCATTGCGTAGTTCTGATGTGAAGATGCTTGCTGTTTCTAGGGCAAACATCCTCTCGATGGTATTCCGCTCGCCAACACCATATTTCAGAGACCAAAGTCTTACGATGCTTGTAATTGCAAGTATGGGCAATTTTATATCGTATTCATCCTTCTCTTTAAAACTATCGATGGCTGGTAACTTAAGGTTGATGGTGCTTTGGGCTAGGTTATAGAAGAAAACGCTTTTATCCTTTAGCAATATCCTACAGAATTTATGCATCTCATTTGCCAGCTCAAAATCGCCGTAAACGGGTCGGAAATCAAAGAAGATAGAAATATTAAGGATTTCTTGCGGATTAGGGATGTTTACCCAGCCTGTGATAGTTTTTTGCCAGCTATCAAAACTCATACACCACTCCTCATTCATTGCCATTACCCCTCCCTTACAAAGAGGATATCCTGCCATATTCAATAAATTGCAAACCTTGCTGCCCAGCTTAAGAAAGTACTCCCTGTTATGAGCATCTTTCTCTTTGCCAAGGGACTTAAACACTATGGCGTTATCCTGATCGGTTGCCAGAGTTTGCTCCCTTCTCCCTTCGCTTCCAAGGGCTAAAAAAACGAAAGGAACAGGTGGCTCACCAATATCTGCCATCGCATCGGAAATGAGTTTTTCGGAGATAGTGTCAGATATTTTGCTGATGAGCTTTCCTGTAGTTGAAGCTCCGGTTCCAGATTCTACCAAGTTTCTAATAATATAAGGAAGCCGCTCCATCTCACTGTTAATCTCGTAAACCGATGCAGAGCTTTGGATTGAATTCACTATATATTCAGGGGTATCCTTTCGGAGTTGCGAGAGTTTTAGCAAGCTAATGTAAGATGGCTTTTCAGTATCCTTAGATTTTACCACTACGTACGAAATCCGATGCTGAACCATTAACGAGAATGCATCCATTACCATGTCCTCATCAGAAACAGAAATCACGGGTGCGCTCATTATCTCAGATACACGAATTGAACTATCACCCCCCTGAGCAACGACCCTCCTACTTATGTCGCGATGAGTAACCAGTCCCAATATGGAAGCATCGTCCCCCTTAACAAGAAGAATATCCGCTTTTACTTTGGTTAGGAGTTTAGCTGCTGCTATAACCGTTGTATCCATATCGCAATGGGGTGCTGGCAAAAGAAAATCCTTGATGGGTTGTAAAAGGATATTGGCGGTAAGCTGATTGGCTGATGAACTTTTCTCGAAGCTAATATCGCGGGTTAGGTGGTCATAAGCATCAATAATTATCCCATCGCAGTAAACCGTTTTGCCATGAGCGTCATTAACGGGGAAAAGCGAAACCAATGCGGGCAGGATGGTACCATCAGCACGCTTGAGTCTGATAAGCCTATCCTTGATATGAATGCCCTCGTTAATGGCGCGTACCACCTCCTTCCTCTCCTCATTTACATCGAACAGCTCCTGCACATGTGTGTCGCGTAGCTCGCTTTGCGATGCGTAGCCCAGCAATTCGAGCGCTTTGGGGTTCATCTCAATAAAACGCGACTGTCGCCCCAGAGTGCAACGAAAAATGCCTAAATTCATTAGCCCTGCTATGGATTTGAATTTCTCCATGCTCAGGTCAAGTTCACGCTCAACGTCCTTATGTTTCGAAACATCCTTAACAGCGTATATAACACCCTGCTTGCCCTCTATTTCGAAGGTTGAACGATTAACTACCACATCAACCATTACACCATTCTTCTTCTTAACTTTCTGCTCGGTTGATATCTCGGGATGTTCCGTCCCCGCTACCTGACCATCATCTTTAGTATCAAACTCAATGAAACTAGATAGGGTCTCAAAGAAGAGTGGATCTTTCTGGTCAAATTCTTCTTGTGAATATCCTAGTAGATTAAGCAGATAAGGATTACAGTAAGCTATCTCGTTTCCTATCATCATTAACACCCCATCGGTTGATGCTTCTACCAGTTTTTTGTATCGCTCCATGGAATCGCGAAGTCGTTCCTGCGCCAATTGTCGTTCTCTTTCGGCCACGTAGTTTCGCCGGGCCAAGTAGGTAATAAATGCTCCAATTAGTATGGTTATAAGTATGGATATCCAAAGCAAACTACTAGTAATCCTAGTTATTTCGGTTTTCACATCCTCAATGTAAATACCCGTACCTACTATCCAACCCCAAGGCTCAAACTCCTTAACATACGATAGTTTAGGAACTACTTTTGTGCTATCGTCCTTCCACTGCCATTTATAATCGACATACCCATAGCCATGTTTATGAACAACATCCACCATCTCAACGAAAAGCTTCTTCCCACCCAAGTCCTCATAATCGGACAAGTCCATTTCATTTAATGATGGTCGGTAAGGATGCATTACCATACGGGGTAGCGTATCGGTAATCCAAAAATAGTCCTTAAGCTCATCGCCCCAGCGCATATCCCCAATAATTAATGCAGCTTCCTTCTGTGCCATTTGGAGAGAAAAATCTGCATCTACCATTAAATCGAGCTTATGCATTACGCTCCATGCTACATTGGTTAACTCACGAATGGTCTCACGTTTTTTATCCATCAAGCTATCGCGGTAGTTGGGTATTACAAAAAGATATATGGCTACCAAGAATATTAGCACAGCCACCATTGAAGGAAGCAAAATGCGTGAAAAGAAGCGAGTATTGAGGTTCATATTGGTTGATTGATTGGGTGTTTACTATGCATTTAATCTGGCTTTATGAATATTGGTCTTAACTCGTATGTGCTGGTATCAAAAATTATTGCAGCACTAGGTTTTGCGTTTCGCACAATGGCAGGACAAAGAACTATTCTAGTCTTTCGGCTTACTTTTGTTTTTTTATAGTTTGGTGCCGACCAAAATAGTTTGCTAAGAATGGTAGGTCCTTGGGGATGGCAATGCCCAACAAATGCAAGGTTGGTTTCACACTCCTTCATTAACCTAAAATGCGGACGCAACTCGCCCACCCTATATGGGAACCATCGGCTAACTCCTGCCAAATCAGGTTGTAGAAAATGCGAAAGCATAATTTGACTATGGCTATTATCAATTACTTTGGTCTCATGTAATCTAGCCAAAAACGCTTCATTTTCAGGTGAAAGGTTTGGCTTAACTTCCTTCTCATAAAGCCAAAGGGTATTGTTTGACAGGGCATAACGTTCGTTTAGGGTAAACTCATACCAGTTTAAGGGTATATTCTTCTCAAGATGGTAAGTTGGTAGTCTCTGAGCACTAAAAAGGTCGTGATTGCCTGCTAACACAATATCTGCAAATTCTCTTAATAAATCGATACAAGCATTGGCATCGGGGGTATGGTTGTAGAACTCTGGAGCAAAACCAGTAATATCACCAAGGCATGCTAATATATCATAACCAGAAGTTTTAAGAGCGTCAAGAGCCTTTTCTAACATCTCAAAATCTTCATGAATATCGGTTATAATAGCTATTCGCATAGTATTTGATATATAAATACCAAATTTACTAAAAGAATGCTGTTGTTAATCGAAAAAACTAACTTTATTCTGTAGTTTTCTTTCTATCCTTTGGAAAGAAGCTACGGAGAATATTTGGCTTCTTCAGGGGCTGATTCAGAAGGATATTGAGATTATTCTCGGCCGTTAAGTTATCGGACCAATATTCCAAAGCTTTAAGGTACTCGTTTACAGCATCATCATATCGCTCATTATGTCGATATACCATGCCTATATTAGTATGACTAACGGATAATCGTCGATTTGTCTCAAATTGTGCATCAACAATCTCCTTGGTTCGCTTTTTTATATACCTCTTTATGTTTTGCCCACGAAATGTACTGTCGTTTGGGCTGAAATAGGTGCTAAGTTTTATTTTGATTTCCTCGGGATTTTTTTCGCCCCAAAAAGAAAGCCAGCTGTTATATATCTCGATACTTCTGAGCACATTTTCTTTTGAAAGATTCAGCAAGGAATCCTTTGTTTTACTTGTGTTTTGAGGCTGAAGAGCCATTGCAAGGTAAGCGGCAGCTCTGTTGTTATACAAAACACCAACCTCGTAGGATTCTTTGTAATGAGGGTAGTTTGAGTAGATTGATTCAATACTATCCATTAACTGAAAAACCCCTTGGTAATTAGATGATTTTGCCAAATCATTGTAATCTTCGTACAGCTCATTGGCCTTAACCACCCGTGGGTCTATTGATAGGTTCTCGTACTTATAGTAGTACGAAACTCCGAGAAAAGTGAGAACCACAATGGTACTCATCACTATAATGAGCCCCATTGTGGTCTTGTTCATTTTTAATATCATATCTATTCGTGTACCTGTTCAACCAAGAACTTGCGTATTTCAACAGGAGTTGGTTTAGTTAGCTTAGAAACTATAATGTTTGTAATAATTGCCAATGGTGCTCCAAACCATGCAAAATACCAAGCCCCCAAGTAGTAGTTAATAAAATCTTGGTAAGGTAGAATTACACCAACTCTTCCTGCTACAAAGTAGGTTATTGAAATAATCGAGATAAATCCCCCCGCAATCAGCCCTGCTTTTGCTCCTTCTCTGTTGGAGCCGCTCCACCATATTCCTAGCAGGAATAACGGAAAGATCGTACAGGCAGCAATGGAGAATGCTAATGCCACAAGCTGTGCAATAAGAGCAAGCTCGAGCATAGCAATAAAGGCAACGATAATTGCCATTAGGATGGTTCCCATTCGGGCAATTCGAAGTTGCATTGAAGAAGTAGCCTCGGGATTTATAACCTTAACATAAAGATCGTGAGAGAAGGCTGACGCTCCGGCAACAAGTAATCCAGATGTAGTAGAGAAAGCTGCCGACACAGCACCTGCGGCTAAAAGACCAACAATTAAGGGATGGATATTACCTAACTGTGCAGTGTAAACCACAATAGCGTCAGGTGCTAGGCTTCCCACCTCAGGATGTGCAGCTAGTATTTTCCCAAAAGCGGCATAAATAGGAGCAGTCCAATAAACAATACAGATAAAGAACAATCCCCAAACAACTGACCAGCGAGCATCCCTTGGATTTGGAACTACATAGAAACGTTGAATAACGTGTGGTAATCCAGCCGTTCCAAGCATCAGCGCAAAAACAATAGCCATCCACTGAAAGAAAGTTCCACCAGAGGAAACTGACCAAGGCATCGCATACTCTGGTGAAGCAACCATGGCAAAGGAATGACCATAAGTATTGAAAAGTTCCTTGGCTTCACCAAGCGGAACACCCGATACTATATCGGATACTAAAGAACCATAGCCAAGGGGTGGCATAAGCCAGAAGTAATCGAACTTGAACAGTAATACGAATAGTGGAATTACAAATGAAACAGCAATAATTACATACTGTATTTGCATATTCTTAGTAACACCAAGCATACCTGAAATAAGTGTGTATGATAGTACAACTCCTCCACCCAGAAGTACAGCCCAAACGTAATCGATACCAAGTATCCATTTAAACATTAAGCCAATTCCTCCAAATTGTGCTACTGCGTATGAAATAGAAATAAGAATTGCAATAAGTGCTGCTACAATTCGAAGGCTGCGGGAATAAAACCTGTCACCAATAAAATCGGGAGCGGTATATTTTCCGTACTTTCTAATCTGTCCGGCCATAAGGATAAGAAGCAGCACGTATCCACCTGTCCAACCAACCACATAGGCAAGGCCATGGTAGCCCGACCCGAACATTAATGCAGCCATTCCCAGAACGCTTGCTGCACTCATCCAGTTTGAGGCTATGGCCATTCCGGAACCTACACGCGAGATGCTTCTTCCAGCAGCATAGTAATCGGTGGTATTCTTTGCGCGGAAAAATATTCCTACCATTACAAAGATTACCAAGATTAAAATAAGAATTACGGCGGGTCCAACCTTAAAACTACCTTCTAATTCAGTGGCAGTAGCAGCTGCTTGAGCGGCAAATGAGGCAACAAGCATTATGATGAGAAAATATATCTTTTTCATATTTGATTTCGGTTTATTTTGTTTTAGGACATTAAATGTTCCATCTCTATTTTATCGGTTCTAACACAGTAAATCCAGCATAAACCAATAAATAAACAGAGTAAGAATACTGCTGTATAGAAATAGTGAAAAGGAAATCCTAAGAATTTTGTGTCGGTTAACACTGAGCGATTATGAATAAGATAAAAATCCATGGCACTTGCAACGATTGCTTTATTGTTATCGCTAAACTGCTCTATTGCGTTGGATTTTACAAAGAACGGAATGGCTATTCTTCGGGCATCTTCTGCATCTATATTAAGTAAAGAAGAGATGTTAGTCTCCAATGCTAACTTTGCAGCACGATAATCGCTATCGAGAATACTTAAATTCTGATTCATTATACGCTCAAAATCTTGAACATGCCCCAAAAGTTCCTCGTTTTCTTCTTCAACCAATTGGAAAACTGACCATGAGAATGCGTTTTCTAAAGCAACTTTATGCTCTTCTTTTATATAAACCTTTGCAAGCGCCTGCAGAACAGATTTTGAGAAAACCTCCATCTCTTGCTCATCTGCATCTCCCGATTGAATATTGTCCCAAACTTGAATAAATTCTGTATGTGCAGGCTCGGGGGTGGGTTTGCCCATAACCTTTAGCAATATCTGAAAACCAAATATTGCAACAGCCCAAATAGCTATGAGCCATAATGTCATGTTTCGGTTCTTTCGCGCCCGAGTGGAAACGGGTTTAAAAAAACTAACATGATAATCGTTTTGATTGTTCTCCATAGGGAATAAGGTTTTAAATGTTAGTTGGTTTGTATACATAGCAAATATAAAAGTACTTTTTAATAAATTAAAAGAATTATGAATGTATTTTACACAAACGTTCAAACAATTCAAGTTCTATAAACACAAATTAGAACTTGCTGTTATTATGAAGACTAAACGACCTGATAATAGTAATTAATAAATAATAACTGAAAAATCGAAACTTTTAAAACACCGACTCCCCAATATAGGTTGTAACCCCTCCAATGCTTCAATTCTAACTAAAGAGTTACCCATTTTATTTAATACTGCCGCTACTCATACATAAATGTAATCTTTTTCTTGAATTATGGCAATAATACCTTTGTATGGCAATGGCGTTAACATGTCATGATATACTTATGGTTGATAAATGATCTATATGCCTATAATTGAATATTGAAAAAATAATATAAGGTTGGCTATTTTTATTTAAATTAGCAAAGAATATAAAACATACACCCACTCATAATTTCTCCTTATGTTAAAAAAAATTCTTTTATTACTTGTAGCTATAGTCTTTTTAACATCATGTGATTCAAGGCAGCGGCAAACATCTGAGGAAGAAGCAAAAAACCAATCGGTATTCGACTCTGAAACCCATCAAGAATTTATTGACAACCTTGCCTCCCTTTGCGGAAAATCATACCGCGGTGAGCAGGTTTATCGGAGTCATCATGGTGATAGCTGGGCAGATCGAAACATGATTATGCACGTTACAGTTTGTGAGGACGATAAGGTTCATATCCCCTTCCATGTAGATGATGACCACTCACGCACATGGATGTTCTTTGCAGAGGACGGGAAACTTGGATTTAAGCATCAGCATTTACACGAGGATGGCACCCACGAATATGGCTCAATGTATGGAGGCTATGCAACCGATAAAGGGACAGCCTATACCCAGTATTTCCCTGCTGATGAATATACCAGTGAAGTTATTGAGGGCGGTGAAGGTAACGTATGGACCGTCTCAATGGATAAGGAACTCACCTGGTACTCCTACCGACTAGACAGGGATGGCGAGAAAAGACTTGAGATAATGTTTGATTTAACAGAACCGGTTGATTACTAGGGAATGTCCTGTGTGCCACCTTAATTAATACCTACTAGTTATGAGCCAAGCCATAAACATTTATCAGGTTTTTACTCGGCTGTTCCTAAATGATAACAGCACCAACAAACCATTCGGGACAATTGAGGAGAACGGATGCTCCAAGTTTGAGCATTTCACCCCAAAAGCCTTACAGGCATTAAAAGATTTTGGTGTATCTCATATTTGGTTTACTGGGGCTATTCGCCATGCAACCTGCACCGATTACAGTAAATACAATATACCCAATAATAATCCGCTGATTGTTAAGGGTCGTGCTGGCTCACCCTACGCTATAACCGACTATTACGATGTTGACCCAGACTTAGCCACAGAACCGAAAAACCGCATGGAAGAATTTGAAGGTTTGGTTGACCGTTGTCATGCCGAGGGCTTAAATGTGATAATCGACTTTGTTCCAAACCACGTTGCCAGGGAGTATGACAGTTTAATGCAACCAAGTAATATCGATGCACTAGGTGAGAACGACGAACCGAACCATGCCTTCCTACCATCGAATAACTTTTACTATATTCCCAACCAGCCTTTTAAGGTACCCAAAGGGATAGGTTTCCCTTACACCACGGGAGCAAATGAATACATCGAATCGCCTGCGAAAGCAACGGGTAATGATGCATTTACGGCTCAACCAAGCATTACCGATTGGTACGAAACCATTAAGTTGAACTACGGCGTTGATTACCTCAATAATCATCAGGAGCATTTCTCGCCCATTCCCGACACATGGGGAAAGATGCTCCATATTATGCAGTTCTGGGCGCAGAAAGGGGTCGATGGGCTGCGTTGCGATATGGCTGAAATGGTACCGATTGAGTTTTGGCAGTGGGCAATTCCAAAAGTTAAGGAAACTAATAAACAGCTACTTTTTATTGCTGAGGTTTACAAACCCTCCGAATACAAAAGATTTCTTGATGCCGGCTTCGATTACCTTTACGACAAGGTTGGGCTTTACGATATTTCCCGAGCACTAATAGAGGGGCATGGCTCAGCAAGACAGATAACCAGCCTTTGGCAGCAGTACGAGGGTTACTCACACCAAATGCTCAGGTTTTTAGAAAATCACGATGAGCAGCGTATTGCATCCTCGCATTTTGCAGGTGACCCATGGAAAGCCATGCCCGCAATGGTTCTTGCAGCTACGCTGAACTGTGGACCACTAATGCTGTACTTTGGTCAGGAAATTGGAGAGAAAGCTCAAAATAGCGAAGGATTTAGCCAGAACGAAGGGAGAACTACTATTTTTGATTACTGGTGCTTAACAGAATACCAAAAATGGGTTAATGGCGGTAAATTTAATACAGAACAATTGAGTAGCAATCAGCGTAAACTACGTAACTTCTACAAAGATTTAAATAGATTACGCATAAAATCGAAAGCAATAAGCGAAGGAGAATTCTACGATTTAATGTGGAAAAACCCTAGTCTAAATCTTGACAAAATTTACGCCTATCTTCGTTATTACAAACAGGAGGTTATTTTAGTGGTGCTGAATTTTGATAATGAAAATGACCACACCATTAAACTTAGAATCCCATCCGATGCGGTTAACATGGCAGGCTTATCAAAAACAAACAAATGGAATGCTAGCCAGCTTATTTTTGGTAATCAAATGACCGAATTTTACCCAAACGATGCACAGAATGAAGGTATCTCGGTTTACATACCTAAAAACAAGGGCCTCGTTTTTAAAATAGAAAAATAAATGCTACAGGCATTAGAAGTATGACTAAAGAAGGTAGTACTGTAATTTTAGTGGAAGATATATAAAGTTTGAAATTAAAAACTAGGTTTTCCTTAATTGCAGTATATTTCCACGAAATTAGCAGCAGAACCCTAAAGAAAAAAATGAATTTTGTAAGCATAAAAAAAACCAGCCCCTAATTAACTAAGTGCTGGTTCTAAAAATTAATTACGATTTATAATAGGATGCTATACAAGCTTTACATTAACCGCATTAATACCTTTTTTTCCTTCTTCTAATTCAAAAGTAACCTCATCGTTGTCTCTGATGCTGTCAATTAAACCTGATGAATGTACAAAGTACTCTTTCGTTGAATTTTCGTCTTTAATGAATCCGAATCCTTTCGTCTCATCAAAAAATTTTACTGTTCCGTTGTTCATAATTTATTATTAAAATTGAACGACAAAAGTAATCTTAAATATTGGATATACAACATTTATTTTCAATAATTTGTGCAAATTATCCAAAATAATCAAAATACATTGTTATCTTTGGTAAATACTAAAGTGAAGAGGGAGTTAACAGCAACCTTTCAACACTTAAACAACTAATGAAAGGAAGCCAAAGATGAATACCAAGAAGCAATCGAGCAACAAAACCCCTGACTTAACCAAAATGCAGGCCGTAATAATTGACTCCAGAACTATTATTTACATTGCCAACGATGCCGACCCCAAGGAAGCCAGAAAACGTTATTTAGACAGACCTAGCAGTTTTAAAAAACCATAGTTATTTTATGCTGCAAATGTAAAATCACATCTCAGCTTATAAACATAGAGGTTATTAGGTAGATTCAAGAAGGATACCCAAATACATTACCCATCTGAGCATTTGGAATGATCAGATGGGTACTTTTTGTTCTACTCGTACTTTAAGGTTATGGCAGGATCTGTTCTTGCAGCCTTTAATGCCTGATAGCTTACCGTTAACACCGCAATAAGGTATGCCAAAACCGATGCGGCAATAAAGAACCATGGCGAAAGGTTTATGCGGAATGCGAAATCGTTTAACCAGCTCTTCATCAAGTACCATGCAATGGGCCAAGAGATAAGGGTTGCAATGATAAATAGCTTATTAATCTCTTTTAGCAGCAACCAGACTACAAGCCCCATATTGGCCCCAAGCACCTTGCGTATGCCTATTTCACGGGTGCGCTGCTCCGCAGAATACGATGATAAACCAAGCAACCCTAACGATGCAATGATAATTGCAAGAATGCTGAAGCTGGTAAAAAGAATCCCTGCACGTTTCTCATCACTATACTGTTCTTCAATGGCTTCCTTCATAAAAAAATAATCGAACTCCTGATCAGATACAAATTCATTCCATTTAGATTCAATGCTTCGAATGGTTTCCTGAATATTCCCATTGTCAATTCTTATGGTAACGTATGCGAAAACTGGATGATATGCAATAACAAGCGGACTAATCTTTTTATGCAAAGACTCGTAATGGAAATCTTCCATCACTCCTACTATCCTGCGCTCATCGTTGGCATTCAATGTAATGTGCTTACCAATAGGCGAACCTTCAAACCCAAAACCCTTTGCAGCGGATTGATTTATTACCATTGCCATTGAGTCGCTTGCATAATCATCGCTAAAATAGCGCCCCTCAACCATTCTAAATTGCAGTGCTTTATCAAAATCGTGATGAGCATAAAAGAAATTATAGGTTTGGAAATCTTCTTGTGCTGCCCCCTCTTTCTGCATTATTGTATTGCCAATTGTAGTTGTTGGCAGGGACGACGCTCTTGAAACAGCCTTAACATTAGGAACATCCCTTAACTCATTGAGAAAAGTTTCACGTTGAGCCTCAGGCACAACATACGACCTATTAATAACTAACAGGTTATCTGAATTGTATCCTAACTCTTTGTCCTGCATAAACGAAATTTGGAAAAAGACTACAAACGTTGATATTAGCAAACCAATGGTTATTGTAAACTGAATAACAACCAGCACACCTCTAAGCAAACTACTTTTCATGCCACCTTGAATCTTTCCCTTGAGCACCTTAAGTGGCTCGAAACTAGCCAAAAAGAATGCAGGGTAGCTACCTGCAGCAAAACCTACAATTAGGATTGTAGCAATAAGAATACCAACAGTTAATGCAATTGGTAATGAGGAGAGCATCATCTCCTTGCCTGCTATGTTATTAAATTCGGGTATTGCAAGTATAATAATGCCAATGGCAATAAGTAATGAAATAGTTGAAACAAGAACCGATTCAGTTAAAAACTGCCCAATAAGCTTGCTCCTGGTTGATCCTACAACTTTTCTTATTCCTACCTCTTTTGCTCTTCTGGCCGATCGCGCAGTAGAAAGATTCATAAAGTTAATTGCTGCGATTACCAGAATAAATACTGCAATAATTAAAAAAACATAAACCATAGTTCTGCTACCTCCCTTCTGCATCTCAAAGGGCATACTTGAATTTAAGTGAATATCCAATAGCGGCTGAGTAAAGTATTCGTAATGGTTTCCTGCCTCGCCCATCTCCTGGTAAGAAACACCCATAAACTGCTCAAACTGTGGGCCAGCATAGGTTTCGACCATCTCTATAAAGCGTTCATTAACTGTCTTTGATTTTAACCCTTCTTGAAGCAGCAAGTACGTATAATTGCTGTTTCCTACCCAGCTGGTTTGGTTCGATACTGGGAGCGATACAAATGATCCAACCATATCAAACTGAATGTGACTGTTGGAGGGTACATCCTCAACTACACCAACAACCTCCCAGTCATCCCTACCCTGCCACATCTTCACAATTTTACCAACAGGATTCTCATTGCCAAAATACTTACGTGCAGTGGACTCGGTCATTACCACCTGATTTTCTAAATTTAGAATGTTATCAGGATCTCCGCTAATAAGCTTAAATCCATTAAAAATTTGGAAGAAGGTGGAGTCAGCATGTATCATCTCCTTTTCAACAAACGTTTTATCGCCATACCGAACATCAGGATCTCCTCCAAAGTTGAATACCCTTGTAAAATTTAAAATATCTGGATACTGCTCAACAGAAGTTGGTCCAATGGGAATATTACTTATGGGGGCCACCATTTCAGTGTCTTGCAGCTTCGCATCCAGACAGATTCTATGAATGTTTTGGGCGTTAGGATGAAACCTATCGTAACTAAACTCATCAACAACATATAGAATAATAAGAAGCGCACTGGCGATACCAACAGCTAAACCGAAAATATTTATAAGGGTATAACCTCTTTGTGAAATAAGATTTCGGACAGAAACCTTCAGGTAGTTTAGGATCATAACAAATAGAATTAAGTAATTAATATGATAAAAATGTTATTAGATGTATGACGATTGAACGAATCAATTGTAACGAGATTCTCAACACCAAAACACTATCATATTGCGTACCAAAATACACATAATGCTGTATTTCTGCATATTAAGCACTGTTAATTTTATAATTGATTGTTCAATTCCGTATAGCTCGTGTTCGGAAGCGAACAGGTAAGGAGGGTGATTAAACTGCAGGTTGATTATTGTTTGCCATGCAACTGAATTAAAGAAATGAAAATTAACAACCAAAGAGCAACTAACACCCACAATAATGGTCAGCTCAATTATTCTTTGGTTGTTAACTTTACTGAAAACTATTCGTTAGGTTTAATAAGCAGAGGTTAACCTGCTATTACTCGTACTTTAATGCCTCCACAGGATTTGTATGCGAAGCTTTAATTGCCTTATAGCCAACAGTTATCAATGCAATGGCTAGGCTTATAAGCCCGGCAAAAAGGAACACATCAAAACTCGTTGAAATGCGATATGCATATTCTCTTAGCCAATACTCCATGGTGTAGTAAGCTAATATCCAGCCTAAGACATTTGCAAGCAGTACCCATTTTACGAACTCCCAAACCATTAAAATTACTATTGTCAATTCAGTTGCTCCCAATGTTTTTCTTATGGCAATTTCTCTAAACTTTTGCTCAGCCATAAATGTGGCCAGTCCCAATAGCCCAAGGCAAGATATTAGAATGGCTAAAAAGCTAAAGTAAGAGAACAATTTTGTCATTCGCATTTCTGATCGATACAGGCTATCAAACAATTCATCAAAAAACTGGTAAGTAAAAAGCTCACCGGGATAAACTGTACCCCAAACTTTCTCTATCTCTTTTACTGTACTTGTAATATCTTCTGAGTGAATTCTGAGAGAAACCCTATTCTGATAGGGGGCAGCCGTAAAGATCAACAAAGGTTGAACCTTGTGTTTTAAACTCTTAAAATTAAAATCAGCAACTACGCCTATAATTTCAAAGCTATATCCCCATAGTTCTACAGGTTTACCCACAGGATTATCCATACCCATAACCCTTGCAGCTTCCTGGTTAATTACTAAACCCATTGAATCTGACGCCATCTTTGGATTCCATGCACTACCTTTAACCAGCTCCATACCGAAAACATCGAGAAAATCATTGTGAGCAATGAGAGTTGAAAAGAGAGAATTATCATTGGGGTCCTGCCCTTCCCAAGATACGCCTCCTGTGCTATTACCAACCTGATAGGGTAAGGCGTTTGAACATGTTACAGACTCTACACTTGGAATTTTTAGCAACTCCTCCTTTAACATATCATACTTTTCAAGCCCGCCCTTATTAAACATAACTGATACTATATTCTCCTTTTGAAAGCCCAAGTTCTTATTCATCATATAGTCTAATTGTCTGCTAACCAAAATTGTTGCTACAATAAGAGCAACTGAAAGACTAAATTGAAAAACAACAAGCACGGTTCTGAATAATTTTGACCCTTTACTAAATTCGCCTTTAAGAACTTTTATTGGAACAAATGACGAAAGGAAAAAAGCAGGATAGCTACCTGAAATGACTCCGGTTACTATAGCTACAAGAACAACAACACCAAACATCCAGCTGGATGTGGATGAGAAAGCGATGTTCTTTCCTGAAAGGTCGTTAAAACTGGGTAAAAATATTGCTACAAGCATCATAGCAATTACAAATGCTATAAGCGTTAGTAAAATTGATTCACCCAGAAACTGTCCGATTAGTTGAATACGTTTACCACCGGCAACTTTACGTAAACCAACCTCCTTTGCTCTTTTAGCTGAACGTGCCGTTGCCAGATTCATGAAATTTATACATGCTATGAGCAATACCAGGAATGCTATTGCAGAAAAAATTCGAACATTGGTAATTGCTCCGGACCCCCAAATATTATACAAATAGCTCCTCATAAGGGGTTCAAGATGGAGCGTTACATTTTCCTGCCCATTATTGGCAACAACATTTGAAATCTGCTCCTCCACTTGTTTGAAATCAACACTCTCATCTATTTGAACGTATGTATAAAAACTATTGTTGGTCCAGTTAATATTCATTTCGCCCCAGTATCGATCAATATTTCCCTCAAACGAAATAACGTAGTCAAATTTCAAATGAGTATTTGAAGGTCTTTGAACTACACCTGTTACATTGTATGAAAATTCAGAATTTATAACAATATTCTTTCCAACAGGATTCTCATCACCAAAAAATCGCTCGGCAAACTTTTGGGTTAAGATAATGGAATTAGGATCGCTCAATGATGTTTCAGGTGACCCGTAAATAAATTTGAATGTAAAAAGATCGAAAGCCTCTTTATCAGCAAAGTATCCATTATTAACGTACGAATCCTTGCTATTTACGGTAAAAATATTTCTTTGCCAAATTGGCGTAAATCTAGCAACTTTTTTTATGCTTGAATAGCTATTACGTAGCTCGGGCGCCAAAGGGCCAGGTGTATTATACACAAGTAAATCGTCAGTTCCAGAATACGTTTGATACTCATAGACCCTATATATTTCATCAATATTGGAATGGAAACGGTCATAATTCACCTCGTCAATAACCCAAAATAGAATAAGAATAGCAGCAGCCATACCTATAGCTAAACCAACAATATTGATAAGTGAGAACCCGATGTCTCTTTTTAAGGATCGCAGTGCAATTAACAAGTAACTTTTTAGCATAATTTCTAATTTTTATCAGAATACAATTATTGAATATATTTTATATTACTCATATTTTAATGCATCTACAGGGTTGGCTCTGGCTGTTCGCCATGTATGGTAAGATACTGTAAGAAATGCAATTAGCATGGATAAAATGAATGCAGCTATAAAATACAGAATACTTATTGACGTTCTGTAAGGAAAATCTTGTAACCAAGTATTCATAGCAAAATATGCCGCTGGCCATGCAATCACGTTAGCTGCCATAACCAACAGGGCAAATTCTTTCCATAGCAACCCCATAATACGAAGGCTAGAGGCACCCATTACTTTGCGAATTCCCATCTCCTTTACTCTTGCCTGTACCATAAAATCTGACAGTCCGAAAAGACCCATACAACCAATAAAAATGGCAATAACAGCAAAGTAACCAAACATCTGCCCCATCCTCATCTCGCTACGGTAGAGCCTTTCAAACGAATCATTCAAAAAAGTGTACTCAAAAGGCTCCTCTATAGCATAGTCGTTCCAAATAATTCTAAGATTATCTAGCGTTTCATGTAACTGTGAAACGTTTATTTTAATGTTATAGGTGTTGTATGCAGAACCTCTATAGCAAAGAACAAGCGGACCAATATTGCTATGCAATGAGTTAAAGTTAAAATCTTTAACTACTCCAATAATTTCACGGGTTGACCACCCACCTTCCAACTTTTCACCTATAGGGTTTTCGGTTTCCAGCATATCTGCCAATGTCTCATTTATAACTACAGCATAGTTCTTGTCAGCAGGTCTATCCCATTCAAAACTCCTACCCTGAATAATTTCGAGACCTAAAACATCAATATAATCAGGGTCAACAGGATGATAAGAATAGTTATGCATATTACCTTGCATATCCTTGTAGCTTTCCTGCCATTTTATGCTCCCCATTTTAGCGTTAGAGCGAGTTACGCCCTTTACGCCTGGAGTTTGCATCACCTTATCTTTAAAAACATCGAAACCATAGCTGGTTTTACGCGGAATCCTCAGGTTCACAATCTGTTCCTTATCAAAGCCCACGTCGAACCTAGTGAAATAGTTTAATTGGCTAAAAATTACCAGGGTAGATATTATTAGTGCTACCGACACGAAAAACTGAAATCCAATAAGCAGCTTTCTAAGAAACCCCGACTTGGCTCCTTTAACCAAATTTCCCTTAAGCACAGCATTTGTTGAGAAAGAACTCAAGTAGAAAGATGGGTAAAGTCCTGAAATAATTCCGATTATTATGGCAGAAATAAATAGATAGAATATGGATAATGGAGTGATAAGTGCTGCAGAGGAGAGGTCGCGTTCAACCAACGATCCGAAAAATGAAGCCAGAAGCTCTGCCAAGGCAACCCCAATAAGCATTGCAAAGAGAGCGGTTAAAACAGACTCCCCAAGGAACTGGCTGATTATGCTAAAACGACTTCCGCCAATGGCCTTTCGTATGGCAATTTCCTTTGCTCTGGTAGATGCTCGGGCGGTGCTTAGGTTAATATAATTAACGCATGCTAGAATTAATATAAGAATTGCAACTACTATCATAACGCCAATGAACCTAGGATTACCGTGTTTTACTTTCCCTTCAAAAGACAGAGCGCCATTGAAATAGATATCGGACACAGGTCGTAAACGCAATTCAAAAGGTGGTTTCGATCCCATCAATTCTTCAAGCTTAAGGTTTAATCGTTCAGCAACCACATTTTTAGAATCGGGTGATACTAGCTTTAAATACGTTGGGTTATTCATGTTATTAAAAAGCTTCGATTCAATTTCGTCCCAGCCATAAAAAACCTGCAGTATATCGAAAGAGAAAAGCGCCTTAAAAGGTAGATGAAAAAAAGTTGGGTCTTCAATCACTGCTGTTACCGTAAAGTTATGCTCATCGTAAACAGTTATAATTTTCCCAATGGGGTTCTCGTTACCAAACAACCTTTTTGCTTCGCTTTCAGTTAGAACTATATCATATTTATCATCCAAGGGGTTCAGTACTCTACCTTGTAATATCTCAAAGTCAAAAAAACTAATAAAGTTATTGGTAACTGGCATGTAACCATCAACACGAAAAACTCTATCCTGCTGTGTTATAACCTCATCATCAATAAAATAACTCGTTACCGATACGGCTTCATCCACATCTGGGCAGTGCATTTCTGCAAAATTTGCAAATCCTGGGCCCAAAAGAGCCCATTCTCCAAACTCAAGCCTATAAATCTTCTCCTTCTCCTTTATAAAATTATCAACCTTATACTCTTGCGAAATAAACAGAAATATTAGGATGAATACGCCAATGCCTAATCCTAAACCAACAATATTTATTAAGGAGGAAGCTTTACTCCTAAAAATATTACGTATTGCTACTAATAGATAATTCTTTAACATGGCGATAGGTTTATAATTAACTTTTCACACACAATACCACAACCATACCAAAACCTATACATGCCTGATTATCTTGTATTTTAAGCATATATAATAGGTGTAAGAAAAAATAAGTTTCGTGCGAATGAGCACACTTTGTGTTCGATAACGAACGCTTGATGTTCAGATTTCAAGATATAAAGAAAAAG
>JBKHAH010000079.1:0-14259 GCA_046542995.1 Bacteroidales bacterium
ATTTTTTATTCTATTTTTGGTAAATTAAACCAAAATCAGTTTTTAAAATGAAAAAGACATTAGTATTCATTACAGCATTTCTTATTAATACACCCATCTTTGCACAAGACAGTATGCCAACGCAAGAATTCGTTTTAGGATTTAGGGCAGGAGGTAATTACTCTTCCATGATTTTCGGAACCGATTTTGACTATACAACTGTTAGTCCTAAATTTGGTTTCAATGTTGGTGCTGTTGCTCGGTTTGACTTAGTTTATACTCCAATAGATTTTGAAATGGGCATATTATATAGCAGAAAGGGAGCAAAAGCAGAGGGTGAAAACTTCCAGATATCAGATTATATTGATTTTTTTGACTTAAGCAGAAATTACCAACTTGACTATATTGATATTCCAATTATTGTTAATTTGTCAACTAGTAGCATTAAACGCAATTGGCAAATTTATGCTGGTGGAGGGATTATGGTGTCGTTGGGGTCAAAGGGAAAAATTACTGAAGCATTTACCTCAGATAATTATGAGTTGGATTTCTCTAATTCAGTTGTTTGGGGCGATTCGCCAGAGGCTCATTTTCATAAATCGGACCTATCCTACATTGGTCAGTTAGGATTTAAGTTTAACAAATCATTAGAGGTTAATGTGAGCATTAGTAAAAGCCTTGTCAATATTGACCCCAATAATGATTTTATTAAAAACTCAACAATGGCACTTTCCATTGTTAAGGTAATAAATAGGAAGTATGTAAGATAGCCTAGATTAGAGTTGTAAAAAAATGGTGTAATGGGTTGAATAGGCATTACACCATTTTATTTTTAAATCTGTGGCCCAGCTGCAACAAGCCTCATCCCTGCCTCGGTATCAGTAAAATTTTCAAAGTTTTCAATGAATTTTATGGCGAGTTCACGGGCTGCTTTATCCCAATCGGAAGGATTAGTCCAGCTATTCCTTGGGTTTAACACATCACTATTAACTCCTTCAAGTGTCCTGGGAATTTGCAGATTGAATATTGGAAGGGTTTCGAAGGTGGACTCTTCAATGGAGCCATCAAGGATTGAGTTAATTATGGTTCGGGTTGATTTTAAATCGATTCGTTTCCCCCCTTTTCCGTAGGCTCCGCCAATCCATCCCGTATTAACCAAATAGGCTTTCGCTCTATGGTTAACCATTTTCCTAACAAGTTCACGAGCATATTCCGATGGGTGAAGCAAAAGGAATGCCTGTCCAAAGCAGCTGCTAAAAGTTGGTACAGGCTCTTTTACTCCAAGTTCGGTACCTGCAAGTTTTGCAGTAAAACCACTTAGAAAATGGTATTGAGCCTGATTTGGAGTTAACTTGGCAACCGGTGGAAGAACACCAAACGCATCGGCTGTTAGGAAGATAACCTTACTAGCATGACCAGCCTTAGAAACAGGCTTAACAATATTCTTTATGTGATAAATTGGGTACGACACCCTGGTGTTCTCAGTTTTCCGCTTGGAACTAAAATCGATATTACCCCCACCGTTAACATCAAGATTTTCCAGTAGAGCATCGCGCTTGATGGCTGCATATATTTCGGGTTCTTTTTCGGGGTCAAGATTTATGCATTTAGCGTAACATCCGCCCTCGAAGTTGAAAACACCCTCATCGTCCCAGCCGTGCTCATCGTCGCCAATAAGCGCGCGGTTTGGATCGGTAGAGAGGGTAGTTTTTCCTGTACCCGAAAGTCCGAAGAATATAGCTACATCGTCATCCTTACCAACATTTGCGCTGCAGTGCATGGCTGCCATACCTTCAAGGGGCAAGTAGTAGTTCATTATGGAAAAGATGCCCTTCTTCATCTCACCACCGTACCAAGTGCCTCCAATTACAGCCATTTTTTCGGTTAGATGGAATGCGACGTACACCTCGCTATTCAATCCTTGCTCTTTCCAGTTAGGATTATTAGTTTTTGATGCCACAAGCACCACAAAATCTGGTTCAAAAGTTTCTAACTCTTTCTCTGTTGGCCTTATAAACATATTCTTACAGAAGTGGGCCTGCCAGGCAACCTCCATGATAAAACGAACGCAAATCCGAGAGTTTTCATTAGCCCCACAGTAAGCATCAACAACGTAGAGTCGTTTGCCAGTTAACTGCTTTGCGCTTATGCTCTTGAGGTGCTCCCAAATCTCGGGGGATATTGGCTTGTTATCGGAGCATTTTTTTCTGCTTGGATCCGACCACCAAACATTTTTCTCTGTTTCAGGCACCTTCACAATATACTTGTCTTTGGGTGACCTCCCAGAAAAAATGCCTGTGTCAACGTTTATTGCACCCAAATTAGTTAAGGTACCTCGTTCGTATCCTTCAAGTGAGGGGTCTGTTTCGTGCTCGTAGAGCAATTCATAGCTTGGATTGTAAATGATCTCTTTGGCTTCGCCAATTCCGTAGATTGATAAGTCGATGTCTTCCATTTGTAGGTTAAGGGTTTAAACAAATGAAGCGGATCAAGCATTTTTTTGAACCGCCAAAAGACAAAGATAAAAGCATAATTAATACAAGGTGCAATCGTTTTTTATGTTTAATATCAGGAATTTCTTATTAAGGGGAATGTTGGCAAGATGTGTATTGCATAATCTTTATAATGCAAAAGGTTGAGCTAAATAGCAACCAATCATCCAATCAGTCAATCATTCATTCAATCAATCCACTATCAATAAAATCTATCTCAACCAAATTAAATGCAAAGCCAATAAAGCAAAAAGGTTGTCAATTCTGACAACCTTGCATAAAAATATTTGATTAGCTTTTTTACTATAATGCTGCCAGGTAAAGTTTCTCAACTTCGTTCCAACTTACAACCTTCCAGAAATTCCCTACATATGTACCTCTCATATTTTGGTAGTGCAAGTAGTATGCATGCTCCCATACATCAAGGGCAAGTATCGGTGTACCTCTTTTATCAACCACATCCATCAAAGGGTTATCCTGATTGGGTGTGCTCGAAATAAAAAGTTTGCCTTTGCTATCTACCGATAGCCATGCCCAACCGCTACCAAATTGTCCTGTAGCAGCAGCCTCAAACTTCTTTTTAAACTCATTAAACGATCCAAATTCTTTCTCGATGGCTTTCAATAGCCTGCCACTTGGTTTGCCTTGGCCGTTAGGTGACATAACCTTCCAGAATAGATTATGATTGTAGTATCCGCCCCCGTTATTACGTAGAGCTGATGATAGCGAACCAATTTTACCAAATATTTCTTCAATGGGCTTACCCTCCAAATTATTCTCTTTAACGGCTTTTACAAAATTGTTGTAATATGCCTTATGGTGGCGATTATAGTGTATTTCCATTGTTGTTTCATCTATAAAGCCTTCTAGAGCATCATACTCGTAGGGTAATTCAGGAAATTTAAAATCGCTCTTTTTCTGGGTAAAACCAGTAAAACTGGTTGCCAAAATTAGTATAAGTGCTAATAGTTTCATAGTTTATGTATTTAGTTGTTTAACTTTTATCTTTACTTATAGTAACATACTTAAGCTATTTTTGTTTAGCATTTGTATATTTGTTGTGCTTTACTCTTTTTTATTAGATGATTGCTGATGGATGTGAACATTAAATATGTTAAACGCGATGATATTGATACAGAGAAATGGGATGCTTGCATAGCAAAGTCTGTTAATGGTATAGTTTATGCCTATACCTGGTATTTAGATATAGTTGCCAGGGATTGGGATGCACTAGTAGCGAACGATTATGAAGCGGTTTTCCCTTTAACTTTCAATGTGAAGTTTGGTATAAGTTACCTTTACCAACCCTTTTTTACCCAGCAGTTGGGTTTGTTCTCTATTCGTCCAATTACCCCAATGCTGGTACAGGATTTTATTAAGGCGATACCAACCCAATTTCGTCATATTGATATTAATTTTAATACTTTCGTTAAACTAAATATTTCCAGTGCCACCATAGTACCGAGAATTACGCATCATCTTGATCTTATTGAGCCTTATCATATTATATCAAGCAGGTATTCTAAAAATACCAAAAGAAATATTTCAAAATCAGTTGCATATAATGTATCTGTAATAAAAGGGATAGATCCCAGCCTGCTATTGGAGTTAAAAATAAAGAATCAGGCCGTACCGCTGAAGAAGGAGCAGGTTGATATTGCCAGGAAATTAATCACTCAGTCTATAGGTAAAGGTGTTGGTGATATTTATGCTGCTTATACTGAAAAGAATGAGCTATGTGCGGGCGCCCTATTCCTTCGTTCCAACGGTAAAGCAATCTATCTGTTGGCATCATCAACAACGGAGGGGAAGCAGTCTAGAGCCATGTTTGCCTTGGTGGATTTTTACATAAAGCAGAATAGTGAATTGCCCCTGGTTCTCGATTTTGAAGGATCAAGTATTGATTCAATAGCAAGGTTCTACACCGGATTCGGTGCTTCTCCATGTAATTATAGTAGGATGGTTATTAACAGGCTTCCCTGGCCACTAAATTTTCTTCGTTAATGCTTAAAGATATGTTTTTTTCCATATCATCAGCCTTTCCTTTCAGTTTTTTAAGGGGATTGGTTAGCATTCCTGTAATTTCACCTTTCTACCATTTGGTTACAGATAATTCACCACCCCACATGAAGTATCTTTATAATGCTGTTTCAGTTAAGCAATTTACAAATGATATTGACTTTATGCTTAAGCATTATACCCCTGTGGCTGTGGAAGAATTACCTAAAATTCTTTTGGGTGAAAAATGTTTTAGTAAACCGGCCCTCTTTTTAAGTTTTGATGATGGTTTTAGCGAGTTAAAATCTATTGTTGCTCCCATACTAAGAAGCAAGGGTGTGCCTGCCACCTTTTTTGTTACGCCCAATTTTATTGATAACAGTGACATGCTATACAGGTGCAAACTGAGCATTATTGCTGATAGTGTTTGTGATATGCCAGGGAGGATTCCAACTCCCGACTTTTTAATTAGCAAGTGGGGGGGGAGGCAAGTCAACCAAAGCACATTCCGCAAGCAGCTTTTTAGGTTGGGTTATAACGATACGGAAACAATTAACGCCATTGCTAAAAGTTTTAATATCGACTTTAATGTATATCTTCAAAAACATAAGCCCTACCTAAATCTTAATGAAGTTAAGGGCTTGGCTGCTGATGGGTTTGCAATTGGAGCGCATAGCATGGATCATCCAAATTTTGCTGAAATTCCACCAGAAATGCAAAAGCTTGAGATTTTGAATAGTCTTGAGTGGGTCCAGAAGAATGTACCTAATCAGCAAAAACTGTTTGCCTTCCCGTTTAGTAGCGACGGTGTGTCTGCCAATGTACTAAGATATTTCTTAAAGGATAATAGTAAATCCATCGATATGATGTTTGGAACCTCTGGACTTAAGTTATCACCATCCTCAAAGCTATTACAAAGGATACCTATGGAGATTAAAGGGAAGACAGGAGAGCAGATTCTTAAAGGTGAATATCTTTATTATATTGCAAAAGCAATTGTTGGTAAAAACAAGACTACCCTGCCTATATGATTGATATTAAACGAATAAGGATTTTGGAGCTGAATGAGTTGGTAAGTTCGCCAAGCTATGCTGAATGGGAAGTTGTGCCTATTAGTAGGCATCGTGCAAAATCGTACATAAATAATCCTCGCTCTATTAGTTCCGATGTTGTGATGTACCTGGCCTATATGGGCAATAAACTTGTTGGGTACAGAACAATACTCCCCGATGAAATTTTTTCCAATAATGAAAGGGTCAGGGTGGGGTGGTTAAGCGGTAATTGGGTGCATCCACAGCACAGAAGGGAAGGGGTTTCAACAGAGCTCTTTAATGCTGCTTATAGCGATTGGGAAGGGATGTTGCTTTACACAAACTATGCCCCCGAATCCAAAGCGGTATATGATAAAACCAGCAGGTTTAGCTACGTAAACTCTTGTTTAGGCAGACGTTTCTACTTGCGTTCTTGCCTCAGGATTTTATTACCACCCAAAGGACATTTTTATAAACTATTCCTACCCGTTTGGTATTTAGCTGATTTCTTATTCTCCATATTCAACCCATTGCCATTTATTACCAAGCATTTACGGCTAGGCAAGGATGTTACTTTCGAGTATCTTTCAAAACCCGACGATGAGTTGCTTAGCGCTTTTCATGAGTTTACGAGCAGAACGCTTACTAAAAGGTCAAAAGAAGAATTGCTTTGGATTTCTGAGTATCCATGGTTAGTCTCATCCCCATTGGGTGATAGGATTGGTACAAAGTACTTCTTCTCATCAGCACCCAAACGTTTTGATCAGTTTTTCGTCAAGGTTTATCTTAATGGACGTTTTGCAGGTTTTTTAATTGGAAATCTTAATAATAGGATGTTCTCAGTTCCTTATGTTTATTGCTCGGAGGATGATTCATTGACTTTTTCAAAGATCATACTAAAGCATGCTGGAAAATTAAATGCAGCCTTTTTTACTGTGTTCAACAAAAACATCTCAAATAAATTGAAAGGAGTTTTTCCCTTTGGCTTGCTCTCATTATCCCAGAAAAGAAATTTCTATGTTACTACAAACCTGCATCACCATATTCAGAAAGAGGAAAAAAAGTTTATTGAGGGTGACGGCGATTCTGTTTTTGTATAAAACTTTGTTATTTTTGTATATAAACCAGAAGTTTACTATTTGTGAAACAGAAGGATTACAAGAACATACGAAAGTGGAGAAAGAGAACTTACGATATTATTTTTAAATCGGATAGTTTTTACGGCAAACTTTTCGACGAGTTGCTGCTTGTGGTAATACTTTTGAGCGTTGGGGTTGTTTTGCTCGAAAGTGTTTCGGAATTTCGAGAAAAACACGGTAATGTTTTAAACTTTTTGGAGTGTGGTTTTACTTTGCTTTTTCTTGCGGAGTATATTCTTAGGATATATAGTTGTCCGGTACCACGTAAATATGTATTAAGTTTTTTTGGTTTCATTGATCTTCTGGCTATTCTTCCAACGTTCATCGCCATTATTATACCGACTGTGCAGCCTCTTATTGTAATTCGGGCGCTAAGGCTACTCAGAATATATCGTATCCTTAAGTTGTATAGATTTATACAGGAGAGCAACTACCTGCTCATTGCTTTAAAATCCAGTTTTAGGAAAATATTTATTTTCATGATGTTTATCATGGTACTTGTTCTGTTATTAGGTAGCGTTATGTATGTGGTAGAGGGTGGCGAGAATGGTTTTTACAGCATCCCGCTTAGCATTTATTGGGCGGTTATTACGTTAACAACGGTAGGTTATGGCGATATGGTTCCATTAACAGACCTGGGGAAGTTTATTTCAACCTTTATTATGCTACTTGGTTATAGTATTATTGCCATTCCAACAGGCATTGTATCTGCAGAAATTAGCAGAGGCAAAAGTGATAGATTACGAACCAAGGTATGCAAGTATTGTAATGAGTCGGAACATCAAAAGGATGCAAGATTCTGTAAGAACTGTGGCGAGCTGATGGAGTAACCTCCCCCATGTTAGGCATTTAGTCCATCAGGCTCTCAAAATCAATTTCAGATGTATGCTCCGTTTCAGTTAATCGGGTTTTCTCGCACTTAAGCGTTTTGGAAGGGAACTTCTTGAGAAGTCCGTAATTATGTGTTGCCATTATCACTGCCCTGCCCGATGCTGCTATATCAAAAAGAATCTTCATAATCTCGTCGGATGTTTCGGGATCGAGGTTTCCGGTGGGCTCGTCAGCAAGTATAATATCTGGATTATTTAACAGGGCACGAGCAATAACTACCCTTTGTTGCTCTCCTCCTGATAGCTGGTGTGGCATTTTAAAATCCTTATGCTTTAAGCCCACTTTATCCATTACATCATCAATCCGTTCCTTCATGGCCTGCTTATTCTTCCAGCCTGTAGCACGGAGAACAAAGGTTAGGTTTTCAAGAACCGTTCTGTCAGTTAAAAGCTGAAAATCCTGAAATACAATCCCTGTCTTGCGTCTTAGGTAGGGGATTTGGCTTTCTTTTAAGTTTTTTAAATTATATCCGGCAACGTAACCTTCACCCTTTTTTAAAGGAATTTCGGCGGTTATGGTTTTTATTAGGCTGCTTTTACCGCTTCCCACTTTGCCAATAACATATAAAAACTCACCCTTATCAATTTTTAGGTTAACATCAGCCAGTACCAGGTTGTCATCCTGAAATATGGATGCATTCTTAAATTCAATTATCGTGTCGAGTGCCATTAAAGCTCAATTTTTTGTAGTTTGCCATAGGGTAATGATTCTGAAATATCGAGAACCTTTGCAAATTTGTCGCTGTCATTAAAAAATCTTTTAATGCTATTATGCGGCGGACAGTATCTAATGTTTGAAAGCAAAGAAAGATTCCTGTCCCTAATCTGCAAATAATCGGTGCTCTTGTTCAGCCCTTTTACTTTAAGTATGTATATAACTTCATCCTTCATGAGAATCTTTTAGAAAGACAATGCCATTAAACAATTTATAAAGATAGTTGCATTTTTTTACAAGGCGATATATTTTTTGTATTATTATACGAGATTGTATTAACATAGCGTTGAACTTTATGGATTTGTCGCTGTTTTTTTAGCATATTTGATAATGGTAATTAATAATGATGAAATTATGAAAAAAGTATTACTGTTTGCCCTGGTTGGGCTACTCTCATTGTCTTTCTTTTCTTGCGAGAAGGATGATGATTTTACAATTGTAGGCTCATGGAATGTCGATAAATTCACTGTATATGTAAATGACGATACCAGCGTTGATGTTACAGATGCAGGAACATTAATTTTTAATAGCGACAAGAGCGGAAGTTTTGAACTTGAGAATGGAGAAGGAGATTTTACCTGGTCGCAAATTTCAGGTAGTGTAACTATTATTGGGTCAGAGCTATCGGGGAATTATAGTATTGTTGATAATTCCGATAATAACGTGATACTTGAGAGGACAGTTCAAGAGACCTTAACAAGGTATGAGATGTCAAGGATAAACTAAAACCCGCTGGGTTAATTTGGAGTAGGGCTAATCTGTGTAGCTCTCAATTACTCTTTCAATTGCAGCTTGACAAACAGGGCAAAAATCATTCGCGCTGTTACTTTTCATGCGGCAATTCATAAAGGGTCTATATACGCCCTTCTCAACATAACCGCCCCCTTCAAAAGCACCAACTTTGTTTTGGTGTTTTTTTATGGCGGGTGTTGGAATTGGGGTTGTTTTTTCTATCATATCAGCCCACTTATTTTCAAAATTAATCATTGTGGTTAAGTTTGGCTCCCAAGGCTCAATATTCAATGGGTAGTAATCCTGATAGGCTACATCTGACGTGTAGTATTCATCGCCAAGACCGGTCAACCCATGGCCAAGCTCATGTATAAAAACATTCTCCGAATGATTATGCCCAGATGTGGTAATGCAGTAATGGTTATAGATGCCACCGCCACCATATTCCTCAGAGTTTACTAGTATGTAAACAATGTCTGCTGGAGCATTTGCTGCAATATCCATCACCCGATTAAACTTAAGGGTGGTAAGGTACCTTTCAATACCAAAGGTGTAAAATGATGAGGAGGCAGATGTATTGTTCCAAACGCCCCCTTTGGGGTTGGATGGCCCTTCGTCCTTTGATACTGATTCTATTGCCCAGATATTAATATTGTTCTTATGCTTATCAAAAGGCTTTTGGCTTATCAGAAACGATGACAACCTTTCAACATCGCTCCTGAATTTTTCCATTTGCTCTGTCGTGTAACCTTCTGCAATAAAAGCAATATCTAGCTTTTTGTTAAAGTGCCCATTGTTGATTATTTCTGTTACATTAATGTTTGGTGTAGGAGTTCGTTTAGTTAGGTTGGAATTTGGGTTAATTGGTAATCTGTAAAGTTCTTGAAACAGCCCCTGCTTGTTTCGCTGCTTAAATGTAACGATAGCCTCATTTTTTGGCAGGGGAACTCTTGTTACCTGCTCAAAGGAGCGGTGAATGTTTTTTGCTTCCTCAACCGACTGCCATTCTTCAAAAAGCGTGCAAAAGCCGTGTGAATATATGAGAGTACCCGTTTTTTTGTCAAAAACCTCCACTCTGTATGTGCCAAGGTTAATGCTATCAATGGTTTTGCTATGCGGTTTACTCCAGTATTGCTCAACCTTAACTTCATCAAGATAAAAATGCTGGGAGTTGCTATCTCCTCCAAGTACGTAGTCAATCCTTAGTGCTTTGTTCTCAAACCAGTCTTCAAACCTTGAATGCTGATTGGGTTGCGCATGTATATTAAATGACCAGAGCTGTGTTAAAAATAGAGATAGAGTGAAAAGGTATGCTATGGTATAAGTAGGTTTTGCATACATAGTATTTGAATTAAGGAGAAGTATATGATTGTGTTATTAAGCCGAAAAACCTGTGACCTCAGTGATTCTAAATTCAATATATACACTTTGATACTTAGGCTTTACCTAACCAGCTTACTTAAGTAGTTGCCTATCCGAAAATTCCTCCGTGTTAAATATTCTTATATCGAACTCAGATTATTATCCAAGATAACTTTTAAGCACCTTGCTTCTTGTGGTTTGCTTTAAGCGCTTTATGGCTTTCTCCTTAATTTGCCTAACCCTTTCACGGGTTAAATCCAGCTCCTCGCCAATCTCTTCCAAGGTATGCGGATGCTTGCCATTTAGCCCAAAGTATAATCTAATAATTGAAGCTTCACGTGGTGTAAGGGTTGCCAAAGCTCGCTCTATCTCTTTACGGAGGCTATCGTTGAGCAATCCCCTGTCAGGTGATGGTGATTCATTGGAAAGGAGCACATCATACATGTCGCTATCCTCATCTTGCGATAAAGGAGCATCCATGGATACATGCCTGTTTGAACTTTTTAATGCTTCCTTAATGTCCTTGGGAGCCAATTCAAGCACCTCTGCCAACTCATCAATAGATGGTTCTCTTTCAAATTTTTGCTCAAGGTTTATAAAGGCTCGGTTTACTTTGTTAATTGAGCCAATCTTATTCAATGGCAGCTTAACTATTCTCGCTTGCTCCGCAAGTGCCTGTAGAATAGCTTGTCTTATCCACCAAACGGCATACGAAATAAACTTAAATCCACGGGTTTCGTCAAATCGCTGTGCAGCTTTTATTAGGCCAAGATTACCTTCGTTAATTAAATCGGGAAGACTAAGCCCTTGATTCTGGTATTGCTTAGA
This sequence comes from Bacteroidales bacterium, assembly GCA_046542995.1. Classification (GTDB taxonomy): domain Bacteria; phylum Bacteroidota; class Bacteroidia; order Bacteroidales; family Tenuifilaceae; genus Perlabentimonas. The sequence continues at coordinate 11,167 of JBKHAH010000079.1, forward strand.
AACGGAAACAACAAACCTAAGGTTCGCCTGCACTAGTTTATCAAGTGCTGCCTTGTCACCTTCTTTAAGGCGTTTTGCTAAATTAACCTCCTCTTCAGTGGTTAATAGTTCCACCTTACCAATTTCATGTAAGTACTTATCAAGCGAAACGGTTTCCCTATTGGTAACTTGCTTAATTATTTTTAGCTGTCTCATAGCCTTGAAGCCTATTTGAAATTTTGCTCAATATATATATTAATCGGTTTAATACATCACTTTATTTAATTTTTTTTAAAAAACAGCACTTTTTTTCGCTTAATTTGCATGTTTGAATCAAAATAACTAATATTGCAAAAGAATTCCCGATTTTTTAATTCTCGTAATTCCCTAAAAGCCATATTGGTGTAGCAAAATCACTTATTTTCAATAATATTTTTTCGTAACGTTGGCATTCTTTGTATGCCAAAAATTCATTTAAATTACACATGTACGACATTCTAGAATTAAACAAAAAGCTTCTTGCAGAACTAAAGGAGATTGCAAAAGGCATGAATATTAAGCGGGTTGAATCGCTTAGAAAGCAGGATTTAATCTATCGTATCTTGGATCAGCAGGCTATTGATGCTGCAGATATTGATAGTAAAAAAGGAAAAACTAAGGATAGCGATAGCAAACCCAAACGACAAGCAAAACAACCTTCTTCAGTTAAGCCCGAGAGGAGTGAGAAGGATAAAAAGATATCCAAGGAACCTGTTGCTAAAGAGGTTTCAGAAAAAAGGGATGATGATTCATCTCAACAAAACGATCGCAGCAAGCGCAAGCGTTTTACACGTAAAGTTCAGAGCCCTGAACAGAATAGTTCCAAAGGTTTTGATAAAGTGAATGAACCTTTACGCTCAGAACAAAACGCTCCAAAACCTGATTTCCAAAAGGACGAGAAGAAGAAGGAGCAAAAGGCAGATGCGCCAAACAGGAGCGCTAAAGAGATGTCAGATACCCAAGAGTTTAAACAGCAAAAGTTTAAAGGAGGTAATTCTCCTGATGCGGAGCAAAACGGTCCGCCTCAAAAGAAGCAGGCAAGTAATAAAGATTACCACCAAAAGAGAGGTCACGATAAGAGGAATGGCGACAAGTTTGAGTTTGATGGGATTATTAACGCTTCTGGTGTGCTTGAGATAATGCCTGATGGCTATGGCTTTCTCCGTTCATCGGATTACAACTACCTTAACTCTCCCGATGATATCTACGTATCTCAATCACAAATTAAGCTTTTTGGCTTAAAAACAGGCGATACTGTTACTGGTAGTATTCGGCCACCAAAAGAGAACGAGAAGTATTTCCCTTTAATAAAGGTGTTGGAAATTAATGGTAGAACCCCCGATTATATTCGCGACAGGATACCCTTCGATTTTTTAACGCCGCTATTTCCAGACCAGAAATTTACGCTAATTGGCAACGGACAAAACAACCTTTCATCAAGAGTTGTTGATATTTTCAGCCCAATAGGTAAAGGTCAAAGGGGCTTAATTGTAGCACAGCCCAAAACGGGTAAAACCATCCTTTTAAAGGATATTGCCAATTCAATTGCAGCCAATCACCCTGAGGTTTATATGATTGTGCTACTGATTGATGAGCGCCCAGAGGAGGTAACCGACATGGCTCGCAGCGTGAACGCCGAGGTGGTATCATCAACATTTGATGAGCCTGCCGACCGCCATGTGCGAGTAGCCAACATTGTTCTTGAGAAGGCAAAGCGGATGGTTGAGTGTGGTCACGATGTGGTTATCCTGCTAGACTCTATAACAAGGCTTGCACGCGCCTTCAATACAGTGCAACCTGCATCGGGTAAGGTGCTATCTGGTGGTGTTGATGCCAACGCCCTCCATAAGCCGAAGCGTTTCTTTGGTGCCGCTCGAAACATTGAGAATGGAGGTTCACTAACCATCCTTGCAACCGCGCTTATTGATACCGGTAGTAAGATGGATGAGGTTATCTTTGAGGAATTTAAAGGGACTGGCAACATGGAGCTACAGCTCGATCGTAAGCTTTCTAACAAGAGGGTTTACCCTGCTGTTGATGTTACTGTTTCCAGCACACGTAGGGAAGACCTGCTGCTCGATCAGGAGACCCTTAATAAAACATGGATACTTCGTAACTACTTAACTGATATGAACGCTGTGGAAGCCATGGAGTTCCTGCGCTCCCGTTTGGTTAAAACTAAAACCAACGAGGAGTTCTTCATGACCATGAATAGCGATATTTAGAAGCAGGAAGACGGAAGATTGAAGACCGAAGGTTGAGGGTGGAAGTGATTTGTTAAAAACTTCTAATTTCGTCTTCGGTCTTCAATCTTTATTGTATCTTTGCAGTACTAATCCATTGGGGCTGACTATGGTTTTGACAGCAAGTAGAATGGATTGGTAAGCATGTCGAGCGTTGGGAAGCTGGCTCGTTAATCCCAGGACTCAAATCGCTAAACGGCGAAAACAACAATTATGCACTCGCTGCATAGTAAGTACTAGGTACTACTAGCTTAATCTCGTCAACTAGGTTGACGCGACGAGTAGTCTCACGGAGGGTCTTGCCCATTGACCACCGATTTGAGGCTTCAGAAAAATGGGCTAGTCACAGGATGCTCCCCGGTTCCCGTGGCGAAACATTTAGGGGATAAGGTTTAGGTTGCTCGCTGCTCAGCTGCCTAAACTCGAAAATAAAGAGTAGCTAAGCATGTAGAAGGCCAATTGGTTCCTTGTTTGGACGAGGGTTCGACTCCCTCCAGCTCCACAAAAAAACTCCTCAAGATAAATTATTGAGGAGTTTTTTTATTTCATCATTATTATGACCTCATTGCCATATTCTTATGATTTTATAAATATTTATAAACTATTACTAAATCTATAAATGCTCATAATATTTGCGTGTTCACGTACACGTGAACATTATGAATATGGAAACAATAATTATACATAAAACGATTGAATTTCTAACAAACATGACGAATTAACCTAAATCTTAAGTTGATAAAGGAGTTGATTGAAGAGTCCTTGGAGACGAATGTTTAACCCAGATTTAGAAACACTTAATTTGTAAGCATTTCTGATTATAAATTTTTAG
>JBKHAH010000080.1:0-14137 GCA_046542995.1 Bacteroidales bacterium
CCTAAATTGAATTGATTGTTTTTATACATTGAATAGAGAGAGTCAATTTTTAATTGTTCGTCAGGTGTTAACTCAATAGCGATAATGGTAGGTTTGTATTCGCAAATGGCTTTTGAAATTGCAATAATTTCAGACTGATAGGGCTCATCCAGCACTGAAATTTTATCTTTATCTTCCGTCTTTATTGCATCCAAATTAGGATAGGCAAAATGGAAAACACCAAGTGTCATTATTTTTACACGAGTTTGTTTGATAACCTCCTGGCCAAAAGAGATGGAGGTAATAAGGAGTAAAGAGTAAATAAGAGTTATAGTTTTCATATTTTTGAGTGATTTAATTAGTGTATAATTATTTAAGATTTGAATTAAAACTCTATCTTATACCCAAGCGCTGGTATGGGCATCTTCATCTTGTCGATTATAATATCCTTTGTTATGAAATCGTAAAAAGGATTGGAATAATCGGGTTGCAATAAGGCGTTTTTCATCATTAAAAACCAGACCCCGGTGTACTTTGCTTTGTTAACCTGATAGCTAATTGTAAAATCAACACCTGTTGATGCAGGGAACTGACTGGCAAATGCCTGTGAATTGTCGGGCCGATACATTTGTGCTGCAATAGATTCTTCATACAGAGCTGGCGTGTAGCGTAAACCGCCCATGTAGGTTACTTTAGCGCTAAAGCTAAGGATGTTTTTATTCTTAATCATCCACTCTTTTCCCACAAGCAGATTTACAACATTCCCTCTGTTGAAACGCGTATTGAACTCTTTGCCATCGCCACCTACATATTTTGAATCAAATAATGATGCAGTGAATAGATAGTAGTATCCATCTTTCAAAAATCGCTCAAGGGTTACGTCAATCCCATAGTTTTTCCCTGTGCCAATATTTTTCAATTTGCGGTTGATTGCCCAGTTTGAAGTAACATTTATAATTGAGAACGAACTGTTTGGGTAAATCGGAATACTCTCCAATATCTGGAAATATGGCTCAATTTTAATACGCATTACATCGCTTACTTTTCGGCTGTATCCCAGTATAATGTGGTGCGATTTCATGAAATCAAGGTTTTTGTTTGGCATTTCAACAATGCCATTGCTGTTAGTTTGTGAAAAGTAAGTACGCAGCTCTTCCATTTGGGTATGCAAACCGTAGGCAAGGCTTAATTCATCGCTCTGTGTAAAGTTCCAGCTTAAACCAGCACGCGGCTCAAATGTTACTTTGTTGTTCACGTTGAGATACATTGAATGGAATCCGATGTTGGTTGAGAGGTTGGGCAGTAGATGAATTTTGAATTGAGAAAATGCCTGAGTTGAGAACCCTGTTCCACTATTATCCACAAAAGTGGTCATCACCTCCGGATTATCTCTGAACGCTCTTTGTAATTTGTTGTCAAAGAATAAACTGTTTAGAGTTATTCCTGTTCGTGAACTTACCCTTGAGCTAAACTTATGGCTCACGATTGACCTGAATGTGTACTTCCCCTCAGTGCTTCTTACATAATCGGTTGGAAGTAGCCTTGAATCAAATGTATACTCTTCTTTATCCATTCCATATCTCATCCCATCTGCACTTAGGGTAGAATTAATAAATGTTGTAGTACCTAATGAGATGCTGTGGGAAAGCCCAATTGCTCCAAAGCGGTTGAAATAATCCTGACCCGTACGATCATAGTCGGTTTCCCATTTTAGGGTATCGGACTCTGCTGTTTTTTTATTAATGTCATCGGCACCAAGTCCCCAGAATGAGAATGCACCTGCCTTTTGTGTTGGAAAATTGAATTTATAGCTTAAATCCTGGAAAGTAGGCATATTAGGGAAGTCAACCAGAGAACCAATAAGCCCAAGGGTAGAGTAACGGTAGTTAAATAAATAGGTTGCTCTTTTCCCTTTCACAAAAGGCCCTTCGGCCGAGAAATCAGTGCCTATCATACTAATTCCTGCTGTATATTCTCTTTTTTCAGCGTTTCCTGTCCTCATTTTAATATCAAACACGCCCGAGCTGGCATTACCATATTCTGCGGGGAATGCGCCAGTGTAAAAGTCAGAATTTCTTAGCATCTGGTTACTCAACACTGTAAAACCGCCACCGCCAACAAAATCGACATTGGGAAAGTGAAAGGCTGCAGGTATATCTACCCCCTCGAATCGCCACAACACTCCTCTGGGCGAATTACCCCTGATAATAATCGCATTACTTGTTGTTTGGGTAGTGGTTACTCCGGCAAAGGCTGATGCCAAACGCGCGGGATCATCCAGTCCGCCTGCATACCGACTTGTTTCTTCAACGCTGAAAGTACGCGCACTCAATGTTGCCATTGAATTTACAGGTCGGTCTTTATTAGTATTTGCTCTGATTACAACCTCGTTCAGTTCCAACAAGTATTCTTTTAGTTCAATATCCAGGACAACCTCTTTGCCTGAACCAACCAAGATCTCGGTAAACGTAAAGGGCTCATATCCAACATAACTTACTTTGAAATTATGCCTACCGACGGGCACTCTTTTCAAACGGAAATTTCCGGTAAGGTCGGCGGTAGTTCCCATTATAGGATCAATTCCTTCAACTATTATGGATGCGCCAATAAGTGGAATTTTTGTATCGGCATCAATAATCTGGCCTCTTACCGTTTGTATTAGTTCATTTTGTGGAAATGCAAAAATCGAGTTTAACGTAAATAACATTAATAATGCTGTTAGCTTGCTTAGTTCTTTTGTAGGGTACATTTTATTGATTTATTTGAAATGATTTGTTGTTTCTTTTATAGGAATAAGGAGTTATTTGTTATGTTGTTAATTCTGAATTGTGTTTCACTTAATTATAGTTGGTAAATTTTATTATTAACTTGTGTGGAAAATTTGAGAACATTGTATGTTTCAATATCTATGCCTAAAACGATATACCTACAGATAGTAAGCACTATGTGTGCTGTGAACTGATTTCATTTGCTTGTAAAAAATGTCCATTTTCGAACACTCTTTGTTGTAAATGAACAAACTCGTAGATTGCTATTGTAAATACTCTATTGATGATTAAAAAAATTGTTTCAACTATTTCATAATAAACTCACCCACCACAGTTTTAACAACCCATTGATCGTTAACTCGCTCTATGTAAGCATCGGGATAGCCATGCTTAAAGCCATCGATAAAAAGAAGATCATTACTTATGGGTATAGCTTGAACTTTTTTGGGTCCCCCAAACGAAAAGGTTTTATCAATATGCATTCCCATCATCTTTCCGCGCTTGTTGAATGTTAGCAGAAGCCCAATTTCTTTGTTCTCATGCACTAGGCGCACTTTGTAGCTCGACTTGTATTTCTCGTTGGGGACTTGATAAAAGTTGTATCCTAGAAATTCCCCTTTATCTCCCGTAATCTCAGTCCATACACCTGCTAATTTTTTTGTGGATACTAGCACCTTTAGCATTAATTCAGCATTTTTTCTTATGTATTTGAAATCTTCATTACCAAAGGCCTCTGCAAGTTTCTGAACCTTCTTAAAACTTTTATCATTGTGGTTTAAATCTTGCAAAAAGGCTATGTCAAGAATTGATGGGCTATCATCAACGGCAGTAATTTCAAAGGATTCTTCATTTTGATTTATGGTGTATTCATAACCACCAACATTGTAATTATTGTTTAAGCTAATATTTATGCTGCGCTTGGGAACGGGTAGCTTTTTGTATGGTTCACCAAAGAGAATATTATCAATTTGGCGGTTGATCTCATTAACAACTTGCACCGATTTTCCTATTTCTAACAGATTGTGTGAATGGTTGGTGAGCACAACCACATATATATCGAGTTCGGGGAAAAATCCCACTTCACAAACATAGCCAAGGGTTCCGCCACCGTGATGGTGATACTCGTTTCCCTTGCGACTTCCAATTTGCCAGCCATAGCCGTAATGCTCCCGATTATTCTGAATGTTCTTTTTGAAAAGTTTATTTGTATAGCTAGAATCCAAAACGTTAACGTTATTTACTCTGTACATCCAATGGTATAAATCCTGTGCCGACGAGAAAGCGCCACCAGCTCCAAGCACCCATGAGTCGTGCCAAAATTCTGGAGTTTCAAACTGGGTTGGTAAGCCTATATATGGTTTCGAGAGGTTTTCTTCATTGATTTGGGTTATCCCAAAATCGGTGGACTCCATTCCCAACCTTTGCCAAAACGTTTCTTTCAGATGCTCGCCATAATTTTGTCCGCTAATCTGTTCAATAATTGCTGCAAGAATAATGTAGTTGATATTGCTGTAATCAAATTTCTTTCCCGGTTTCGAATCGGATGTTATCTTTCCAAAGTAATGAACTAGATCATGAGTAGAAATTGGATCGGCTTCAGGAAAAACCACATTTGAAATATCGTAGGTTTTGCTGCGCGAGAAATCCTCATAAATTCCAGATGTCATGCTTAATAGGTGATGGATTGTTATTTCATTTCCCGTTTCACCCAATTCGGGAAAAAATAATGAGAGGTTATCGGTTAGGCTGAGTTTACCCTCTTGAACAAGTTTTAAAATTGCAGTGGCCGTAAACTGTTTGGTAACGCTCCCAATTCCGTAAACAGAACTATTTGTGTTTGGCCTTTCCAAATCAAAATCTGCATATCCAAAGCTATCCTCATACCAAATACTATCTTTATGGGCAATTAGCACTGTGCCGGAGAATCGTCCGTGAAAATCGTAGGAACTCATAAGGCTATCCACTTGAATTCTAAGGCTTTCAATTTCGTGCGAGGGCACTTTTGCTGAAATGCCAACCGAATTGCTTCTGCTGCAGCTGCAGAAAAGGAAAATTCCCAAAAGGGACATTATTACTGTTCTCATTTTCTCATTTTTTGATTTGTGATAAAATTCATTTGAGAACAAAAATAGTTGCAGTAAGCACTCAAAATCAGCGAATATATAAGATGTAGAATTTAAATGATCAACTCAGGGAATTAATATGCAAGTTGCATTTATCAACTAAAAGGGGCAGTACAGATAATAAATCAGCAATACATCAATTTGTAATATCTATATGGGAATTTTTGTATTATTTTGCACTACAGTACAGGTATTATTTAGAGATGCTTCGCTTTGCTCAGCATGACAGAATTTCTTAAGTACTTGTCATTTCAAATAGATTGCTTTAACCCTCAAAGTACGAGGGTTTCGCAATGACGATAGGGAATCTGTCATTGTTAGCGAAACGTAGTGAAGCGAAGAATCCCAAATTAATTCAGATTTTCTAACCAGACAATAATTATTATTTTGCTTTTAAAAAAATAGCGCATGAGAAGATTTATCGAACCCATTATCCATATTGCCATTTGGTTAGGGCTATATATTTTTGCCATTTTATTCATCCGCACCATTGGACCATTCAACAAGATTGACGGAACAATACTCCTTCCCATAACCATAGGAACATTAATAAATGCAGTAGTTTTCTATTCAATTATACTGTACCTTATTCCTCGGTTTGCCAATAAAAACCAGCTTAAGGGTTTTTTAATTGGTTTTCTGATCATTTTTCTTGGGCTAACTCTTTTGGAAACCCTTATCGATTATTTCTTTTTGATATGGATTTACTCCGATAGCTCCGAACCATTCTATGGGATGCTACTAACCAATGGATTAATTCACCTTATTTTCGCATCGCTGGCAATGGGCTATGGCTTTACTAGAAACTGGGTGGTAAGCGAAAAGAAAAAACAGGAGCTTATCCATGAGAAGTTGACGGCTGAATTAAACTTTCTGAAAACCCAGCTAAACCCGCACTTCCTGTTCAACGTGCTAAACATGGCATACTCCAGCGCCAGCCGCAAAGGCGACGACCAAACCGCCGATATCATTGAGAAGCTGTCGGTGCTGATGCGTTACATGATTTACGAGAGCAATGTTGATAAAATTGAGGTGGAGAAAGAGATTGAGTTTATCCGAAACTATATCAACCTTCAAAAAATGCGCTTTTCGAGCGATTTGCCTGTAACCGTAACCTTCACCGTTAATGGGCATTACACTGGCTATCGCATTGCTCCGCTAATCCTCATCCCATTCATTGAGAATGCTTTTAAGTATGGCGTTAAGCTTGAGCAAAATTCGGAGATACAGCTAGCCATGAATTTCCAGAATGGCGAGATGGAGTTTACCGCCCGCAACTCTATTTTTAGAAACAGACAGCCGGTTGGCAGCAAGAACTCTGGAATTGGTATAAAGAACACCCAGAAAAGGCTAAATATTCTTTACCCTGCAAAGCATATACTTTCCATAACTGATAACGGTATGGAATTTATGGTTAAATTGCTGCTAAATCTTGAGTAGATAGATTATGAAATGTGTTGTAATTGATGATGAGCCTTTTGCGCTGGATTTAATAAAGGATTATATCCAAAGAACGCCATTTTTAGAATTAATAAACGGCTTTAGCAATCCCTTTAAAGCGATAGACTTTCTTAACAAAGAGCATGTTGATTTGATTTTCCTCGATATAAATATGCCCGAACTCTCTGGCATACAACTATACCTCTCGCTTAACCAGCCTCCTAAGGTGATATTCACCACAGCTTACCCCGAATTTGCAGCCGAAAGTTACGAGTACAATGCCGTTGATTACTTAGTGAAACCCATTAAATATGAGCGATTCCTTAAGGCCGTTAACAGAGCGGCAGGGCTTATTCAAACGGTTTCCAAAAACCTAACAGCATCTCCTCAAGAGCAGAAGGCTGAAAAGGATGATTTTATATTTATAAAAAGTGGTCAGCAGCAGGTGAAGATTTTGCCTAGTCAGATACTTTACGTTGAGGCCGCAGGCAACTATATGTGCTTTTATACTCGCGAAAAAAAGGTTATGTCGCTACTCACCATGAAGGAAGTTCTTGATTTGCTGCCCAGGAGCAATTTTCTTCGTATCCACAAATCCTACATCATTTCACTAAAAGATATTGATGCTATAGAGCGGCATGATGTGATAATTGCAGGGAAGGAAATTCCCATTGGGATTACTTATAGGGAGCATTTTGTAAGGTTACTTAATAAGTAAGTAGGCTTTTTCACCGAATATATCTATGCCAACAATTTCAATAAAGGTTTGCAATTTGCCAGCCCTACTTTATAGTCAAATGAAGCAAAATTCAATTATAAGTTCAAATCGAAATAATATCCTTGTTTCTTCGAGATAGTAATTTATCTTACTTTTTATCCACACAGAATGTTATAGAACCTTAACTTTTGCACGTGTTTATGTACTCTTTAAGAGTTTGGTGAAAAAAGTCCATTTAAAAAATAGAATTATAGTGGTTTCTCGATTAAAACTATTCACAATTTAAACTATATTAGCTTATAAATAGTTTATTATTTGAGCGGTATGTTAAAAGGAAAAAACATTCTAATTGCTGGCGGTAGTAAAGGTTTAGGTTTTGCTGTTGCAAAAGCATCGGCAGTGCAGGGAGCTAATGTTTTTATAGGAAGCAGAAATGAGGAGAACCTTAGCTTTGCAGCCAACCAAATAGCAAAAGGTGCCAATGCTGAGGTAGGTTATGGGTTGCTTAATGTATCCGACTATCAGTCTATAAAGAAATGGGTAGAGGAAGCAATACAAAAATTTGGAAAAATTGATGGCTTGCTGGTGAATGCTGGCGGGCCTCCTGCTGGCTCTTTTGATACTTTTAATGATACTGACTGGCAGCAATCATTCGAACTTACCCTAATGAGTGCTGTAAGGCTAATCAGAGAGGTGCTTCCAACAATGAGAAAAGCTTCAAGCGGGAGCATTGTAACAATTACATCAATATCAGTAAAGGAGCCAATTGATATGCTGCTTATGTCAAATGTGTTCCGCTCAGGAGTTACCAGTTTGGTTAAGAGCCTCTCCAGCGATTTGGCTTCGTACAACATTCGCATTAACAACATTATGCCCGGACGTATAGATACGGAGCGGGTTAAGCATCTCGATGGCATTATTGCAGAAAGCAAGGGAGTTAGCGTAAACGAGGTACGTATGATGATGCAGGAGCAGATTCCCCTATCGCGCTACGGTAAACCTGAGGAGTTAGGTAATCTTGCTGCATTCCTGTTTTCTGATTTAGCCTCATTTATAACCGGAGCAACAATTCCGGTTGATGGGGGAATGATTAAAACGGTTTGGTAGCTTAGAGTTTAAGTAAATGTCTGTAAATTATGAATGAGACAATAATTTTTGAAGACAGTTACGCCGTTGTTAAGTATGTTCCTGACTTGCATCTGATAATTATTGAATGGAACGGAACCCTTACTAATGAACAATACAGAACCGCATTTTTAAAAGCGCTGGAATTTCAGGATAAGTGCACCGCTACCATTAGTAATTTTATGTCGGATGTTCGTAAGCAGGGAATAGTAAATCCTGATAACAGGAGATGGTTTGAAACCGTTGCACTTCCGCGTGCTATAAAGCAAGGTCTTAAGCGGGCTGCTGTTGTAATAGACGGAAATATTTTTAAAAAGTATTATCTAAACCTTGTTTTAAAAACAACCAATAAATTTAGATTACCCTTAAAACTGTTTAGTACAGTGGATGATGCTTATAGCTGGTTAAAATCTTTTGATGATACTGAATAAGTTCATGTTAGTACGTGCGGGTCATCCTGCTTGGAACAACTATAATGAAATCAGCAATCCCTTGGTTTTCGTCCTTTAAAGTATCTACATCATCCTGAAGTGCAGTAGCAATAGTTTTTAACTTTAGTTCTGGCTTGTACTGGTTCAGATACCATGCAATGCCTTCGAAATTATTGGAGTGGTAGGTTCCGTGCATATGCAGAAAAATACTACCAACCTTATAGTTTGTTGCAATGCTCCAGGCCATGGTTGCATCTTTTATAGCTTGTGCTTTAGGGAAATTCTGCTTATTCCCTTTGCTTCCGGGCATTCCCATCATTTTTAGCATCGCTTTATAACCGGGTAGTTCAGGGTCGTATTCAACGGGAAGTGGTGCGATGTATTTTTTTGCTTCATCGGATAATTTATCCAGCTCTTCAAATCCACCCTTCGATACCATTGAAGCATACCTTCGGGGAATGTTTGTAGCGTAAAAGGCTATGCTATTTTCTCGTGCAAATTCAACAACGGGTTTGTAGTCGGTTTTGTAATTTGGCCACAAACGTGCTTCGTTTTCAAACCTGGTTTGAGTAATTATCCCCTGTAAATACTCATTAATAATTAGCTGATTATCACGCTCAAACATCTCGGCTCCAATCATAAGGTGCTGGTTGTTATTGTTATACAATTGTATGGTTAGTTCAAGTTGTAACCAGTGAGAAATCGGATTGTCGTGTAGCTCCCCGAAAAGAATTACATGATTCTCTTCAAGTTCTGTTACCATTTCGTAAAAATCTACCTTTTCGCCCTTGCTAGTGAAAATAGTATATGCGTTTAGCTCTTGCCCTTTGGCTGAAAAAATAATTAAACAAACGACCAGTGTTGAGAGAAACTTTTTCATACTCTTAATGTAATTTATGTTTGAAATATGAAACCATTTAAGCTAATGGTTGTTCTGCAAAACTCAAAAAAAACTTAAAATGATGCAAGTTACCCGCTTATTCGATTTGCTAGACCAAGGTATAACAAAATATCAAAAAAACCTGTGTTAGCATTAAAACAAAATGGGAAATGGAAAGAATATTCAGTTGATGAGTAAATATAATTTTCTAATTAATTGAGCTATGTTTTTTTTGGCATTGGGTTTAAATCTAGCCAATAATCACTATTGAAGAGTGAAAACATATTCTTAAACATTCCAAATCGCGCCTGGTATTTGTTGCAGATAAGCAGCTTTATTCACGATTGGTGTTCACGTTACAGAATTCATTATGATAATAATCAGGAGCTAATTATGCTACCTGATGTTATTGCCGTTACCAGAGGAAGATTAATGAGTTAAACAGCAGCCTAAGTAGCCATGAAGTAATCAAACGATTCAGATTGGTTTCGGAGCAGTGGACTCATAAACCGGTGAGCTGTCTCCAACTCTAAAGTTACCTAGGTGTATTATTTACAATAGGTACGAGCCATTACTAAATGAAATATATGGTTATGTAGCTGCGAAAAAGAGGAAGCAATGGAAAATAGCCCTATTGTAAAAAGAGGGTGTGTGAAAAGTCTCAAAAGCATTATTGTCTGCCAAAATAACCTCAGATAAACCTGCCTGCTATGTGCTTGTCAGGTAGGCAAAAGAGGGACGAGCGAGTCAGATGGCTGCTAGACAGTCGATTGAGATTGCTTCACCTAGTTCGCAATGACGGAAATATTACTTTTCAGACACCCTCTTTTTGTAGGTTAATGTGTGCCGTTACTTACCTTTTGTTACGGTGCCAGATAGCCTCAGCACCATTGTTGGATGCTCGGGGTCGTTAGAAATAACGCTTATGGTTTTGGTTTGCCTACCAGTGAATCCTCTTGTTTTAAATGATGCCGATAAGGACGACTTTTTACCAGGTTTTATAACCGATGATTTTGGGGCCGCAGTGGTACAACCACAGCTCGCTCTAATTTTTCTGATAACCAGATCGCTTTTGCCAGTATTTTTAAAAACAAACTCGTGATTAATTTCTTTCCCTTCCTCAACCGTTCCAAAATCCTTATTAATCTTCTCAAATTCTATCTTTGGAGCGTTAGCCTTTTCCTTCTCTGTAAGTTGCGAGAAATCTTCTTCCAGGTTGGCTGTTACATTAATAAGGTTTCCTCGCGGGTTCTCATTATTTATCTTAAGTCTTATCCTGTTTATTACAAAGCCCCAGTCGTCAATCTTGTTCGCATCAAAGGTTACAATAATTAAGCCCTCCTGCTCTGGTTTTAGGGAGTTAGGCTTGACAGCAACCTCAATGTAGTTGGGCACTCTTTCAAAGGTAAGATTCAAGGTTTCTTCACTAAAGTTGTAAACTTTAAGGGTATCAATTTTTGTTTCGTTTACAAAAACTTTTCCGAATGATGCATGGGAGTTGGTTATTCCAAGTTCACCTATTCGCCTTCTGTAGACATCTTCCTTTGTTCTGGGGCGCGGCCTAACCTGTCCGCGAAGGGTCAGCACAGTTCCTGAAGATGCAGCATTGCTGAATACTGTTAACCTCTGGTTAAACCGTCCGGGCCTCCCTTTTGGGTTGTAGGTAGCTTTAATAATTGTCGATTTGCCTGGTGCGATAGGCTCTTTTTGCCACTCGGAGGCTGTGCAGCCACATGTTGTACTAATCCGGTTAATTATTAAAGGAGCATCTCCAGTGTTAGTTAGCTTAAAACTAAACGACACGGCACCGTCCTGTTCATTAATTAACCCAAAGTCATGAGTCTCCTTATCGAAAGTAACTTCAGGGCTTGTTTGCTGTGCATTTAATATTAATGAGGTTACTAAAGTTAAGAGTATTATTGCTATTCGTTTCATTTGGTAATATTTTTTAAAAAATGTTTATTTTGTGAAATATTCGTCAAATGTAATAAGTTTTGTTTTTTTTAATGTACTTTTTTTAGTTATAATATGAGCACCTTAAAATAATGTCAATAGGCATAATTATATTTAACAAAAATCAGTTTGTTTTATTACTATGTGTATTTTTGCCTAATTCTCTTTAACTGATATTAATAATTATGTACGCTTTATGAGGAAACTTGTTGCTTATACTGTTAGAATAATGTTAGTGGCCGAAAGATTAACAAAACGGGATTACGGTAAGGAGCTGTTCTTACTAACCTTCTATGTGTTGTCAATGTATATAAGTGCAATTTTTGGAAGCATTATTTTCTTAACAGTAAGATTAGGGTATTTTGATCCGATATATGCGCGTACTAAAATTGCTCCGTTTGCTATTTCGATTATGTTACTAACCCCTATAATTGTAATTCTGTATTTTAGGAGAAAAGTTAATGTTGAACAAATTAGGGAGAGAACAAACAGGATGGATTTTGCTGAACTAAAAAGAGAACGAACTAAGGGGGTTGTTTTTGTTATGATTAGTTCAAGTTCAATTCTTATTGCTTTAACTATTCTTTATACATTAACTGTGCTAAATCTTATTTAAAATATTTATGCAATAATATTCTATTACAACTAATCAGGCTATCATGATTCTTATTAGCCCTTAATCCTTTACACTAATTATATTCAGGATTGTATTGCTTTGCTTTTTGTGCTTTTGTTTTAATATCAAATTACGTAACCTCTTTTAGTTGGCTTTACATCCCTAATATTTAAAAATACGTACCTTTGTTTAAAATATGTGCGTAATGAATGTCCCTGATATTTTATTATTAGCAATTATTGGACTCCTGGCTGGTTTTACTGGCGGTGCTCTTGGACTTGGTGGTGGAATTATCATTATTCCTGCTTTGGTGTTTATCATGGGTTTCACTCAGCATCAGGCGCAGGGCACCAGCCTTGCAGTAATTGTTTTCCCAGTCGCTTTTCTTGGGGCATTTAACTACTATAGAGCGGGCCATGTTAACGTTAAGTATGTTTTAATCCTTGCGCTGGCATTCTTGGTAGGTAGTTATCTGGGCTCTTTAATGTCAATTAACTTACCTGAGAAGATTCTAAAAAAGGTTTTTGGAATAGCTATCCTCCTTCTTTCGTTAAAAATGATTTTCGATAAATAGTCTCATCATGCTTAGTAAAATTAAGTCTTTAAACCAGCATTATAATAAACACATTCTGGAACTTTTCAAATACCTGCATTCTTCTCCTGAAATTTCCTTTAAGGAGTTTACTACATCAAAAAGAATTGCTCAGGAGCTAAAGAGCATTGGTGTGCCAGTTTATAAAGTAGGGGAGGGTACAAGTTTGCTGGGTATAATTCAGGGAACAAAACCCGGACCTACCATAGGCATTAGGGCTGAGTTGGATGCGCTCCCAATACACGAAACTACGGGGCTGGATTATGCCAGCGAGAACCCAGACTCTATGCATGCCTGTGGGCACGATGTGCACATGGCTAACCTTATTGGTGCGGCCAAAGTTCTTTGGGAACTTCGTAACGATATTCAAGGTACTGTAATCCTCGTTTTTCAATCTGGTGAGGAGCTATTGCCAGGAGGAGCCTTAGAGGTAATAAGGTCAGATATCTTTCAAAAGAACAAGCCCGATATAATGATGGGGCTTCATATTCTGCCTGAGATGAAGGTTGGAGAGGTCGGGTTTAGACCCGGCCCATACATGGCCTCCGGTGATGAGGTTTATTTAACTGTAAAAGGCAAGGGTGGCCATGCTGCACTCCCTCATACTCTGGTTGACCCAGTTGTTATCGCTTCAAATATTGTTGTTGGTTTGCAACAGGTGATTAGCAGAAAGGCTCCCTCAACAATACCTACAGTATTGTCGTTTGGAAAGTTCATTGCCGATGGGGCTACCAATGTAATCCCTAACGAGGTTCATATTGAGGGCACTTTCAGAACCATGGATGAGAATTGGCGTGCAGAAGCGCATCAGATAATTGAGAGCATGGCTACTGGAATTGCAAAAGCATCAGGTGGCGATTGTACGGTAAATATTAAGCAGGGTTATCCATCGGTATTTAATAATCCTGATTATACTAAGAAAGTTCAAAGCCTTGCTAAAGAATATTTAGGCGATGATAAAGTGATATCCCTTCCCATTAGAATGACAACCGATGATTTTGCAAGGTATGCGTTAGAAATACCTTCAGTATATTTTAGAATTGGAGTAGGAGTTGATGAAAACGCCTCTTTACACACTAGTAATTTGCAGGTTAATGAGCATGTTTTTGAACACTCTGTTGGGCTTACTGCTTGGATTGTTTTTCAGCTATCACGTAAGTATCATTAAAACAAAAATATACGTTAATAGCGGCATTGCATTATGTTTAAATTTATACTCTTTATAAATACCATAAAAAACTCTTAATTGTTTTTGAATTTAATAATTGCTAGTATTTTTGTAGTGCATTCATGAATGAAGTTTAACTAAAAAAACAAAAAAATGGCTTACGTAATTAATGACGATTGCACCGCTTGTGGTAGCTGCATTGACGAATGTCCTGTTGAGGCGATTTCTGAAGGTGATATTTATAAAATTGATCCTGATGTATGTACCGATTGTGGTGCTTGTGCTGATGTTTGCCCAGTTGAGGCAATTCATCCTGCATAAGAAGATTTTATGTCAATAATAAA
>JBKHAH010000081.1:0-13694 GCA_046542995.1 Bacteroidales bacterium
CTAACCATCTCCATTGACACTTTTGCCTGATTATGCAAAGGGTTAATGTCCAATGTTTTTTGAAAGTCATTTATTGCCGCTGGCAGGGCTCCGCTCTGCCAGCGTGCTTTCCCTCTATGAAAATATGCTTCAGCATTTGAAGGGTCCTGTTCTATGGCTTTTGTAAGCAGCTCGTCGGCCTTTTCTAGATTTCCTGAATATAGTGCCTGTATGCCTTCATCAAGTTGTGTATTCATCCATTCTTTCTACTTTTCTTAATAAATATTATTCATAACTATATAGCTATATACTTCGTCTAGCAAGAAGAAGCTGGCATCTTTCCCCTGCTTTATCATATTCCTTATGAAAGTTGAGCTTATTTCAATTATTGGTGCTTTTATTGCGCTAACATTGTAATATGATGTTAGCTTTTCGAGGTTGTAGCCAACTCTTGGGTAAACAAGAATCTCATGTTTGAGCAGCTCATTATAATCTTTCCATTTTTCTATGGAAGCCAATGAATCGGCACCCATTATTACAGAAAACTCTCTGTTTGGGTAGATTCTATTTAGATGTTTCAGCGTGTCAATTGTGTAGGAGGGGCGTGGCATTTCCATCTCCACATCGCATACCTTAATCTTTTCGGGGTGGCTGGCTGCTGCAAGTCTAACCATTTGGAGTCTATGCTTATTATCGGCAAGTTCAGATTTTTCCTTAAGTGGATTTTGCGGACTAACCACAAACCATAGTTCATCAACATTGGTGAATTCAAGCATGTAGCCTGCTATAGCAACATGCCCTATATGAATGGGGTTGAACGAGCCGAAAAAGAGGGCAGTTTTCATCTATTCCTTTGGTTTTGCTAATTAACGCAACAACGCTCTTCAAGTACTAACTATTGATGAAATCAAGAACAATTTTCTCAGCATCGGCAATGGCCGTCTCAAGGTTATCGTTAACAATTAAAGCGTCAAAACCCTTAGCATACTTCATCTCTTCGTTTGCCTTGCCAACACGCTTTGCAATGCTTTCAGCGGTATCGGTGCCTCTATTCTCCAATCGCTTCTGTAATTCCTCAACGGATGGTGGCATTATAAAAATAGCAAGCGCTCTGTCGCCAAACTGCTCCTTAAGGTTTGCCCCACCAATTACATCCACATCAAAAACAACATGATTTCCCTTCCCCCATATACGTTCTAGCTCCGATTTAAGGGTTCCGTAGTAGGAGCCGGGGTAAACCTCTTCCCACTCAACAAATTCGTGGTTGTCAATCTTCTTTCTAAACTCATCGGGAGTAAGGAAATGGTAATCATGCCCATCAACCTCACCTTTCCTCATCTCTCTGCTACACGCCGATACAGAAAACTCCAAATTTTTATATTTACTCAGTAATTGGCGAACAATGGTTGTTTTGCCTGAGCCAGAGGGTGCCGAGAATATTATTAGTTTACCGTCCATTTTAAAGCTAAGTGTATCTAATTAGTTAAATTCTACTATAAAGCATTAAGCAGCTGCTCCTTGATTTTTTCAAGCGAGTCCTTCATCTTTACTACAATTTTTTGAATATCAGCATGGTTCGCTTTTGAGCCAAGGGTGTTTATTTCTCGGCCCATCTCTTGCGATATAAAACCAAGTTTACGACCAACTGGTTCATCTTCCTTCATAGTATCAAGAAAATAGCTGCAATGATTCTTTAGCCTTACCTTCTCCTCGTTTATATCAAGTTTCTCCATGTAGTATATCAGTTCCTGCTCAAACCTGTTCTGGTCAATGCTACTATCGTTCTTTAGCTTCTCAAGATTTTCAGTTATTCTGCCTTTTAGGGTTTCAATGCGCTCCTCTTCAAAAGGTTCAATGCTATTTAGAAGTGTTTGTATGTTTTTCACGTTTTGCGATAAATCAACTTCGGTAATTTTTCCCTCTTGGTCTCTAAATGCATTTAGATTGTCCAGTGCCAGGTTAAGGGCTTTAAAAAGATAGCTCCACTCTTCGTCACTAATTTCCTGAGGGGTTGAGTTAAATATCTCTGGAAGCCTCAGGATTGTTTGTACAAGTGGTTCGCTCTGCATGGGCATATCAAGGTCGCTGGCAATGTCTTTAATCTGGTTAAGATAGGATTTAAAAACCTCCTGATTTATCTTGGGTGCCGATACAGCCTCTTCAGTCTCGGTGGTTATGTACAAATCTACTTTGCCGCGCTGAATGCTTTGAGCAATGACATTCCTTAGCTCCAGCTCCTTTTCTCTATAAGGGAGTGGTATTTTAAAGGATGAAATATCAAACTGCTTGCTATTCAAAGATTTTATCTCGACAATAATTTTTTTGCCATTCACCAACACCTCGGCTTTGCCGAAGCCTGTCATTGATTTAATCATGTTTATTAGTTTAGTAATAATTAATCTAACTCGTTTCTTTTTAGCAGGTTTGGTCTTAATTTGCGTGTACGTTCAATTGACTGCTCCAATTGCCACTTCTCAATCTCCTTAAAATTTCCCGAAGTTAAGACTTTTGGCACTTCCCATCCGTTGAAGCTGGCTGGACGCGTATAGATTGGTGGCGCTAAAAGGTTATCCTGAAACGAATCGGTTAGGGCGGAGGTTTCATCGGAAAGAACACCGGGCACCAGCCTAACCACGCTATCAACTATAACTGCCGCGGCAACCTCACCTCCCGATAGAACGTAATCGCCAATTGATACCTCACGGGTTATAAGATGTTCTCTAACCCTATGGTCAATCCCTTTATAGTGCCCACATAGTATGATTATATTTTTGTAGGTGCTAATTTCATTGGCTACCGGCTGGTTTAGCAGCTCACCATCTGGTGCAGTGTAAATAATCTCATCGTATTCACGCTCAGCCTTCAGTTTTGATATTACCTTGAAAATTGGTTCAATTTTCATTACCATACCTGCATCGGGGCCAAAGGCGTAATCATCAACTGTTCTGTGCTTATCTGTTGTATAATCTCTAAGATGATGCAAATGAATATCAACCAGCCCCTTTTGTTGGGCACGTTTAATAATTGAATGATTCAGCGGTCCACTGAGAAGTTCTGGTAGTACCGAAATAATATCTATCCGCATGGTAAATCTTTAATTTGAGAGCAAAGGTACAATTATTAGAGCAATTTTGTTGGCATTTTCAAAGTAGTAGATGCTCGTTTTTTTCTGCAAGATTTATGTTGCTGAATAAATATAAATTTTCTTTTTCACTTTTAAGATTTATCCTTACATTTAGCAATGTAATTATTAATGATATGAAGAGAATACTAGTGGTTTCACAACGTAACTCTTGCCGTTCTCAAATGGCAGAAGGTTGGCTAAACTATTATGGGAAGGGTTTGCTGGAAGTGGATAGCGCGGGTATTGACCCAACTGAATTAGATTTACATGCAGCCAACGCCATGAGCGAGGCAATAATTGAGATAGCACACCAAAAGGCAAAAGGGATTGCTCAGGTTATTGATAATGAGTATAGGTATATACTTGTACTCGCCTCTGATATTGAGCATGTTCTGCCAGCCTTCAAAGGTGAACCTCATGTTTATGAATTTCCCTTCACAGATGTGGCAGGAAAAGAAATGGACGATGATGTAAAGAAGAAAGCCTACGCAGAACTAAGGGATGAGATAGAGAATTTCTGTTTCGATTTTGTGCATCAAAAAATAAAAGCTTTATTTTAGTTTGGAGATGATATGGTACAGCATGTAAGTATTAGTTTGCCAGCTTATTCAAGGGGGGTACATCTTGTTACCGATAAAATTATTGAGCAGCTCCCCCCATTGCCTCAGTCAGGTTTGCTTCACCTTTTTATACAGCATACATCGGCGGGTATTACAATTAACGAGAATGCCGACCCAACTGTACGACTTGATTTTAATGAGTTCTTTGATAAGCTTGTAAAAGAAGGGCAACCGTGGTATAGGCACACGGCCGAGGGGCTCGACGATATGCCTGCTCATATTAAAGCTTCACTGGTTGGTTTTTCAATTTCAGTTCCCATTCTAAACGGCCGGCCCAATCTTGGCACATGGCAGGGTATCTATCTTTGCGAATTTCGAAATCATGGCGGAGGAAGAAGGATAACCGCTACAATCATCAGTTAACTTACATTAATTAGCTATGCGTGCAAAATCGATTGTAGTTTTTGAAAAATATACTATATTTGCTTTCAATTTTTATGTGTTTTTTTGTTTTTACAAATAAATTCTAATTATATACTGATATAAATTATTTAGGTATGGATAAACTTCTTTTACTAGGTGATGAAGCCATTGCGCAGGGTGCAATTGATGGTGGAGTTTCTGGGGTTTACGCTTATCCCGGAACACCATCTACAGAGATTATGGAGTATGTGCAGGCTTCAAAGCAGGCAGCTGAGCTGAATATACATCGCCAGTGGTCGGCTAATGAGAAAACCGCAATGGAGGCTGCCATTGGCATGTCCTACGCAGGTAAACGTGCGCTGGTATGCTTTAAGCACGTTGGGCTTAACGTTGCTGCCGATGCATTTGTAAATGCAGCCATAACCGGTGTTAACGGAGGACTTGTAGTCCTTAGTGCCGATGACCCTTCAATGCACTCATCACAGAATGAGCAGGACTCAAGGTTCTTTGCAAAATTTGCAATGATACCAATCCTTGAGCCATCGAATCAACAGGAGGCATACAATATGATGCATTCTGCTTTTGAACTGTCTGAAAGGCTAAACGTTCCTGTTATGATGAGGATAACAACCCGTTTGGCGCATTCACGTGCCGGTGTTACCCGGAAGGAGGTTAAACCTCAACTTGAGATGACCCTTCCTGAGAACCCACGCCAATTCGTTCTTCTTCCTGCAATAGCCCGAGTAAACTATAAGAAGCTGCTAAGCACACAGCACCTAATGGATACAATTGCTGAGGAGTCTGAGCATAACAGAATGATTAAGGGAAAAGATAAGAAGCTTGGTATTATTGCTGCTGGTTTAGCATACAACTATCTAACAGAAAATATTTCTGCGGATGATTCTCCATACTATATCCTAAAGCTCTCGCAGTACCCATTACCGCCAAAGCAAGTTAAGGAGATATACGAAATGTGCGATGAACTTCTTGTTCTAGAGGATGGCTATCCAATTGTTGAGGAGATGATTAAAGGTTTTCTAAACCTTGGTAAGCCCATTCATGGACGATTAGATGGAACCGTTCCGCGCGATGGAGAGCTAAATCCGGCAATTGTTGCTAAGGCCCTTGGAATGGATAATTACGAGGGAATGCCTGTTCCTGATGTGGTGCGCAAAAGGCCACCATCACTTTGCATGGGATGTGGTCATCGCGATGTTTATTTAGACCTTAATGAAGCCCTAAAAGAGTATGGTACAGGAAGAGTTTTTGCCGATATTGGATGCTATACGCTAGGTGCGTTACCACCATTCAATGCTATTAACTCCTGTGTTGATATGGGCGCATCAATAACCATGGCAAAAGGGGCTGCCGATGCCGGGCTTATTCCTGCCGTTGCCGTAATAGGCGACTCAACGTTCACTCACAGCGGAATGACAGGTTTACTTGATGCTGTTAATGAGAATTCGCCCATAACAGTTATAATTTCCGATAACTCAACCACAGGAATGACAGGTGGGCAGGATTCATCTGCATTTGGAAGAATTGAAAGCATTTGTAAAGGTCTTGGCGTTGAGCCAGAGCACATTAGAGTAATGAATCCTCTTAAGAAGAACCATGAGGAGAATGTTAAGATAATGAAAGAGGAGTTGGCTTACCAAGGCGTATCGGTTCTTATCCCTCAGCGTGAGTGCATTCAAACTTTTGCACGCAGAAAGAAAGCTGAGCGAAAAGCTGCTGGTAAAAAATAGAATTTGTAGTTTGAATACTGAAAAACTTTAAACAGATGAAAACTGATATAATACTTGCAGGAGTTGGTGGACAAGGAATACTTTCCATAGCCGCAGGAATAGGTTTGGCTGCCGTTAAAAGCGACCTGCATATTAAGCAGGCAGAGGTACATGGTATGAGTCAAAGGGGAGGCGATGTTCAGTCGCACCTTCGTATTTCCGATAAACCCATAGCATCCGACCTGATTCCACAAGGTAAAGCACACCTAATACTTTCGGTTGAACCCATGGAGGGGCTCCGCTATTTACCCTTTTTAAGCAAGGATGGTTGGCTTGTAACCAATACTATTCCTTATAATAATATTTCCGATTATCCTGAGGCGGATGATGTTATAAAGGAGATAAAGAAAATCCCAAACCACATTGCCCTCGATGCAGATGCAATAGCCAAGGAGGCGGGCTCCTCAAGGGCTTCAAACATTGTGATGCTTGGTGCTGCTTCACCTTTTATCGATATTGAGTTTGATAAGCTTGAGGATGGCATACGCCAGCTATTTGGCCGCAAAGGCGATGATGTTGTTGAGGTGAACCTAAAGGCTCTTAGGGCAGGCAGGGAGTTTTCACAGAAAAACAGATAAACCAATTAATATATAAGATGTCATAAAGAGCGGAAGTTGTCTTCCGCTTTTTTAATTAACCAATTTCAAACGTGCAAATTTCAACAATCAATATTTGATTTAACGTATGAATAGACTCCTCGACATACGTTCCTACTTTCACCATGTAGGGTTTGCCTTTAGAGCCTTAAAGAATAAGAATTTTAGGCTGTTCTTTTCGGGGCAAATTGTGTCGATGCTGGGAACCTGGATACAAAACATTGCGCTGGGGTGGCTGGTTTACAGCTTAACCGATTCAGCAGTTTGGCTTGGTGTTGTTGGATTTGCCGGGCAGATACCTGCACTCTTCCTAACACCCTTTGCCGGCGTTTTTGCCGACAGGCTTAACAGGAGAAAGGTGCTTATAGTTACTCAGGTTATACCAATGTTTCTTGCTTTTGCAATGGCTGCATTGGTGTTAACCAATACGATTGAGGTATGGCATATTGTTTTGATTGCTACAATGAATGGCTTCGTGATTGCTTTTGATAATCCGTTTCGTCATGCATTTCTTCTGGAGATTATTAAGGATAAGGAGCTTATTCAGAATTCAGTTGCCCTAAACTCAACGCTTTTTAACTCAGCCAGGTTTATTGGTCCCATGCTTGGGGGTATTCTAATCGCTTTAGTAGGAGAGGGAATCTGCTTTTTAATTAACGGTGTAAGCTTTATGGCGGTAGTTTTTGCCCTTCTTGCCATGAAGGTTCAACCCATGAATCTTAATAGAAAGCATGGCTCATTAATTAATGATTTGGCCGAAGGTGCAAAGTATGCCTATAATTTTAAACCCATACGGTATCTTCTTTTTCTGATTGTTACAACCGGCTTTTTTGGCTTACCATTCCAGGTGTTCCTTCCAGTTTTTGCAAAGGATATTTTAGGCGGCGACTCGCAATTACTTGGGTTTTTAACCGGAGCATTGGGGGCGGGTGCATTAACGGGAGCCATCTACTTAGCATCGAGAAGGGGTATAGCATTACTCCCAAAATTAATACTGGGTGCTTCAATAGTTTTTGGACTGGGTTTGCTTAGCCTATCATTATCAACAAACATTACAGTTTCAGTGCTTCTTCTTTATTTTACAGGATTTGGAATGATTTCGATGTACGCATCAACAAATACCTTAATACAAACTATTGTGGATGAAGATAAAAGAGGAAGGGTGATGTCGCTTTATGGTATGTCTTTCCTTGGTGTTACTCCGCTTGGAAGCTTGCTGTTAGGTTCAATATCGGGTGCAATAGGGGTACAAACTACGCTTTTAGGTGCAAGTATTATTTGTCTTCTCGCATCAGCATACTTTTTTAAAAGCAAGGCTCATGTAGTAAAAGTAGTATCAAAATTTATAAAATTGTCTACAGGCTGATTATTCCTGATAATATCTTTGGCAGAGTGTTAATACTGTTCTATTTTTATCCGTCGTTTCAGAAAACTCTAAAGCAACTTTACTAAACCAAACATTATGAATCCTATTCTTGAATCTATTGATTACGTTATTTCTTTATACAATGTGTATGTTGGTGGCTACCTAATTCTATTGCTGCTTGTTCCTACCGGTGTGTATTTCACCTTTAAATACCGCTTCCTGCAAGTCACCTACTTTCGCCATGCCCTCAGGTTAGTTGCAGGAAAGTTTAGTAAAAAGGAAGAAACAGGCGATGTGAGCCATTTTAAGGCTTTAACAACAGCGCTTTCGGGTACGGTTGGAACAGGTAATATTGTTGGCGTTTCGCTGGCCATTTATTTGGGTGGACCAGGTGCCATTTTCTGGATTTGGGTTACAGGCTTTTTTGGCATGATGCTTAAGATGGTTGAGTGTACGCTTGCACAAATATTCCGAAAAGTAAACGCCGATGGTTCAATATCGGGTGGACCAATGTACTACATTGAGATAGGCTTGAAGGATAAGCTTGGACGATTTGCCAAGCCTCTTGCCTTAATTTTTGCTGGTGCAGCAGCGCTTTGCACGCTTGGTACAGGCAACATGGCGCAAGCAAATTCAATATCCGACGTTTTACTTACCAGCTACAATGTTCCAGTTTTGGCAACAGGTATTGGATTAGCACTTTTGGTGCTGCTAATTATTGTTGGCGGTTTAAAGCGAATTGCTAATGTAACTTCAACGCTTGTGCCGTTTATGGCTGCGCTGTACTTTATATCGGCAATTATTGTAATTGGAGTTCACTGGCGCGATATTCCAAGCGCTTTCGGACTAATTATTAGCGATGCATTTACTGGAACTGCTGCAGCAGGAGGATTTGTGGGATCAACATTTATTATGACACTTGTTTGGGGTGTTCGTCGAGGCTTATTTTCCAACGAGGCAGGGCAGGGGTCGGCTCCTATGGCACATGCGGCTGCAAAAACCATACACCCCATGCGCGAGGGTTTTGTGGCTTCGCTCGAACCGCTTGTCGATACCATAATTATTTGTACGCTAACAGCGTTGGTGGTTGTTATTTCGGGTGCATGGACTTCCGGTATTCAAGGTGTTGGTATGACCATTGAGGGTTTTCAGGAGGGAATGAGTAAAGTTGGTATGGGATCCCTAGCAGTGCATGTTGTTACTTTAGGATTGTTGCTTTTTGCTTTCTCAACTATTATTAGCTGGTCGTACTACGGCAGCAGGGCAATACAGTACATATTTAGCGACAAGGCCATTAAGCCTTTCTATTTTGTGTTTGCACTTTTCACCTTTTTTGGAGCTATTTGGGGTATAGACATTGTTTGGAATTTTGTTGATATGGTTATTACTTTTATGACTATACCAAACCTTATTGCCCTTCTGCTTCTTGCTCCCGTTATGACTAAAGAGGTGAAGCGATATAAGGCTTTTCTTAAGGAGGAGAAGGATTTAGGAAGATAACAACACAATATTTACCTTATTTAAAAACAGCCCATTTGATTCACTCTATGGGCTGTTTTGGGTGTATGGTACTCTGCCGTTTTATAGCCGTACATTTATTTTCATCTTTTTCAATTCATCTTTAATGTCACTTATATTAAGTTGCTTGTAGTGAAAGATACCTGCTGCCAAGGCAGCATCGGCTTTACCAACGGTAAAAACATCCACAAAGTGTTGTGCATTACCTGCACCGCCCGATGCTATTACGGGAATACTAACCGCTTCTGAAACCTGGCGGGTTATATCCAAGGCAAAGCCTTGTCGAGTACCATCGGAAGTGAATGAGGTGAGCAGTACTTCGCCTGCTCCAAGGTTGTAGCACTCCTTGGCCCAGTCAACAGCCATAAGCCCTGTGAACTTTGTGCCTGCGTGGCTAACCACCGCCCAACCTTTCTCAGTAAGTTTAGTGTCAATGGCCACCACCACGCATTGGGAGCCAAACTGCTTGGCTAAATCAGCAATTAGTGCAGGATTCAGTATTGCAGATGTGTTAACGGATACCTTGTCGGCTCCTCTAGACAGTAAGGCCTCAACCTGCCTAGGTGAACTAATTCCACCACCCACGGTAAAGGGAATACTAATGGCTTTAGCCACATCGGTAACCACCTTGACGAAGGTTTCTCTGCCCTCAAGAGTAGCTGTAATATCGAGTAGGGTTAGCTCATCGGCACCCTCTTTTGAGTATGCGTTAGCAAGTTCTACGGGGTCACCCGCATCTATTAGGTTTTGGAAGTTAACTCCCTTAACCGTTCTGCCATTCTTTATATCGAGGCAGGGGATTATTCGTTTTGTAAGCATAATAAGAGATTTATTGAACACTGATAATTCGGATTTGGCAGATTAAGGCAGATCCCATACACACTTTTTCTGCGAAAATCCCCATAATCTGTGTTGTCAGCGTTCTATCATTATCCTTCCTTCATAAATCGCTTTTCCCACAATTGCGCCGTGGCAACCAATAGTTTTAAGATCATCTAAATGTGATAATTCGGATACGCCCCCGCTTGCATTGAGCTTAATCTTTGGAAATTTGCTTATCAAGTCCTTATAAAGATTAAAGGCAGGTTCGCCTAAAGTGCCATCGCGGTTGATATCGGTTACTGTAAAGTAGGTAAAGCCATCTTCTAAAAGCCGCTGAATGGCTAGGTCAATATCAAGACCCGATTCCTCCTGCCACCCCGATACCTTAACTTTACGATTCATAACATCAACAGAGGCAATAAGTTTCTCTGTTCCGTACTTTCTAATCCACGGTTTTGCTAGTTCGGGTTCACGTATTAGCGTGGTACCAATATTTACCTGACTTGCTCCGCAATTTAAGCTATCCTCTAAGCTTCGTTGGTTTCGAATGCCGCCGCCAAAATCAACCCTAAGATTAGTGTGTTTGCATATTTGCTCAAGCACCCTAAGGTGTATGGGATGCCCTGCTCTTGCTCCCAATAGGTCAACCAGGTGCAAATATTCAACCCCCGCATCCTCAAAAGCCTTTGCTTGTTCTAAAGGGTTCTCGTTGTAAATGGTTTGGGTGCTGTAATCGCCCTTAAAAAGGCGTACACACTTTCCGTCTAGTAAATCAATTGCTGGTATTAGTTTCATATTTTTTTTGTTTAACACAGAGACACAGAGACACAGAGTTTTTTAAAATTTAATCAATAACATGGATTCGTTTTTTACTATACGAAGCATCGCATTAATCTTAATTCAATACATGTCTTACTCTGCGCCTCTTTGTCTCCGTGTTTAATTATTAATCTACATTTCTACGAAATTTTTTAGTAGTTCCATTCCAACATCTCCGCTTTTTTCGGGGTGGAACTGTACGCCAAACAGATTGTTTTTACATACTGCCGCAGTGAATGGTATGGAGTAGTTGCATTTTGCAACTGTTTCCTTGCTTAAATCAGCATAGTAGCTGTGCACAAAGTAGAAGAAGGAGCCATTGGCAATACCTCTAAATATTGGGTTGTCTTGTATTTCAATGCTATTCCAGCCCATGTGCGGAACTTTATCTTTAATTTTAAACAGCCTCACGTTAAAATCCATCAGACCTAGCCCGTTGGTTAATCCTTCTTCAGAGTTTTTACCCATTAGCTGCATACCAAGACAAATTCCTAGCAGGGGTCGGTCAAATGACTTAAGAACTGCATCAAGCCCTTTTTCCTTAATCCTTCCCATTGCGTGGGTGGCGTGTCCCACACCCGGAAATATCAGCTTATCTGCCTGCATAAGGGTGTTTATATCATCAGAAATAGTTGCTTTTATACTCAGTCGTTCAAGGGCATTCTGCACCGAGGCAACATTTCCCGCTCCGTATGATAGTATGGCTATCTTCATAATCGTTTTTGTTTAAAACACAGAGGCACGGAGACACAGAGGATCTTTTTGTTACATGTGATAATTATTCTTCGTGTCACTGTACCCTCTTGTTTCATTTCTTCATAATCGTTTTTGTTAAACACAGAGTTACTGATACACAGAGTATTTATGTTATACGTATTATTTTTTCTCCGTGCCTTAGTGCCTCCGTGTTTTATCATCTTTCAGATTGTTTTTCATTTTTAAACTCAGGGTCTCTGGTTAATAGGGTTATTTTGCTGTCTGAAATAATACTTTCTCCGTGCCTCCGTGCCTCTGTGTTGAGTATTATTCTCATAACCTCCCCTTTGTACTAGGCAGCTCATTCCCATCAAACCTAACCGCCTGCTTGAGGGCTCTGGCAAAAGCCTTAAAAATGCCTTCGGCTTTATGGTGCTCGTTGTGCCCTTTGGCTTTAACATGGAGATTGGCACTTAGGCTGTAAGATAGGGACTGAAAGAAGTGGGGCAGGAGTTCGGTTGCCATATCGCCAATCTTCTCTCGCTTAAACGTTGCTTTCCATTTGAAGTAGGGTCTCCCACCCAAATCCAACAGAACCTTTGCCTGACAGTCATCCATTGGCAATGCAAATCCATACCTACCAATGCCCACTTTGTTTCCAAGGGCCTGTTTAATGGCATCGCCAAGGGCTATGGCAATGTCCTCCACGGTATGGTGCTCATCCACGTGAAGGTCGCCAACGCACTTAGCCGAAATGCCAATTCCTGCGTGGCGGTCTATCTGCTCAAGCATATGGTCAAGAAACCCCAGACCCGTATTGAGTTTTCCATCAAGAGCTCCGTCCAAATCAACTGTAATGGCGATGTCCGTTTCGTTGGTTTTTCTTGCCACGGTTGCCACTCTTTTGGGTTTAACAATTTGGTATATCTCCTCCCAACACGTAACGTTGTGATTGGCTTTTGGGGATTTACCTCCAATAAGAATTGATTTTGCCCCAAGGTTCTTGGCCAATTCTACATCGGTAAGTCTATCGCCAATAACGAATGAATTGGTAAAATCGTAATCACCGTTTGCGTATTTTTCAAACATCCCCGTTCTAGGTTTTCGATTGGGAGAATTTCCCTCTTCAAACGATGGGTCAATTAGTATATCGTTAAACACAATACCTTCGCCTTCAAGAATTTTTAGAAGATGATTGTGTGGCCCCCAGAATGTTTCCTCAGGGAAAGAGTCTGTTCCTAACCCATCCTGATTGGTTGCCATAACTAGCTCATAGTCCATTTCGCGGACAATTTGCCCAAGCCATCGAAGTACTCCGGGTAATAACTCTAGTTTCTCAAACGAGTCTATTTGGTAGTCGGCTGGCTCCTTTATTAGCGTTCCGTCGCGATCGATAATTAGTAGTTTTTTCATTTCAATTTTTTTGCCGTCATTGCGAGTTTCGTCATCTTTTTGACGAGAGGAAGCAATCTCTCTTAGTTAGAGCGCTTCTACTTACAAAGAAATTCAGCATAGCGATGACGTTAGTTTTTAAAATTGTTTTAATGTATTCAAAAGTTTTTCTACTTCCTCCCTTGTCCCCACGGTAATTCTCAAACATCCCTCACATCCGGGCTGACTGCCCCTGTCGCGAACCACAATGCCATTGCTAGCTAGTTTCCTATAGACTTTTTGTGATTCCTTGAATTTTACTAGCAGATAATTGGCATCCGATGGATAAACCTTAACAACTTGAGGAAGATTTTCTAAGTCGTCCGCAAGCTTACCGCGGGTTTCTAGCGTCTCTCTCACCCTCGCTTTCATAGCCTCTTCCTGTTTTAATGCGCTAAGTGCTATATTCATTGAGGGTTTGCCAACATTGTAAGGGAACTTAACCTTGTTCATAATCGATATTATTTCTGGTGAAGCGAAGGCAAGTCCAACTCTTGCAGCTGCTAATCCCCAGGCTTTTGAAAGGGTTTGAAGAACAACCAGATTTGAATACTGATTAATCCAACCGATTAC
>JBKHAH010000014.1:0-47250 GCA_046542995.1 Bacteroidales bacterium
ACTTACCTTCTACGTCAGATTAGAAACAAAACAGATGACTAGGTAAGCAAAAACACACCAGTTAAAGAGCGCTCATGAATGAGCGCTTTTTTTATTCTACACCCTTGTCATCCTGATACTTAGCGCACATAAAAAATCCTTCTAAGCACACCTCCCATTTTATATTTTAAAAAAAGTTATCAACATTGTGGGAAAAAGTGGGAGAAAGTGGTTGAAAGTGGAAAAAAATGATTTATTTTTACTCTTTGAAATAAGAAAAGAGTATGACTTCATTCATAGGCGATTATGCTTGCAAGGTTGACGATAAGGGCAGGATGCTCTTCCCATCGGCTTTCAAGAAGCAGAATAAATCTGCTTCCGCAGATCGCTATGTAGTAAAGAAGGATATTTTTGAAAACTGCCTGGTGCTCTTCAACATGGAGGAGTGGGAGCGTCAAAACGACCTAATAAGGCGCAATACAAACCCATACAATCGGGAGCACAACAAGTTCTTAAGGGAATTCTATCGTGGAGCCGCAGAGCTCCAACTCGACTCAAGCGGAAGGCTTCTTATCCCAAAGCGATTGCTGGAAATAATTAGCGCCAGCAAAAATCTTGTTCTTACAGGGCAAGACAGCCGTATTGAAATATGGGCTAAGGAGAATTACGACGCGCACGAATCCGATGAGCAAGGATTTGCTGAATTAGCAGAGAAAATACTTGGTTCAACACCTTTAAACAACGATTAATGGCGTACCACGTACCTGTGCTGCTACACGAGAGCATTCAAGGGTTAAGTATAAACCCCGATGGCACCTACCTCGACTTGACTTTTGGAGGTGGCGGTCATTCTCGTGAAATTATTAAGTATCTCTCACCCAAAGGGAGGCTCATTGCATTCGATCAGGACGAAGAGGCATTTGCCAACACCATAAACGATGACAGGTTCTTGCTAATCCGAAGCAATTTCAAGTTCTTTCAAAACTTTTTAAAATACTACAAAATCCAATCAGTTGATGGGATTCTTGCCGACCTTGGTGTTTCATCCCGGCATCTCGATAGCCCCCAAAGGGGCTTTTCGTTCAGGTTTAACGGTCCGCTCGATATGCGAATGAACCAGCAAGCAATACTCACAGCCGAGAAGGTAATAAACGATTATGACGAGACCCTGCTTAGGAATGTTCTTTCGTTGTACGGAGAGCTTAAAAATGCCCGAAAAGTTGCTTCAACCATCGTAAAGCATCGCAATCAGGGTAGAATAAACTCCATTGAGAAGCTATCCGGCATAGTAGAACCACTGTTTCCAAATCAGCAGAGGAATAAAATGATGGCTAAACTCTTTCAAGCCCTTAGGATTGAGGTTAATGGAGAGATGGACGCACTTAAAAAAATGCTTCTGCAAACCGAGAAGGTTCTTAAAACCAATGGCAGGCTGGTGGTAATATCGTACCATTCTTTGGAGGATCGTATTGTAAAGAACTTTCTAAGAACAGGAAATTTTCAGGGTGAAAAGGAATCCGATTTTTACGGAAACATTATTAGCAAGTTTGAACAAATAAACAGAAAGGTAATAGTGCCTACCGATGTAGAGGTTGAAAGGAACCCCAGAGCACGAAGCGCGAAACTTAGAGTAGGGAGAAAAAAATGAGCACAAGCAAAGAAAGAATAGAGTTTATTGATGCACAGCCAAAACCAAAAAGCGCAAAGCGCAAAGGAGGGTTACGCGATATCATTAATGGCAACATATTAAATAAGCAAACGGTATCCGGGCAAATACCCTACATCGTGTTTCTGGCTTTCCTTGCTGTAATTTATATTGCCAACAGGTATAGATATGAAAAGCTAGTAAGGGCAGGGCAGGAAATGCAAATTGAAGTAAAAAATTTACGTGCCGAATCAATAACCACTGCATCACAGCTAATGTTTATTAGCAAGCAGAGTGAAGTGTCAAGGTTAATAAAGCAAAGGGGACTTGGTTTGGAAGAGTCAGTTGTTCCCCCAAAAAAGATTAAAGCAAAACTATAGTAAGAACATAAAACTATCATTAAAGAAAAAAGCAGCAACAACTGAATTATGTCAGTAAAAAAGGAGATACTATTTCGATTTGGCTTAGTTTACGTAGCCCTTGGGCTGCTGGGCCTGGCTGTTATTGGCAAAATTTTAGTTATTCAGTTTGTAGAGGGGAATGAGCTACGCGCAAAAGCTAGAACCATAACCTACCGCGATATTACAATAGAGCCAGTTCGGGGTGATGTTTGCGCCATTGATGGCAGGTTACTAGCGACCTCCGTGCCATATTTTGAAATTAGAATGGATCTAAGAGCAGCCGGCCTAACCGATGAGCTATTCCATGCAAACATCGACTCTCTTGCTATCTACCTGGCAAAACATTTTGGCGATAAATCACGCTATACATATAAATCGGAACTAACCAATGCACGAAAATTCGGGAAGAATAGCCGCTACCACCTTGTTAACTCTAGGTTAGTTAACTATTTGGAACTGCAAGAAATAAAACAGTTCCCACTTTTCAGGTTAAACCCAAATGTTGGAGGATTTATACCCGTACAGGTAAATCAACGTATAAAGCCCCACGCAAGCCTTGCCTCTAGAACCATTGGCACAGCAACCAGCAACGATGTTGCCGTTGGTATAGAAGGTGCCTACGATAAAATTTTGCGGGGCAAAGCGGGCATTAGCACCAGGCAACGCACAACTGGCAACACGTGGGTTGAGGTAAACAGCGGTGTGCAGGTTGAGCCAGAAGACGGTTTGGATGTTATTACCACCCTGGATGTTACGCTACAAGATGTAGCAGAGAAAGCGCTAAGGGAACAACTAACCCAACACGAGGCAATACACGGCACTGCTGTATTAATGGAGGTTTCAACAGGAAACATCAAAGCCATAGCCAATTTAAAACGAAACAGCAATGGCACGTACAGCGAGGCTTTCAATTACGCAATTGGCGAAGGCGCCGAGCCTGGCTCAACCTTTAAACTTGCATCATTAATTGCTCTAATTGAGGATGGATTCATTTCCCTTGAAGACTCTATTGATACTGGTAACGGAATTGTAAAATACTACAATCAAATAATTACAGACTCAAGGACCGGAGGATATGGCAAGATATCTGTAAAAGAAGCCTTCGAATACTCATCCAACATCGGGATAACTGAACTTATAACAAAGCATTACACAGGTAACGAGTCAAAATTCATAGACAGGCTCTATTCCATGAACCTAAACAAACCCTTAGGATTACCCATCAAGGGCGAGGCAGCTCCATACATAAAATATCCTGGCGACAAATTATGGTCAGGGGTTTCTTTACCTATGATGAGTATTGGCTACGAAATTACACTCACGCCATTGCAAATACTTACATTTTACAACGCAATAGCCAATAACGGACGAATGGTAAAGCCAAAATTTATCCACTCCATCCGCAGGCACGGTAGCACGGAAAAAACATTCAGAACTGAGGTTATTAACCCTTCAATATGCTCAAGGCGAACTCTCAATAAGGTTCAGGAAGCTCTGGAGGGTGTTGTTGAAACAGGTACTGCTCGTAACCTCCGTAATGCAAATTATAAAATTGCCGGTAAAACGGGTACAGCTCAAATTGCAAGAGGGAAGAGTGGTTATCGGGATGAAGCTGGGGTTAGCCATCAGGCATCCTTTGCTGGTTATTTTCCCGCTGACAACCCAAAGTTTTCATGTATCGTAGTTGTTAACTCTCCCTCACGAAGCATATACTATGGCAACCTGGTTGCCGGTCCAATTTTTAAAGAGATAGCCGATAAGGTATATGCCACTAATCCTAACTGGTTTCCTGAAGTGAGCACAAAACCAAAGCTGGCAGAGGTGCCTGAATCAAAAAGTGGGGACAAAGAACAACTTAAAGTTGTTTTTTCAAATTTAAACATACCGTTTGCCGATGAAGCGCCTAAAAACCCTTGGGTTAGCACTTGGAGAAACTCTGAACAGGTTGAACTAAAGGATAGGAAAATTGTGGAGAATCTGGTTCCTGATGTTTCGGGCATGTGTCTTAAAGATGCACTATACCTGCTTGAGAACACAGGGTTAAAAGTTACCACCAATGGTAGAGGAACTGTAAGGGGACAATCAATCCTTCCTGGGGTTAAAGTGAATAAGGGGCAACAAATTATACTGGAAATGAGCATGAACTAAAGAAAATGAAGCAGCTAAACAAAATATTAGAAAGAAACCATATACTTGAAGCTAAAGGCGACCTCAACTTGCATGTGGAAAACCTTGTGTTCGATTCACGTCAAGTTACAAAAGGAAGCCTTTTCTTTGCTATGCCTGGAACCATAACCGATGGTCACCAGTTTATTGGAATGGCAATTGAGAAGGGTGCGCTAGCTGTAGTTTGTGAAGATTTTCCCAACACTCTTCATCCCAACATCACCTACATTAAAGTTAACAGTTCTGCCTCCGCATTAGGATATGCTGCTTCTGCTTTTTTTGATAATCCTTCGCAAAAAATGAAACTGGTAGGTATAACAGGAACCAACGGAAAAACAACTACTGTTACCATACTTCATCATCTTACAAACAGACTCGACAAAAAGGCGGGGCTAATATCAACAGTTCAGAATCAAATTGGCGATGAGGTTATACCTAGCTCCCATACAACACCTGATGCAATAGAACTAAATAAGTTGCTAAAAAGGATGCTTGATAGTGGTTGCCAATACTGCTTTATGGAGGTGAGCTCACATGCCATTCATCAAAAAAGGATTGAAGGGCTTACTTTTACCGGTGGTATTTTTAGCAATATCTCGCACGATCATCTTGATTACCATAAATCATTTAGCGAATACATTAAGGCAAAGAAAGAATTTTTTGACAACCTCAAAAATGATGCATTTGCTCTCACAAATATTGACGATCGAAATGGTATGGTTATGGTTCAGAATACCAAGGCAAAAAAATACACGTATTCTATACGCAGCATGGCCAACTTCAAATGTAAGGTCATTGAGCAACAACCCCAGGGCATGCTTCTCATAATTGACAATACCGAACTGTGGAGTAGGCTGATTGGCAACTTTAATGCCTACAATCTTTTAGCTGTTTATGCAACAGCCATGATACTTGGTTTTAACCAGCAAGAAACCCTCACAATTCTCAGCGACATAAAACCGGTAAACGGCCGGTTTGAAAATATGATTGCTCCAAACGGAGTAATGGCCATTATTGACTATGCTCACACTCCCGATGCACTTGAAAACGTAGTATCAACAATACAAAAGATAATGCCCACTGGCAAGAGGTTGATTACTGTCGTTGGAACGGGTGGCAATAGAGATAAAAGCAAGCGCCCAATCATGGCTCAGGTTGCCATTCAAGGCAGCAATATGGTAATCCTTACCTCTGATAATCCGCGCAACGAGGAACCAATCCAAATTATCGAAGATATGAAAAAGGGGGTTGATCCATCATCAGTTGGTAAGGTGCTAACAATTACTGACAGGCGAGAAGCTATACGAACGGCATGCCTACTTGCCAACCCTGGCGATATTGTTCTGGTTGCCGGCAAGGGTCACGAAACGTATCAGGAAGTAAATGGCGTTAAGCACCATTTTGACGATAAGGAAGAGGTGAATGAAATATTTAAAACCTTAAAAGCATGATATACTATCTGGCTCAACTTCTTCAAAAATATGATGTACCTGGAATGGGCATGTTTCAATATATATCATTCCGTTCTGGCTTGGCCGTTATTTTCTCTCTTGCCATTTCGTTACTAATTGGCAAACGCATCATAAGGTATTTACAAAGGAAACAGATTGGCGAAGAGGTTCGTAACCTTGGGCTTGAAGGGCAAATGCAGAAGAAAGGAACTCCCACTATGGGGGGAGTAATCATCCTACTATCAATAATAATACCGGTTCTCCTTTTTGCCAATATAAAAAACATCTATGTAATTGTAATGCTGATAACAACAGTTTGGCTTGGTTTAGTTGGGTTTGCCGATGATTACATTAAAGTTTTTTTAAAGGATAAAGATGGGCTTTCGGGTAAACTAAAAATCTTAGGGCAAGTTTCTTTAGGTCTATTTGTTGGGCTAACCATGTACTTCAGCTCCGATATTATTGTAAGGGAAAAGATTGAAACACCACAAACAGGAGAAACCACCGAAGTTGTTATAAGCAATGAGAATCGACCTGAGGAAAAAATCCACCTATCGCCCGACCAAAAAACCACAAAAACAACCATCCCATTCTTTAAAAATAATGAGTTCGACTACGAATCTCTCATCCCCTTCAAGAATTCGTGGTCAAAAAAAATGGCATGGGTAGTTTTTATAGCAGCAGTAATATTTATTGTTACCGCCGTATCAAACGGTGCCAACCTTACCGATGGACTTGACGGACTAGCTACGGGGGTTAGCGCTGTTATTGGCACAACCTTAGGGATATTTGCTTACTTGTCGGGCAACGTAATATATGCCGAGTATCTAAATATTATGTACATACCAGCAACTGGCGAGCTGGTTGTTTTCATGAGCGCATTCATTGGCGCAGCAATAGGGTTCCTTTGGTATAACAGCTATCCTGCACAAGTGTTTATGGGCGATACTGGCAGTCTATCAATTGGGGGAATCATTGCGGTATATGCAATACTTATACGCAAAGAGCTTCTTATACCAATCCTATGCGGAATATTCTTTGTTGAAATCCTGTCGGTAATGATACAGGTTAGCTACTTTAAGCGTACAAAACGAAAATACGGCGTGGGCAAACGCATATTTCTCATGTCGCCCTTACATCATCATTACCAAAAAAAGGGGTACCCTGAACCAAAAATTGTTACTCGCTTCTGGATTGTAGCAATAATGCTGGCAGTGGTAACAGTAGTTACATTAAAAATAAGATAGTATGGAACGCGATAATAATACGAACCGGATTGTAATACTTGGGGGTGGCGAAAGCGGCGTTGGAGCTGCTGCCCTTGCTGCAAAAAAAGGGTTTGATGTGTTCCTCTCCGACATGGGTGCCATTAAGAAAAGTTACAAGAGCATACTATCAAAACACAAGATAAACTGGGAAGAGGGGAAGCATACCCCAAATCTTATACTTAATGCAACAGAGGTAATAAAATCGCCGGGAATACCCGATAAGGCTCCCATGGTGCAAGAAATTTTAAGGCATGGCATTCCTATTATCTCAGAGATAGAGTTTGCAGGGAGATATACCAGCGCAAAGAAAATATGTATAACAGGAAGCAACGGCAAAACTACCACGTCATCATTAATTTATCATATGATGAGAAGCGCCGGACTTAATGTAGGACTGGCAGGTAATGTAGGTAAAAGTTTCGCGTTGCAAGTGGCAGAGAATGAGCATGAATATTATGTAATTGAGCTAAGCAGCTTCCAACTCGATGGTATGTATAAGTTCAAAGCCGATATTGCAATCCTGCTAAATATCTCCCCTGACCATCTTGACCGCTACGATTACAAAATGCAGAATTATGTTAAATCGAAATTCCGAATCACACAGAATCTATCGGAGGATGAGTGTTTTATTTTTTGCTCTGACAATGAAATAACAACCGATCATTTAACACAGATAGTTACCAAAGCGCAGCTCCTCCCCTTTTCGCAGGAAAAGATTGAGGAGCAAACAGCCTACCTGATAGACAACTTAATGTACGTTAACTACAACAACAGCGACTTTAACATGTCTATTGAGGAGCTTGCCTTAAAGGGGCGCCATAATGTTTACAACTCAATGGCTGCTGGCATTGCCGGTCATGTTCTTAATATCCGCAAGGATGTTATCCGCGAGTGCCTTTCCAACTTTATTGGCGTTGAACACAGGCTTGAAACGGTTCTTAAGGTAAGGGGAGTAAAATACATAAACGACTCAAAAGCCACCAATGTGAACTCAGCATGGTACGCTCTGGAATGCATGGATTCGCCCGTAATATGGATTGCTGGCGGGCTTGACAAAGGGAACGACTACAGTGAGCTAGAAAAACTGGTGGCAGACAAAGTAAAAGCGATTGTTTGTTTAGGGGTTGATAATTCGAAAATAATTGAGGCATTTGGCCACCTAGTTCCTAGCCTTGTAGAAACAAAGTCCGCACAGGAGGCAGTAAGCACAGCGTATAACATCTCATCGCCCGGCGATGTGGTGCTCCTATCTCCTGCTTGCGCAAGCTTCGATCTTTTTAAAAACTATGAGGACAGAGGGCAACAGTTTAAGGAGGCTGTTAAAAATCTATAAAAGGAAATTAAAGTAAAATGGAGAACCTATTTAGAAGATATTTTAAAGGCGACAGGGTGATATGGTTGGTAGTGGTTTTGCTATCAATTGTATCGCTACTTGCTGTATATAGTTCTACGGGTTCTTTAGCTTATCGCTTTCAGGAAGGTAATACTGCTCATTACTTTATTAGGCAGCTTAGCTTTCTTGGGGCAGGGCTGGCAATAATCTTTCTGGTTCATCTGGTTTCATACAAGGTATATTCCCCGTTAGCACCCATGCTGCTCTATGTCGCAGTACCATTACTTGTTATTACCCTGTTTTTTGGAACAAACATTAACCAGGCCACACGTTGGCTTGAAATACCTGGGCTTGGAATAACCATCCAAACATCCGATTTTGCCAAGCTAGCATTAATAATGTACACTGCCCGCATACTTTCATTAAAGCAGAATAGCATATCGGAGCTAAAAAATTCGTTCATGCCCCTTGTTTTACCAATAGTGGTTGTTTGCCTTCTCATACTTCCAGCAAACTTCTCAACTGCAGTTATGCTTGGCGTTATTTGCTGGATAATGCTATTTATTGGCCGGGTGAATCTTAGGCACCTGCTTGGTTTTACAGGTTTAGGAATCATCCTTATCGGTCTGTTTGTTTATATTGCTATGCAGTCAGACTCTATAAACAGGGTCCAAACATGGAAGAACAGAATTGAGAACTACTCCAGCGGAGAGAGCGGAGAAAACTATCAGGCGGAACAATCAAAAATAGCAATAGCAACGGGTGGATTAGTGGGCAAAGGCCCCGGAAACAGTACGCAGCGAAACCTTTTACCCCATCCCTACTCCGACTTTATTTATGCAATAATTATTGAGGAGTACGGCCTAATTGGTGGTCTGTTTATCCTGCTGCTCTATTTAATACTGCTTTACAGAGCGGGGCTAATTGTTAAGAAGGCCCGGCGAACGTTCCCAGCTTTTTTAGCCATTGGGCTAACGCTGGTAATTGTTTTTCAAGCTCTAATAAATATGGCGGTAGCAGTAAACCTTATACCCGTAACCGGGCAGCCTTTACCTTTAGTAAGCATGGGCGGAACATCGCTTCTGTTTTCAGGAGTATCAATTGGGATTCTGCTTAGCATTAGCAGAAGCCAAAACAAAGAGGAACTTTTTGATGGAGAAGAAGAAGCTAAGGATAATTATTAGCGGCGGAGGTACGGGAGGGCACATATTCCCCGCAATCTCAATAGCTAAAGCAATTCAGGATATCAATCCTGACGTGGAGCTGCTATTTGTTGGTGCAAAAGGCCGCATGGAAATGGAGAAGGTTCCTGCTGCTGGGTATAATATCGTTGGGCTACCAGTTGTTGGCTTACAGCGTAAGTTGACCATTAAAAATATCAGCTTCCCTATTAAGCTCATTAAGAGTTTGCGGATGGCTTCAAAAATCATAAGTAATTTTAAACCCCATGTGGTAGTTGGTGTTGGTGGCTATGCGAGTGGCCCAATTTTAAAAATGGCCCAAAGAAAAAACATCCCCACGGTAATACAAGAGCAAAACTCCTACGCAGGCATAACAAACAGGCTCCTTGGCAAAAAGGCAGTAGCAATATGCGTAGCTTACAGTAACATGGATAGGTATTTTCCAAAGGATAAAATAGTGCTAACGGGCAACCCCATTCGTCAAGGGCTTGAAAACATTGACTCTAAAATTGAAGAGGGCAGAGATTTCTTTGGAGTACCTGCTGGCAATAAGGTTGTGCTGGTTGTTGGAGGCAGTTTGGGAGCACGAACAATAAACGAGAGTTTATGGAACAGCATTGAGAAAATAGCTAACAATAAAGACATTACCCTTATTTGGCAAACGGGCAAGTACTACTATGATAACCTAAAAACTAAATTACAGGATAAAGGTTTTGAGAACATAAAGCTTTTCGACTTTATACAAAGGATGGATATGGCCTTCGCTGCTTCCAACCTTGTTGTCTCCAGAGCCGGGGCTTGTACCATTTCAGAACTTTGTTTGGTTGGTAAACCAACAATCCTTGTGCCATCGCCAAACGTTGCTGAGGATCATCAAACTAAAAACGCCAACGCCTTAGCCAAAATTAATGCAACCATATTAATTCACGACAAGAATGCAGCTGAGCACCTTACTGATAAAATTATTGAAACCTTAAAGGATGATAGCGCATTAAAAAGGCTTGAAACAAACATAAGAACCATGGCTTTGCCTAATGCGGCAAACGATATCGCAAGAATTGTTGTCAATTTGGGCGCACCATAAATAAAAAGATGTTGAAATCTTTATAATAACTTTATGCACAGAAACTTGTAATCATTCTAATTAATTAAAAACTTTGAAGTAGCGAGAAGGAACCGATGGAAATAAATATAAATAACATAAAGAGGGTTTACTTTATTGGCATAGGTGGCATTGGAATGAGTGCCCTTGCACGCTATTTTAACCATTTAGGTAAAAAGGTGGCTGGATATGACAGTACTGAATCGCCCCTTACTAATAAGCTGGTTTCAGAATCCATTGGTATCCACTTCACAGATGATATAAATGAAATTCCTAACGATTTCATCACTAACAAAGAGCATACGCTGGTAGTTTATACGCCCGCAATCCCAAACAATCATACTGAACTGCAATTCTTTAAAAACAACAACTATCAAATGGTAAAAAGGGCCAAGGCCCTTGGCATCATTGCCAACTCCTGCATAACAGCAGCCATTGCCGGAACCCACGGAAAAACGAGCACTTCCAGCCTGCTGGCTCATATTCTATCGCAAACTCCGCAAGGATGTAACGCATTTCTGGGAGGAATAGCCAAAAATTTTGAAAGCAATCTGGTGCTTAACGATAAGGGCGCTAACCGCCTAATTGTTGAGGCCGACGAGTTTGACCGAAGCTTCTTACACCTCAAGCCCAAGCTGGCAGTAATCACCTCTATAGATGCTGACCACCTTGATATCTACAAAACCTACAAAGGGGTAGTTGATGCTTTTAAAGATTTCGTTTCGGGCATTCAGAATGGAGGCGTACTTATAATTAAAAAGGGGCATGAGGACATTGCAAGCGCCAACAAGTCAATAAAGGTATATACATACTCCATGAGTCAGAAGGCCGATTTCTGGGCAAAGAACATAGCTGGTTCGGAAGGGCACTACTCCTTCGACCTTGTTACACCCTTAGGCACTTATAAAGGTTTAAAACTCGGTATACTAGGTAAGTATAATATTGAGAATGCCATAGCAGCTTCGGCGGCAGCAATAATTTGGGGAATCAACAATCAAGAGTTACATAATGGGCTATCTACATTTAAAGGTATTGCCCGGCGTTTCGACCTACAATTTAAGGGCCACACGAGCATCTATATCGACGATTACGCTCATCACCCGGAGGAACTCAAGGCAGCAATTAGTTCTGTTCGCGACATGTTTCCTAAACGAAAAATTACGGGAGTATTCCAGCCCCACCTATACTCACGAACCAACGATTTTACCAATGAATTCGCCCAAAGCCTTAGCTTACTCGATGAGCTTATATTACTCGATATTTACCCGGCACGGGAGCAACCAATACCCGGCGTAACATCAGAAATAATTCTGAATAGAGTGACCTGCACCCAAAAAAGTATCTGCACCTTAAACCAGCTGGTTAGCACGCTTAAAGAGATGCCCATTGATATTCTGCTCACGTTGGGGGCCGGCAGTATCGACAGGGTTGTAACAGATATAGTACAAATGCTTAAAGAAAGAGATAGCTAATAATATGAGATGGAAACCTGCCATACTTG
This sequence comes from Bacteroidales bacterium, assembly GCA_046542995.1. Classification (GTDB taxonomy): domain Bacteria; phylum Bacteroidota; class Bacteroidia; order Bacteroidales; family Tenuifilaceae; genus Perlabentimonas. The sequence continues at coordinate 12,028 of JBKHAH010000014.1, forward strand.
GATTCACTAAATGGGTTATTGCAATAGCCTACCTGGTAGTTGCATTGGCTTTCGCTAATAGCAAATCGCGGCAAGTGGTCTGTTCATCCGTAAATATAATTATTGCCGACAGCCTAGCCAACTCGTTTATAGCAAAATCCGATATAGCTCAAAAAATTGAGCAGCATCAACCTAACCTAATTGGAATCCCACTCCAAACGGTTAATACGCTTGATATTGAGAACCAACTGACTGAAATGCAAGAGGTACGCTCAGTAAATGCGTACAAAACCATTGATGGTGCTTTAACAGTTAACATCCAGCAAAGACAACCCATGGTCCGAATTATTAATCGCTATGGGGAAAGTTACTACATCGACAAGGAGGGACAAATACTCCCACTATCAGACAGATACACATCGCACGTACTGGTAATTAATGGCAATATTATTGAGCCTTTTGATATTGAACCCAACGTGCAAATTGCAAGCTGGCTCAACAAGGAAGTAACCAACAACACGCCGCTAATTGTAAAACTATACGAATTTGCCCGATACATAACCAACGATGAGTTTTGGAATGCCCAAATAACACAAGTTTATGTTGACAACCCCTCAAACATCGAACTTATCCCCCGCGTTGGACCTCATAGTGTTCAGCTGGGTAACTTAAGCGACTACGAAACGAAGCTGGCAAAATTGAAACTTTTTTATGAGCGAGCACTTCCAGAAGAGGGATGGAACAAGTATAGCGAGATTAACCTAAAATATAAAAATCAAATTGTTTGTACAAAAAGATAATATTATGACACATCAAGATCAGTACGTAGCAGCAATAGACCTTGGAACAACAAAAATTGTAACTATCATTGGGAAAAAAAACCCCCAGGGCAAACTTGAAATTGTAGCATATAGCAAGGCCCCATCAACCGGTGTAAAACGTGGAGTTGTCCTTAACATTGAAGATACTGTAAATTCAATCCAACGCACAGTGGAGGCTGTACAGCTGCAATCGGGCATAATTTTTAACGACGTGTACGTGGGCATTGCAGGGCAGCACATCAGAAGTGTACGAAACAGGGGATACATAAACCGCACCTCCTCCGATGAGGTTATTTGCATTGAGGATGTGCAGAAGCTGATTGACGATATGTACAAAATCCCAACCGAAATTGGTGAGGACATCCTGCACGTTCTGCCTCAAAACTTTATTGTTGATAACGAAGCGGGCATTAAGAATCCCGTTGGCATGTCAGGGAAAAGGGTTGAGGCAAATTTCCATATTGTAATTGGGCAAACTGCCTCCGCTAAAAACATTGAAAAATGCGTAAATCGAGTTGATTTGGTTCTAAACGACCTTATTCTCCAGCCGCTTGCTTCCGCTGAGGCAGTGCTAACCGAAGATGAGAAAGAAGCGGGCGTTGTTCTTGTTGATATTGGGGGTGGCACAACCGATGTTGCCGTTTTCTTCGATGGCATAGTTAGGCATACCGCCGTTATACCATTTGGCGGGAATGTAATAACCAACGATATTAAGGAGGGTTGCTCAATCCTTCAAAGGCAAGCAGAGCAGCTTAAGGTTCAGTTCGGATCGGCCCTTGGCGATATTGCCCCAGAAGATAAGATTGTAACCATTCCAGGTATCAGCGGCAGGGAGCCCAAGGAGATATCATTTAAAAGCCTGGCTCATATTATCCAAAGCCGTATGGAGGAGATTATTGACTACGTAACCTTCGAGGTGGAGAACTCTGGCTATGCTGATAAACTTAGTGCAGGTATCGTTCTCACAGGAGGAGGTGCGCTCCTTAGACATCTATCGCAGCTGGTTAAGTTTAAAACCGGCTACGATGTTCGAATTGGGTATCCAAACGAGTACCTCTCAGCCGATTCATCAGAGGAGATAAACACACCCATGCATTCAACCGCCATAGGCCTTGTTCTTAAAGGATTTGAACAGGTGGAAACCTGCATGAGGATGAATCAGGAGAACCAGCAACAGAGTGAGCAGGAAAGCAAGGAGGAGAAGATTAGAGCAAAAGACATCAAAAAGAATAATATTCTTGAACGTTTCAAAAGGAAGTTTACCGAGATATTTGAGGAGAACGATACCGAAATGTAAGAGAAGCAAAGCTATTTAGTTGAATTTAAAAGAGGTTGCCATGACAGAAGAACTTATTCCATTCGATCTGCCCGTAGATAATAAATCAATAATCAAAGTAATTGGTGTTGGAGGGGGCGGAAGCAATGCAGTTAACCACATGTTCCAACTGGGAATTAAGGATGTTGATTTTGTTGTCTGCAACACCGATGCCCAGGCCCTTCAGAACAGCCCGGTGCAGATTAAAATACAGCTAGGCTCATCACTAACCGAGGGCCGTGGGGCTGGTAACAAGCCCGAAATTGGTAAGCAAGCTGCCATTGAGAATATACAAGATACCATAGATGTGCTCTCCGATGGCACCAAGATGGTTTTTGTTACTGCCGGTATGGGAGGCGGAACAGGTACTGGCGCCGCCCCAATAATTGCCAAAGCAGCCAAAGAACTAGGATTGCTTACCGTTGCAATAGTAACAATACCTTTCCGCAACGAGGGCAAGCGCCGAATAGCACAAGCCATTGAGGGAATAGAAGAGTTGGAGAGGCATGTCGATTCCTTACTGGTAATCAACAACGAAAAGATTCGGGAGATGTACGGTGACCTTAAAATATCCGAGGCATTCTCCAAGGCTGATGATGTGCTAGCCATTGCCGCAAAGGGCATTGCAGAGATTATTACCGTTCATGGCTATATTAACGTTGACTTTGCCGATGTGGAAACTGTAATGAATAACAGCGGGGTTGCCATCATGGGATCTGCCATGGCCGAAGGCGAGGATAGAGCATTGAAAGCAGTTGAGGAGGCTCTGTCATCACCGTTGCTTAACAACAACGACATATCAGGTGCCCGTAATATCCTGCTAAACGTAACATCAGGCCAACACGAAATTACTATGGACGAGATTGGCCAGATAACTGATTTTATTCAAGCTGCCGCTGGTGAAGATGCAGACCTTATATGGGGTAATGGCAACGACTCAAGGCTCGAAGAAAAGCTGAATGTTACGGTTATTGCAACAGGATTTGGCACCAACAGCATCCCGGAGCTTTACTCTAGGAAAAAGAAGGTTGATGTTATCCCGCTCGATGGCGAAAGCTCAACCAACAGAGAAGTTGAGGAGTCAATCCTTAACATTTCTGAAAAACCAGCAGCACCTCCACCCACAACCAGAAAAAACAAGAAGCAAGCCGATAAATGGCAACGTACCATTGAGTTTGACCTCTCAAGGGATGATGGATTCCTTGAGCCAAAGGAGAGTTCAAGCGGAGATAAGGAGCTTGAATTTGAGGTTTCATCAGCCCCTTCAAAACCTAAGGGGAAATCAGACAATACTAAAAGTGTTTACCGATCCGACCCAACACCAATACCCACAAAGGAGATTTTTGAGAAAATGGAAAAGATACCAGCCTACAAAAGAAAAAACATTAAGCTGGAGGACATGAGCCACTCAGATAAATCCAATGTTTCCAGATTCACCTTAAATCAGGAGGATGGTGATATCTACCTAAAAAACGACAATGCGTACCTACACGATAATGTTGACTAAAAACCTGAGTCCGATACATGAATTTTAAACGCAGAGAAAATTAGGACAGCTAATTACTCAGCTAATCTGTATAGGCATGGTCTATGTAACAAATTATATATCTTGAATATTGAAACGCAAAGAACAGAGTGTTTTTTATTCTCCCTTACGGTAAGAATAAAATAGGATTGGCATAGCCGTTCCAATTTATAGTTATAACTTATTTAGAAAAAGATTTAGAGAATCGGTATAAACTGTTAATAATATTGAACTATGACACTCGAAGAAAGAATAAATCAGGACATGAAAACTGCAATGAAAGCCAAAGACAAGGTAACCCTTGGGGCGCTCAGAGCAGTTAAAAGCGCAATACTAATTGCCAAAACGGAGAAGGGATCTGGTGAACTCACACCCGAAGTCGAATTAAAGCTACTTCAAAAACAGGTGAAGCAACGCAAGGATTCCGCTGAAATTTACAACCAGCAAAACAGATCCGACCTCGCAGATAATGAGCTGGCTGAGGCAGCTGCCATAGAAAAATATCTTCCTAAAATGCTATCCGACGAGGAGCTAACCGAAGAGGTAACCAGCATTATTGAATCCGTGGGAGCCAAAGGGCCATCAGATATGGGCAAGGTTATGGGCGCAGCCACCAAAACGCTGGCCGGCAAGGCCGAGGGCAAAGCCATTGCCGACAAGGTGAAGAGTATTTTAGCAGGCATGTAGTGATGTCTAAAACACAAAACGTTTTCAAGACCCACGTTCGGCTTAGGCTGTGCCTAAGTCGTAGCTATCTCTTTTGGCTGCGCCAAGCAAAAGCACAGCTTTACTAACGAACAACGAAGCTGCTGACATGCATATTTATGCAATAAAAATGTGCAACTATGCTGGTAGCCTTGGCGCAACCTGCTAATATTAAACCGAACCTTGTTTCAATTTTGCAGGCAGAGCCTTTAAAAATAAGCCGACTGAGGCACAGCCTAAGCCGAACGGGGAAGTATCTAAAACAAGAAATACTACTAAGGTCACTAAAGGGATTGCGTACATCGGGAAGTCTTGTGTATGCCATCACCTTCCAACGTCCCGACGTTTTTTTGTCAGGTCTTGGAAGCGTGAAGGTAAACGAGTTTTCTAGAACAAGAGACGTTCCCAAGACCGCCAAAGGGGCGAAGAACGATGGAAAGTCTTGGGCTGTAACGTGTGCTACACCAAAAACACCATAGAAAAGAAGTGGCAAATACTACCAGCTAATACAAACAGATGGAATATACCATGCCCATAGGGAATGTCGCGCCTAATATAGAAGAAAATACCCAGCGAGTAGGTAACACACCCAACCAGGAGGAACACCAATGAAATGGTAGGCAAATTGCGAACAATGGGCCCAATAGCCATTAAAAACATCCACCCCATAGCTCCATACAGCAACGCTGATATTATCCGGAATTTATGGGAGTAGAACCATACCTTAAAAATGATACCCGCAATAGCCAACCCCCAAATTATCCCAAATAGCACCCAGCCCATTGGCCCTCTTATGGAAACTAAGGTATATGGAGTGTAGGTTGCTGCAATTAGAACATATATTGATGCGTGATCAAATGTGTTAAGGCGATACTTCCTCCTAATATTCTTTGCGCTATGAAAGAGCGTTGATGCTGAGTAAAGGGTAATCATTCCGGCTCCAAAAATGCTAAAACTTATAACGTGCCATGCATCGCCATAGAGTGCGCCTCGCACAACAATTATTGCGGTACAGGCAATGGCCATTAGAACGCCAAAGCCGTGTGATGTGCTATTAAAAATCTCCTCGTGCCGTTTTCTTTTTTTTAAATCCATAACCATCTATAATCTGAAGGTGGTATAAAAGGAGAGCCGGCAACAGTAGTGCTACCAGCCCGTTCCTTTCTACAATGCTCTAGTAAAATAAATATTCGTATCTAAATTCCAATAATTGTAAAGTCAACCCTTCTGTTCTGGGCCCTACCCTGAGCTGTACGGTTGCTAGCCTTCGGCTTATCAAAGCCATACCCTTTCGAAACAACTCGATGGGCAGGTACTCCCTGCGCAATTACATACTCGGCAACAGACAGGGCTCTCTCATCAGATATCTTCTTATTAATAGCTGCCGAGCCCACATTATCTGTATGGCCTCCAATCTCAACCCTAACATTTGGGTACTCGTTTAAGAACTCAATTAGAGCATTAAGCGAACGGTACGATTCTGGTTTAAGAGTGGCCTTCCCCGTCTCAAAGTAGATATTCTCAATATCAACAGACTGGCCAACCTCAATTGGAGTAACGTAGAAATTACGAACAACCTCGCTCATTGGCTCAGCTTTGGTCAGATCAACGGGCTCAAACCTGTTGTAAAAATTAATAACTTTTGGTGTAATATCGTAATTAAAACCTACGGGCAATTTAAGAGTGTAGGTTGCATCACTTTCCTCATAATTAAAAGCCTTAGAAACAACCCCATTAACTCGCATACTAACATCATAGCCCTCTTCAAGCTGCTTCCCTGTTTTGGTATTAATAATTTTACCCTTCATAGTTACCATGTTGGCATCCTCACGCTCGGCAAAAACGTTCTGCTTAATGGATGCGTACTCAACATAATCAACTAGGTCAACTTCATTATCAAGGGTCTTATAATTTTTCGCCTCAACACCAAGTATATAATTCTCTCCAAATGGCAGGTTTACAGTAAATTTGCCATCTACAGGATCTATACTAATTGAGTCTGCCACCTCCCCATTAATGAGGAACTTAGGCTGATCTTCTGCCTTAATTGGTGTTAGCGAATTATTATCAAGCACCTGTCCGCTCACCTCAACCCAAGGTACGGAGGTTACATAAAGCGTAATTTCCTTTTCAACAAATGCTGATTCTTCAGTAACATCAACAACAACCGGGGTAGATGTAAAATTATCAACATCACCTTCAAATACGTACTCTTCTCCTAATGGGAGTAACGCCTGAAACGCTCCGGAGAACTGATCGTATTTAACAGAATCGGATGGTTGTCCATTAATTAAGACTTTAGGCTCACGCGATAATGGCACTGGCTTATCGGTTCTAAAATCAACAACCCTGCCTTTAACCTGCACAAAGGGGATGGCAGAAAAATATAGATTCTGTGTTGCCTCAGAGTATTCCCTTTCGTTGGTCAGGTCTATCTCTGTAGATATTCCGTTCCAGTTCTCCATCTCAGGATGCAGGGTGTATGACTCTCCCAAAGGCAATAGGACCTCATAGGAGGCCGACTCTTTATCTACCTTCATCTCCGGGAATTCCTCCCCATTAACAAGAATTTCGTAATCGGTTTCCTCTAGCATCAGCTCCTGATTGGCCTGATTTAGTATTAAACCGCTAAGTTTTACAAACGGGAACTCTTCGAACATCTTCACTCTAAAGATATCGGCCTTGCCCTGCGAATTTGTGGTTGAACTGTAGTAGCCCCAACTCTCCTTTGCGTTCATTTTAAAGTAGGAATCCCAGTTTGGTGTATTAATTGTATCGGTTACTCTAACAGGGGCCGACCAGTTCGTATATGTATCATCAGAACGGTCTGCATAAAAAATATCAAACTTGTCACGACGCTCAAAATCTCCCGAAAAGTAGAGCCTGTTTTTATCCGCTGTTAAGAATGGAGCCTCAATACTTTTGGCTGTTTGCGCATTTTTTGGACCACCCTGAATGGGTTTTGGCTTTGTGTAAACATTCTCCTTTTTACGATGCGAAACATATAGCGACAATCGCTTGCTATTGGCTCTTTTGGAAAATGCCAAGAAAAGTAACTCCTTGTCGGGGGTCATATATGCATTTGCAAATTTCCCCTTGTTTAATCGGGCAAATCCTCTCACTTTTAACGACTGTGGTGTCCCCCACTCGTAAGGGTTCTTCCTTTCAACAATAGAGAATCCGCGCGTTAACCAACGTGTTCCAGATTTATTGTAACGTCCTTTAATTAGGTAAGACCTGCCATCGTCAAGTGCGGATAGTATAGCATTATATCGTCCAATATTCACGGCATCGGGGAGACGAATGGCCTGGCTCCATGATCCGTCATCCTGCAGTACGGAGAACCATATGTCCTGACTTTCATCCTCTCCAAATTTATTCTCAGGATGGTTTACCCTGCTAAAGAAAAGCGTTTTTCCGTCCTTTGAAATAATCGGATTTATTTCTGCATATTTAGAATTAATGCTTTTCCCTACATTTTCAGGTTCAAACGATGTTTGAGCTCCCAAAAAATTACTAAAAAAGAGCAAGAGGCCCAATATATGCGATACAACTACAAGCTTCTTTATATTGAACTGTACATCTTGTTTTCTCATGCTTTAAGTCGTTAATATGTTGTTTTTACTATTTAAAAGTACATATATTTTCTATCTATATGGCAATCCCTGCGGTGTTTTAACCCTACCAAAAACCAGGTTCATACCAACCCTAAAGTTAAGGTTGGTGAATGTAAGCGGATCAACCAAAGGTGTATAAATGTTATCGGCTAACATGTATATTTGAAACGGGCCGGGTTTAAGAAGTAGACCAAAACCAACATTAGTCATGGTACGCTGGTTAAATGATCCGGTTAGCGCCACGTTAAAGAACCTGCCAACGCCCTGGGTCACGCCAATAGATAATGCAGGATAAAATCGCCGGTTAACCGTTCCGTATAGTTGAACTCCTACATGCGTTCTGCTGGCAAGCTGATAATTGGCCGAGAGATAGAACTTTGGCGAAAGCCAGGTTGTGTAGGCTTCCTCAAACTCCTCATCGCTAAAATTATCTCTAAAAGCATTCATGGTTGAATCAACATCTATCTCCTCACCATACAGAAAAGAGCCAAGGACATCAATACCCTCAAAGGTTGATTCACCTTTAACTCTATAGTTAAGCGTACTATCGCTCCAGCTAATAAATCCCAGATCATTAACAGCAACGCTAAACGATGTTCTCTGGTCCAAATTATAGGTTGCGCCCAACGAGATGGAAACCCCGGGGTTACGCATTCTGGTAAGGTAAGAGGTTAGCCATTCTGTATTTTCAAATAAATCAGCATTCAGTTCTCTATCATCGGTTACTGGTATGCCAGCACTGTATAGCACGGCATCGGTATTAAAGGTATGATTGTACATATCATCCTCAATGGTAGCTTGCATTAGCTGAGGTTTTAGGTAAAGGCTCGATAATCCTTGCAGCAGGCTGATTCGACCTCCAAACACCCAATGATCAAGCTGCGTGGCAGCACCCAGTGTGTACTCCCTGTGCATGTTGAGGTTTACACCCAATTTTCCAAAATCAATGGTTTGGCCCACCATACTCTCGTTCCCTTCAATGGCAAGTGTCATCATATCTTTGGGGTAAAAGAACGACATGTTGTGTCTTTGCCTAACGCCAAACCAGTAGTCCCAGTTGTAAATTCTTAACCTTAAATGGAATATGTCAGCATGGGCATCGGCAAATATCATATTCTGATCGGCGAGCTGACTTCCAATGCTTGATGGATCAATCTTTAATGAACCATTGGACTCTTTTACAACTGAGTATGGCACAAAACCATTATGAATTGACTGAACGTATATTGATGATAAACCAGGCAAACCAATACTTACTGTATGCTCTACTCGTACGGTTGGCTTTAGGTAGGTTGACTGGAAAACATCATCGAATAACGGCAGGGTTAGTTCAGATTGCCCCTTGGCTGCTATTCCGGCTATTACTATTGATATTATTAGAAGAAATCTTTTCACGGCCTGTAGGTTTTATCAATTAAAGGTTATCAAGATTAACTGTAGTTTTAATACCAACGCTAAGTTGAGTTCTCAGGTTGTTTGTTGACAATATTTTTACTGGCTCTGGATCTTCACTTCCTACTTGCTCGTGGGTAAAGAGCCTGTAGTTTAATATTATGTGTGGTGAAGCTTTTAGCCTGTCAAACTCTTCTGGTGTTAGCGTAATGGTAAGATATGAGACGCTGGGTTCAACGAGTACTCCATCGGCATCTACATCGGCACCCACAACCAGATCAAACGTTCCATCATCATACATCTCAGAGTTGAATTGAAGGGTATCAACAGGTTGTAACGTTTCCTCCGCTAGTGTAATTACTGAGAATCGCATATTTAAAGGCAACTCATTGGTCATCTTGAATTTTAGAGTTGCCTCATAATCATCTTCAAGATACTCAATATCACCAGCGATATCTGGCCAGGGAACATCCATAATTGTATCTGCCAAAAGGTGAGTAACTGCCCATCCATCTAATGGAACAACTATATCAGTGGCTAAACAAACACTGCTACTACGCGATATGAAGTAGTCATGATTATCCGTATCATCACCAATGCTAAAATCTACACCAAATGCAATTTTATTAGGAGCAATGCGGAAGATATCATCAACATTTGAGTTTGTAGAGTTTAACGTAAGGGATGTTTTAACCGCTGGTTCATCTGGCGCTTCAACACGATCAATAATATTATAATCAGATAGGTTCAAGTCATTTTCGCCTAACACGTAATCAGGATCATTCAGAATAGGCTCAACATCTCCCTGGTTATTGCTTGCCTCGAAGGTTGGAAAGTTTATTGATAGCGGAATGCCATAGCTGTTATCAAAATTCAAAGTAAAGACTGGGTTAGCGAAGTATTGCTCAGCAAGCACTGTAGAATTAAAGGCGCTCAATGTAAACACCTGATCGGGAACGTTAAAATCTTTATTAAACTTACCCCAAATCTCCTCATAATCCAAAGTATTAAACTGCATCGAAGCGGTTAGGTTACCGGTGAAAGAACCAATTGATTCGCTACTGTTAATGGTAAATGTAACCACAAAGGTATTATAGTTCTCTCCATCGTGCAGGTCTAGTTCCCAGTTCTCATCAAGAGAGTGGCTCTCGTATATGCTACTTCCTGCAGTGAAGTTCTCTCTCTGAATAGTAAGGGAATTACCGTCCTCTTTAAGTGATTTTATATTAACCGTAAGGTCAATAGTATGGTTGAAGTTGTTGGTTATTTCCAGCTGGATGTCACCATCATAGAATACAACATGGTCAACCTCCTGCCCTTCTACAACATCGTAGGTGTCTGAATATTCAAACTCTACGGGGAATGATTTTGAGGGGTTTGCCTTATCAAGCGTAACATTATAGTTAAACCCAAGGTCAGTTAACGAGAACTGATTGTTAGCAAAACCAGCATCAACCGTATCGCGAATGGCCATATAGTATAAGTTTGGATGCCCCGTAACGTCATCATTCTCCTCAACGGTTGTATTTTCACCGCTACGCTCCACCATCTCCTTAAATGAAATTTCGGAATTCATTATTGGGAAAACCCACGACTGCTCAAATGGCTCTACCCCGAAATCATCGTAATCGTTAACATCCCAACAGGACACAGTCAAAAACGGGAGAATAAGCAGCAGTAATAATTTTCTACTTCGCATGGCAAGATTATTTTAATAGTAATAGCCTAATTTTAATTTTTGAAAGGTAAAACATTTGTTAAATTATAACAAAAATTACACCATGTTTTTTCGGACGGTAACTTTATCAACCCTTTATCCCTCAATATTCTATAAAATAAACGAAAGTTAACTTTCAAAAAAAGGGGCTCTTTGGCCCCCTTTCACATCAACCTGTTTAACGTGTAGTTAATAGAATTTAGCTCTTCTATCAATGATGTTGGCATTCTCTTTTATTGCCTCAAATGGTTCGCGCATGGCGCGTGATTGAAGTTGATTTTTCAGCCTTCTCCTTTCAGATTCCTCATCAACGGCATCATCAATATTAATTGCGCTAACGGTTAGCGCGTAAACTCCTGCGTTCCCCTTTACAGGGCCAACCAACTCACCCTCAGGTGAATTTGTTGCGGTTGCAATTACTGCTGGTTCTGCACCAACTGTTGGCATCGAGAACGATGCAAAAGAAATCCTGTTTGCCTGTTGAACAGCCAATGATAGGCTTTCAGAAAGATTATCAATGCTCCCTGCATCATTCATTGCGGTTGAAATCTGCTCCTTAAGCATCTCAGCTTTCTTTTCGATAATAATATTATCTTCTATCTCATTCTTCACACGACTAACCGGAGCAATTCCTTCCTCCCTTACATCCTTTACTGCCGGAACTACGAAGTTCTCGCCTGTTTCAAAGGGTATATCCGCTACTTCATGCTTTTTTGCTTCGAACGCCCACTGAATCATTCTACGAGGATTTTCAAGACCCGATATATTCCTGTCAGCCTCCTTCAAATTGGAAGCAATACGCTTGCTTAACTTTTGCTCTTTTATAGCATTCTCAAACTCCTCGTAAGAATTATTAGTGCCTGCAAACTCGCTTGCTTTTTGGTAGATTGCCTGGTACGTTTTAGTACTTGGAATTACATTACGCTGCATAATTGCAACTTGCACTTTTTTTGTAAGGCGACCAAGCTCCTGCACTTCAATAATGTGGATTCCGAATTGCGTTTCAACCTTCACAATATCGCCACTGCTGGCATTAAAACAAGCATCGTTAAAGGGTTTAACCATTTGCCCTTCGGTAAACCATCCTAAATCACCTCCCTTACTTCCTGATCCAGGGTCATCGGAATGCTCTCTAGCTAAGCTGGCAAAGCTCCCTTTATTTGCTTTAACAAGGTTATGAATACTATCGGCCTTTGCTGATGCAGCGTCAAACTCTTCCTGTGATTGAACTTCAGTACTAATTAGGATGTGCCTGGCCTTAACCGAATCTGGCAGGTGGGCAACATCAACAAGCCTAGCTAGTTTGTAGGCATCGCCATCAAATAATGGGCCAATATGATCACCCTCAGAAGCGCTAAAAGCCCACTGGTTCAGCTCTTCGCTAGGCAACTCACCCTGCTTGTAGTAGGTGTCATCAAATGGTAAATCAGAGCTAAGGTTAGTAAAATGCACAGGATCGTTTGCATTTACGAACTCATCCTTAATGTCATTAATCCACTCTTCGGCAATCTTGAAATCATCTTCTGAAGGTTCAATGGGGAATACAACATACTCTACATCGCGAGAAGCCTCCTGTTCAAACATATGCTCATTCTTCTTATGAAAATCTTTTATCTCTTTAGATGTTACAGTAACGGCTGAGTCGGCTATGGATGTGTACCTAGCAACAACGTAGCTAAAATCAACCTGTTTACTTCGATTGCTGGCCGCAAGTTCAGTCTGAAAATCGGTAACATATACACCCTTACTAATTAAGTTGTTATACTTTGTGAAGAGCCTATCCCTCTTTATTATGTTTTCAAGGTATAGCCAAATGGCCTTTTGTAATCCAGAGGGATCCTGATCCATGTTTTTAAGGAACTGTATAACCATTTCGGTATCCACCTCACCGGTTTGCGGGTTTCCAAACTCCCTCTGTATTAACGGGTGAATGTTATCCCCCTGAACCATGTCAAATAGTTCCTGAGAAGATATAGCAATCCCAAGCTTTTCATACCTATCGTCCAGCACATACTCCTGAACCAACTCGTTCCATACCTCTTCTCGTATGTTGTTCATTGTCTCCTCGTCGAGTGCTGACTCCTTGCGTGAAGCCTTGTTTAACTCAACTATCTGATCAACGCGCTCCTGATATAGCTGATGAGGGATAGATTTTCCTGATATTTCTGCAATTTCGTGCTGGGAACGATTAAATAGTGAACCTCCTTGCTCTATAAAATCCATCAGAATAAAACCTAACAATCCTATTCCAATAAAAATTATTAGTAACGGACCACGATTCCTGAGTTTCTGTAAAGTAGCCATTTAAAGTTAAATATTAGTTAGAAAAAAATGTTCATATTTTGAGGCTACGAATATAGCAATTTTAAAGCATTGCATAAATACTTATTCCATTTTTTCAAGATTAAGTTAAAAAAATGAATGGTTGAGCTCTGATATGGCTATGGAGTTGTACTTAAAAACATTATGTGATTATGTTTTTAAGGTGAAATAAATAAGCATTAAAAAAACAGGCAGCATAAGCTACTCATCATAAAGCAGAGAAAGGTGGATTAGATCAATTCTTGTTCTTTCCATCTTAGCCACCTTTACTCTAAAGTTATCAACAGTAATAACCTGCTGTGGCTTGGGGATATTCTGATACTTGCTAATTACAAAACCTGCAAGGGTATCGTATTCATCCGAATCGGGAATTCCAAGGTTATACTTTTCATTAAGGTATCCAACTTCCAAACGCCCAGAGAAGAGGTATTCATCTTTGGATAGCTGCTTCTCAACAAAGTTAGACATATCATGCTCGTCATCAATTTCTCCAAATATTTCCTCAATTATATCCTCAATGGTTACTAACCCAGCAGTGCCCCCAAACTCATCAACCACAATTGCAATACTTTTATGCTCTTTAATGAAGGAAGTTAGCAACTTGCTTGCCAGCATGGTTTCTGGAACAAAATCGATTTTAAGCAGCTTGGACTTGATGCTCTTCGGGTTTTTAAAAAGATCCTTACTATTAACGTAGCCGATAATATTATCTATGTTTCCTTGATAAACAGGTATTCTTGAGTAGTTGGTATTTACAAAGAGATCTTTCAGCTCCTCAATGGGACTGTTCACATCAATGGCTTCAATATCAGTTCGAGGGATCATACATACCCTTACCTTTATTTCGGTAAAATCGAGGGCATTCTGAAACATTCTAATGTCCTGCTCATGGTTCAACTCTTCCTCTTCATTCAGCATGGATTCGCCTACAAAATGGTCAAGATCAATCTTCCCAAATATTTGCCTCTCCTCCCCTGGCTTAATTTCCTGACGCAATACTTTTCTAATAAAACCCAACGACACCCATGTTGAGAACCTGCTAATCGGATAAAAAAGAATGTAAAAAAAGAGCATTGGAAGAGCAAAAAAATTAAGCAGTCCATTGGGGTGCAACCGGAACAGCGATTTGGGCAAAAACTCTGCCGTAACAAGTATAATGGCTGTGGAAATAACTATTTGTACAAGTAGTATCCATATATCACCCTTAAAGAAACTTGCGACTGTTGGCTCCAGAAGACGCGCCATACTTATACCATAAACAACAAGCGCGATGTAATTTCCAACTAGCATGGTGGCAATGTACTGCCCGGGATTCTGCGTAAAAACATGCACTATGCGCGAAACAAAAGTCTCTTGCTTCCTGTTCAACTCAATTCTCATCTTATTAGCCGAAACAAAGGCAATCTCCATTCCTGAGAAAAGGGCTGAAAAGAGAACTGATAAACCAATAATAACCGGATTATAGTCCATTTACTTTCGGGTAATTTTAATTTGATGGGTTATGATGCTTCCGCCTGTACATTCTTATACCTCCCATAAGAGCTGCTACGGCTGATAGTATGAAGAACATATAGCTTTCACTAATACCTTGCTTTATGGTAGCATAAATGGCTAAAGCCAAACATAGTAGTGCTAGCACATACCATATTGATTCCATTATTACTGAGGTTTTCCCCATTGTTGACTAAGTGTGTTAATTAACGATATAAATATAATGGATTTTTACGAAAATAAATATTTTATCTTCATTGAAGGAAAAAAGCAGGTTCTATTTAGATTGTGATTCCATATTTGGCGACTGATCATCATCAACATAAATTGTTCCTGAAGATTTTTTAATCAACCAATTATCGAAATTTTCATCTGACTCAAAGCCCTCTCCAAAGATTATTCCGTCAGCAGTAGTAAACTTAACCATGTCATCGGAGTATATTTTCTTATTCTTCTCGTCCCAGTACAATAGTTCGGTATTTAGGATTTCTCCCTTGTCGTTCTGGGCTTCAACATCATACTGGGCCTTCCAGAGCTGTTTCTCTTCAAAATAAACTGCATATTTAGCAGTAAGTTGCGAGTTAATTTCTAATGAGTCGGTATAAGTGTAAACAGTAATTCCTTGGGGAAATTCATTGTATGGCTCCTCCTCGAATTGGTAAAGCTTCGTTTCGGGTGCTAATACTTTGAGTTTAACATTTCCGTTCTCGGTGTATAGAATTTCAATATTTTTGGCTACAACGCTAGTAACCTCGTCATGCTCTTCCATGGCATTAATCATCTCTATGTCGGTCTCGCAAGATAAAAGCAACATAGTCCCCACAATAGCGGGGACTATGGACATTATCTTATGACGTAGGCTTCTCATAGAGATAAATATAACACATTTACTTAAGGACGCTGCCTTACCGTTGTTGTTTCATTTATCCAGCATCCAACTTTATATCTTTCACCTGGTTCAAGATCTTGAAAGAATATATCGTTTTGCGCAGGGAAGTACTGTGAGTAAACCTCAATAAGCTTATCACTTTCGCCTGCCAAGCTGGGATCAGCCTTCTTCGCTTTGGCAAACTGATCGACAGCAGCCCAGTACACAGTTTTCTTTTTAAAATCGTCATCAAAACAGTCCTTTTCAGAGGCGTAAATATTACCTATCAGTATATGCGCATGCCCCATTCCAGGATCAACTTCTAATGCCTCCAACGCTAAGGAACGAGCCTGCTGTGGTTTTTTAAACTCACTATATACAATATCGGCATATTCAACTAGGTAAATAGATTTTTTGGTTGTATCCTTCTCAAGTTCGATTGCATGTTTAAAATACTCTTCACTCTTATCAAACTCCTTCTGATCTTTAAATATTCGCGCTATCTCGTAGGCAAGCTTGGATGTAGGCTTGTTGGCAAATAGCTTAACGGCCACGTCTTTATAGAACTCGGTTCCTTCGCATTTGTTTGCACCAAGCAAAGAGTAGGTTTTCTTAATTAACTCAACATCATTGGGTCTTTTCTCGATTCTAGGCTTGAACAATGTCGTAATATTTTCACAATCAGCAACTCCCGCTGATGAGAAGATTGATTCAACATTCTCCTTGATTTGAAGCAATCGAGGATTACCAGGCCTCTCGATAAGCTGAGCATCCAGATAATCAATTAGCTGCGCATAGGTTTCGATAACCTTTTCTGCTGGAATTTTGTCATTATCGTACATGGCTTTAGTTACAACCATATAAGTATAAAAAACAGGGGAATCACAAGCATCCTGCTCAATTTCAACAGACCTTTTCAGGTATTCGTATGCTTCCTCATACCTGTCGGAATCCAAACTCATTAAATCCATCCCTTTCTGTCCGAAGAGAGCGCCCTTCCTGTTAAAATACTCCATCCTCATGTCATAAACCATCATAAGAGAATCTATAAGCCCTTCCCTCTTATTTGGGTTACTCTCATTCTTGATCCAGGTCTTTAGCATTCTTGCACCATGTATGTATGCATTCTGTGATGCAGCAGGGCAAATCTCTAGTACCTTTTGCCATGCAGGTTTTGCGGCATCATATGCTTTCTGCTTGTAATACTCTCTGTAAAGAGAAAGATTAATCGCACATTCTCTTCTGGCTTCCTCATCTTCACCATATTTAGGATTCTGAAGATAACCCTGAGCGAATGTGCTCGAAACTATCAAGAGTAAAAGAAAAGCTGTTAATAGACCTTTTTGTAGAATCGTTTTCATTGTATGCAAATTTTAGTTTAACTAACTTCTTTAATTATTAAATGCTTGTAAAATCTTGCTGACATTATTTAATTATACTTTCGTTTTACAAACCAAATATCGTAAAAAGTAAATCCAACATTCACTATTCCGTAGGTTTCCTGAACTAAATTGTTATCTAATGTTCCTTTTCGGCCAAGTTCAAACGAAAGGTTGAATGATGCTTTAGACCTACCGAATGGTAAACCTACTCCAAAAGTTATGCCATAATCTTCAATCTGCTTATCGCGTAGCTGCAGGTATGTGTTAGTATGGTAAGCACCAACCCTATAGTTTACCCTTTTCAAGTAGCTTCTTAAATCCTGTGGATTTGGTGTATATTGAACACCAACCCGATAGGTTTCACTTTTTGAAAGGGAATCGCTTACACCAAGAAATTTAGCATTGGACCAGTCCTGCGTAGAATACTCTGCCCCACCCATAAATTTATCTTTATAAGATAATGAGAATCCTGCAGAAATGTTCTTTGGAAAATCGATGGAACTTTTGGGTCTCTCCTGGTATGAAATTGTATCGCTAACACCAAGGAAAGGGTATGAAACAATTGATATGCTTTGGGCTCCAATGGAAGTTTCGTTATCGAGGGTTGCACCCAGCACTAGCTTATAATCGTTATCCTGCCCAAAATTTTGGGTGTACTGTGCACCAAAGCTTAATGCAATGTCACGAACTACTATGCTGTTCTCTCTACGAATATCGTTGTATGGCGTTTCAGAAGGAAAGAGAACATCTGTAGTATGCTCCATAGTTCCGAAGAAGTATGACATATTCATACCAACTGAAAGGTTCTTAAAAGGCTCAACCGCAAAACCCAAGTACGCCTGGGTTATTCCACCCTCACCATCGTGATTATACCTAATGGGACCAATGGCACTCAAAAGCGTGTCGTTGGTCTCAATATGCCTTATCCTGTAACCTACATTGCTGTATGGCTGAATACCTGCACTTGCGCCCATCCATTTTGCCAATGGAAACTGTATGGCTATATGATGGATGTTACCATGGGAGTTAAAGTTACTTTGGTTTCCAGATTTGTAATCAACACCTACGCCTTCAATTCCAAAATCAAAAATAAAGGACATGGTATCCTGCGCAGTATATGATGCTGGGTTTAAATAGTTAACCCACGCTCCGTTTCGCAGACCCTGCGACATGCCTCCAAGAGCCTTTGTATTTGCGTACCCTTGATTTCTAACTTCACCAATACCGTAACGTGAGTATGGTGAGTAGGTTGATAAACTTTGGGCTGTTAAAACATAGGTTGCTGAAAGAACGATTGCTATGGTTAGTAATACTTTTGTACTATTCATTATAATAATTTAAAATTCGATTAAGTCCAATTAACACTAAATTAGGATGTACAAAGATGCTATTTTTTAACTTTTTATCAAAGAAAAATGCATCACCACCTGTAAAAACAATTTTTAGTTGATGATATTCTCTTTTGATGGCTCCAATATAGGCATCCACCTCATTTACAACACCATTTAACACACCCGATAATATTGAATCGTTAGTTGAAGACCCAATAATTGGATAATTATTAGTAATATTTAACAATGGCAATTTTGATGTAAAGGTATTCAAGGCTTTAAACCTCATTGATATCCCCAGAGAGATTGCCCCACCCAAATATTCGGCATTGGCTGTTATCACATCGTAAGTTAAAGCGGTACCGCTATCAACCACAAGCACATTGCTGTTTGGGTATAGCATGTTAGCGGCAACTGCCGCTGCTACCCTATCGGGTCCCAATGTTTGGGGTGTTTTATACAAATTCTTTATTGGCATCGGCATGGTTGACGTAAACTGAACCAAAGAAACATTGCTCTCTAAGTAATCATGACAATCGGTTGGTATAGTTGCAACGCTTGAAATAATAGCATTTTTCACCTTGTAGTCAGAAACCATCTGCTGAATATCTTGCAAGCAAACAGAACCTACCTTATCCTCTTTAACAAGCTCATTCCCTTTAAAAACGGCCAACTTAGTGAGCGTATTACCTACGTCAATCACTAAATTATTAGCATTATCATTTATCATTCTTTCAATATCTTAATAGATATTTTGTTAATCAGCCACTTATGCCTGTGTACTTGTAACGTTACTTCCTTTTAAAAGTTGTAGCAAGGTAAGAGCATCGTCAATTTTTTTAACTTTTTTAGCTATTAGCGATAGTTTCTGTCGCTGCTCTTTAAGCTGGAACTTATTGGCATTGCTTTGAATTACTCCAATTATACCTGCAAATGCTGATGAGCTGTAGAATGGTGATTTCTGATTTGCTATGAAAAAACCAACGAGCGTACCATTCTTTAAAATAACTCTTTCCATCCCTATTTCCTGCGCCACCCAGCGGAGTTTCACTACATTGAGCAACTCAACAACCTGCTCGGGAATATTGCCAAATCTATCCTTCAACTTTTCTTCGAAATCTGTAAGTTCTTGATTTGTACTTATTGAATCGAGTTCTCGGTAGAGTCTCATCCTCTCCGGAATGCTAGTTACGTAGCTATCTGGTATTAGCAGCTCCATGTCCGTCTCAACATAACAATCAGATACTGATTTTTGCCACTCCTCTTTAGGCTCCCCGCCCTCATCCTCATTAAATATATGGCTAAACTCTTCCTCACGGAGCTCCTGCATGGCTTCGTCAAGAATTTTATGGTAGGTTTCAAAACCAATATCAGCAATAAAACCACTCTGCTCAGCACCAAGCATATTGCCGGCTCCTCTTATATCCAGATCTTGCATGGCGATGCTAAATCCGCTACCTAAGTCGGAGAATTCCTCAATGGCTTTAAGCCGCCTGCGGGCATCGCTGGTTAAGCCCTCTAGGGGTGGCGCAAGCAGATAGCAAAAAGCTTTTTTATTTGAACGCCCTACCCTGCCGCGCAGCTGATGTAGATCGCTAAGACCAAACATATGAGCGTTATTCACAATAATGGTATTTGCGTTGGTTATATCAAGTCCAGATTCAATAATTGTAGTTGATACTAGCACATCATAATCGCCCGCAATAAAGTCGAGCATGGTTTTTTCAAGCTTTGCCGGTTCCATTTGTCCGTGCGCCACTACAGAAGTTACTTTCGGGCATATCTTATTTATAAGCATCTGAACTTCCTGAATATTCTGAACCCGATTGTGTACAAAGAAAACCTGTCCCCCCCGACTCACCTCATACTCAATAGCCTCTTTAATAATATCGGCGGTAAATGAATGCAGCTCCGTTGAAATGGGATGACGGTTGGGTGGTGGCGTGTTGATTATTGAAAGATCGCGCGCGCCCATGAGCGAAAATTGCAATGTTCGGGGAATAGGAGTAGCCGTGAGGGTTAAGGTATCAACATTAACTCTCAGCTTTTTAAGCTTCTCTTTGGCTGCCACGCCAAATTTCTGCTCCTCATCAACCACAATTAACCCTAAATCTTTAAATTTCACAGCACTACCAAGCAGGGAATGGGTTCCAATTATAATATCAACTTTGCCCTCTGAGAGGCGTGAAAGAATCTCCTTTTGAGCCTTTGTACTCTTCATGCGACTAATAAACTCAATGGTACAAGGGAAATTTGCTAAACGATCCTTAAAGGTTTGGTAATGCTGAAGAGCCAATATTGTAGTTGGAACGAGCACGGCAACCTGTTTGCTATCGGTTACCGCCTTGAAAGCAGCCCTAACGGCCACTTCAGTTTTTCCAAATCCAACATCGCCACAAACCAGCCTGTCCATTGGTATGGTACTCTGCATATCCTCCTTTACCGCCTGGGTTGATTTTTGCTGATCGGGCGTATCCTCATAGATGAATGATGCCTCTAGTTCTTCCTGAAGATATGTGTCAGGGGAGAATGAATAGCCTCTCTCTGCCTTGCGTTTCGCATAAAGTGCGATTAAATCCTTGGCAATATCCTTTACCTTACGCTTGGTTTTTTGCTTTATTTTTTGCCATGCACCCGACCCCAGCTTGTAAAGCTTAGGCGTTTCGGCCTCTTTACCCCTGTACTTAGAAATGCGGTGTAATGCATGAATATTCACAAGTAGCGTGTCACCATCTTTATAGGTAAGCCTTACGGACTCCTGCTTTTTACCGTTCACCTCGGTTTTAACGAGCCCGCCAAAAACTCCTATTCCATGATCAACATGCACTACGTAATCGCCGGGCTTAAGGCTAAGCAGCTCCTGCATGGAGATGTTATCACGCTTACTAAGCTGATTTTTTAGCTTATATTTTTGATAGCGGTCGAAGAGCTGATGATCTGTGTAGAAGCAAGTTCTCAGGTTGTGGTCGATAAACCCCTGATGCAGGGTTGACTCAACAGGTATAAAATGAACCTGCCTGTTGATGTTTTGAAAAATGTTCTCGAGCCTTGCATGCTGCTTAGGATTATCTGCCAGGATATAGGTTTGGTAACCGTTATTTGCATTGTCAAGGATATGCTGAGCCAAGAGCTCAAAATTTTTCTGGAATTTAGGTTGAGGCGCCGTTTTAAATTCAATAGTAATGTCGGGTTTTAGCTGCTGTCTAATTCCAAATTCAACCGTACAAAACTGCTGTACCTTGCTAAAGAAATCTGCTCCTGAAGCAAATCCCTCTTCATTAGCAGCCAGCTCATAAGTTTGATTCATTTGCCCAAGAATCATCTCAAAATCACGAATCCATACCAATGTATTTTCAGGCAGCAAGTCTGTGATAATATCTCGCGATGACACCTTATCCTGAGTTTGCAAATCGGGAATTATTGAAACGCTCTGATATGTTTCCTTCGAAAGCTGGTCGTCAATATCAAAAGAGCGGATGGACTCAACGTCATCGCCAAAAAAATCGATTCGGTATGGAAGGGCCGATGAGAACGAGAAAACATCGACTATGCTACCCCTAACAGAGAACTGCCCTGGCTCATAAACGAACTCAACACGTTGAAACCCGATATCAAGCAAAAATTCCGTAAGGAACTCCTGCGATATGCTTTCCGAAACACTCAGCGTAATAGAATTCTTCCCAAAATAATCGAGCGAGACAACCTTTTCGGCAAGCGCTTCGGGGTATGTTACAATAATTGTTCTCTCATGCCTTTTCTCTTTAAGAAGAGGTAAAACTTTCTGAGTATCGGTACGTTGTATGAGAGCATCAGGAAGGGTCTGCTCAAACTGAACCGAACGCTTGTATGAGGAGGGGAAAAAGTAAAGGTTCTCTGAAGGCAACAGATTTGATAAATCGGTAAAAGCAAAGGCAGCATCCTCCTTATCGTTAAGAACTAAAAGGATGGGCCTATTAACTTTTTGGTTTACTGCGGCTGTAACAATAGATGGAGAGGAACCTGCCAGCCCTTTAAGGCGTAATCGTATGACAGCATCATTACCAAGTTCTTGAGACAATCTCTCTATTAGATTATGCTCCTGGTATAAAGATAATAATTTCGATTTTTTTGTCTCTCCCTGCATCTATAAAAAAATAACATGCAAAGTTAAGAACCTGATTCTGAAAATAAGAATATGCAACAGAAAAAATAGTATTAGTAAATTTCATTAAAATTCTCTGAGAATAGTTAATCACTCTATTACAAATATGTGATTACATGAACATTAAAAACCCTGAAATAAAAAAAACAAAGGTTCAGCAGTCTATTTACCATTTCGTATTCCCTTACTAATCTGATTAGAATTTTTACTTTTGTATCTTATTCGATAAGTTTACTAATTAACTTTGAATTATGACTCAACAGAATAAGCATATAGATATTAAGCAGGTAATTGCCAGCAAAAACCCCAAACTTCTAAAAATGATGCCATGTTTTATTTTAAAATACCTGAAGCGTATTATACATGAAGATGAGATAAACGAGGGGCTTGATAAGTTTGGTCACAAGCATGATATTGAATTTATTGAGGAAGTTTTTAATTATTTGGAAATATCATATACTGTTGATGGGCTTGAAAAGCTAGATACTGACAAGCGGTATCTTTTCGCCTCAAACCATCCGCTTGGCGGATTAGATGGGATTATACTTATACACGCCATAAGCCAGAAGTTCAGCTCGGTTAAGGTGCCTTCCAACGACCTTCTGATGAACATAGAGCAGCTGAAGAACAATTTTATACCCATAAATAAGCATGGCTCACAGTCGAAAGATATTGCAAAGGCTATGGAGGATGCATATGCTTCGGATGGGCAAATATTTAACTTCCCAGCAGGCCTTTGCTCACGCAAACAGGGTGGGAAGATTATGGACTTAGAATGGAAGAAGAATTTTATTGTTAAAGCCAAAAAGCATAAGCGAGATGTTGTCCCCGTTTTTTTTAGCGGTAGAAACTCCAACTTTTTCTATAATCTGGCAAAAATCAGAAAGTTTTTGGGGATTAAAGTAAATATTGAAATGCTGTACCTTGTTGATGAGATGTTTAAGCAACGCGGAAAAAGCATGCATGTAGTAATTGGCGAGCCAATACCTTACGAAACCTTTGATTCATCAAAAACCCCACAATCGTGGGCAAATTGGCTTAAACAAAAAGTTTACGAACTTGACAAAAAACATGATTCATAGTACAAAAACTATGATATTATAGTACTTTTGTAATGTAAAACATGCAAACATGGAACAAATAATAGAACCTGTAGATAAGGCGCTACTTGAGAAAGAGCTAACCCCTGAAAAGTTTGTAAGAGAGACCAACAATGCCGGGAACCTACTTTATATTCTCGATGCGCACGATTCTCCTAATATTATGAAAGAAATTGGACGGCTCAGAGAACTAAGTTTCCGGAGCGCAGGAGGAGGAACAGGGAAAAGCATTGATATTGATAAGTACGACACCTCTGAAAAGCCATACAAACAGCTAATTGTTTGGGATCCGAAAGACAGGGAGATACTGGGTGGATACCGTTACCATATTGTTGACCCTGGCAAAGGGGAAGAGATGAACCTTTCAACCACAGCCCTGTTCAACTTTTCGAAAGAATTTAAAACAGAATACCTGCCATACCTGATTGAACTGGGCAGATCATTCGTCCAGCCAAAATACCAAACTGCACAGCGCAGGGAGAAGGGGCTTTACGCACTTGATAATCTCTGGGATGGTTTGGGTGCGCTAGTTGTGCGAAACCCTGGTATTAAGTATTTTTTTGGTAAGGTTACCATGTACCGAAGCTACAACAAGAAAGCAAGAAACATGCTCCTATACTTTCTTGACAAGTACTTCTCAGATAAAGAGAATCTGGTTACTCCGATAGAACCTATGGAGGTTGATATTAAGAAGAAGGACATGGAGAAGATATTTGTTGGTGAGAACTACAAAGCAGATTATAAAATTCTATCGAAAGAGATTAGGGCTCTTGGCGAGAACATCCCTCCCTTAATTAACTCTTACATGAATATCAGCCCATCCATGAAAATGTTTGGGACGGTTATTAACCCATATTTTGGCGATGTTGAGGAAACAGCAATTATGATAACCATTTCTGATATATACGAGAATAAGGTGGAACGTCATGTTCTCTCTTTTCTAAAAAGGAAGAAGAAGTAAAGGCGATAAATTCATAAAAAAAGCCCTCCTGTTTACGGAAGGGTTTTTTTTGCAATAACAGATACGGAATACTACCGCTTTTTAAACTCATCCTCAAAAGATTTCTCAAATTTCTTCTTATCGGTGCCAACCCTCTCGTAGCTCTCGCATTTTGAGGCGTGGTTGTTGGCATAATCCTGCGATTGTTTTGCGAATTTCATAAGGCTTCTGGCTCTGAGTACTCCTGAATTACTTACAGTATTCATTGTAGATTGATACGTATGCATATATTCACAAGCCTGACGAATATTAACTGATTTGTAAAAATAAATATCTATTAAGTTAATTAATGACTCAAGCCTCATCTCTAAATGCTTGCGAGAATCGCTTGATGCAGGAATAGCATTAACAACCATATCGAACTTCTGCGCCGCTTCCTGATAATCGCCTTTCTTGTAATCGCGCTCAGCAGAACTAAAAGCCAAACTTGCTGCTCTTAAGGTGCTTCTATCTTGCGAAAAAACTGTTGAACTAAACACTAATGCTGAAGCTATTAATAACAAGGATAATCGTTTCATAATTTAAAAGTTTTGGTTTACAAACAAATTTAAACAATTTGAAACAAGTATGGTGCCAAAAGATTAATTCTCTACTAAAAAAAATGAAACGAACACAAACTAGAATACTCTATGCTCAGGAAAATCATAAACTGAACAGAATTATTATAGTACTACAGGGCTGTTTCTTTTGGTGAGAACTTAAAATTGTAAGTGGTTTTATATCATCTTTAGTTTGGTACTATTGTGAGTGTTCTCCCATTTTTTGAGTAGGCATTACCAATGACAGATTTCCTGTCGTTTTATACTTGACATGACACTAGTATGCTCGTTGGTTTTTACCCTCAATAAAATTAATGAAGGAGTTATTCACCACCTTATTACCGCCCGGGGTTGGATAATTCCCGGTGAAATACCAGTCGCCATTATCGTTAGGGCAAGCATTATGCAGATTCTCAATGGTTTGGAAAACAATTTTCACTTCTGCTTTCATCCCCTTGGGAGTAAGAAGCTGAGCAATCTTATCGGATATCTGCTCAGGTGTGAATGGACGGTAAATGTCTTTAACATAGTTTACAATATCCTCCTTCGGCAAATTTTGTTGCGATTTACACCTTTTATAAACACTATTAATAATGCTATCCTTCCCGGCATCCTTAAGCAATTCAATAGCAGCACGGAAGGCAACAAAATCACCCAGCTTAGCCATATCGATGCCGTAGCAATCGGGGTATCGTATTTGTGGAGAGGACGAAACTACCAGTATCATTTTGGGGTCAAGCCTGTCGAGTATTCTTAGTATGCTCTCTTTTAGGGTTGTGCCCCTAACAATGGAATCGTCAATAACAACCAGATTATCCTTCTGGGGAATAAGCGAACCGTAGGTAATATCGTAAACATGGCCAACCAAATCGTCGCGCCCTTTATCCTGACTAATAAAGGTTCTGAGTTTCACGTCCTTAACGGCAATCTTTTCAACACGGGGGCGTGAGCCAATTATTGCCTCAATCTCGGGTTCCGATAAGCTTCCATTCTTTTGTTGTATTATTCGGGTTTTTTCCTTTAGCATGTAATCCTCAACCCCTCTAATCATACCATAAAAAGCCGTTTCGGCAGTGTTAGGGATAAACGAGAACACGGTATTTTTAAGGTCGTAATCCAACTTCTCAAGTATAACGGGCGTTAGGAGCTCCCCAAGTTTAATCCTTTCGCGGTAGATATCGCGATCGGTTCCGCGTGAGAAATAGATTCGTTCAAAGGAGCACGATCGGCGCGTCTGGGGCACCCGTATCTCATCCATACTCACAGATCCATCCCTTTTAACAATGAGAGCATAGCCCGGCTTCACCTCTCTAACATCATCGGCGGTAATATTAAGCACGGTTTGAATAACAGGACGCTCGGATGCCGCTACAACTATCTCATCGTCGGCATAGTAGAATGCGGGTCGGATACCCCAGGGGTCGCGGCAAACGAAGGCATCGCCATGGCCAATCATGCCGGCAAGGGCATAACCGCCATCAAAATCCTTGGTGGACTCCTGTAGAATTTCCCGAATGCTGATGTTATTAGCTATAAGGGGGCTAATCTCCTGATTTTGAAAACCATCATTCTTATACTGCCTAAACAGGCGCTGATTCTCCTCATCGAGAAAATGCCCTACTTTTTCAAGAACTGTAACCGTGTCGGAATAATCCTTAGGATGCTGCCCGAGTTCGATGAGACGTTGAAAGAGCTCATCAACATTGGTCATGTTAAAGTTACCAGCAAGCACAAGCGTCCGCGATTTCCAATTATTCTCTCGTAGTACAGGGTGAACATAGTCGATGGAATTGTTCCCGAAAGTGCCGTATCTTAAATGCCCAAGGTAAAGGTGCCCGGCAAAAGGGATATGCTGCTGTGCCCAAACGGGGTCGTTTATGATATCGGGGTTATCTTCCCACTGCTCTAATCCTGCATGTATCTTATCAAACACCTCGCGGATAGAAGATGAGGATGAGTTGCTTCTTACCCTATCGATATACCTGTGCCCAGGGCTTAAGTCAAGCTTGATGCTGGCAACGCCGGCACCATCCTGCCCCCTGTTGTGCTGCTTCTCCATTAGAAGATATAGCTTCTGCAGGCCATGCATCCATGAGCCATACTTGGCTTGATAGTACTCTAAGGGCTTTAACAAGCGAATTAGTGCAATGCCACACTCATGCTTAATCTGCTCAGACATGGTGATATCTATGATTTTTAATTATGAAAAGAATGGAGTTACAAAAGTTCTTGCACTGCTCCATATAATAAACTACTGTGGTATTACCTGCAAATCTCCTGTTTTGTCTGGTAAACTCTTTTGGAGATATTTTTGCAGTGGTAATCATTGGATTAATTATGATAAGTTTATCAATCTAATCTTGGGAAATTAATCCATTCAGGCACAATGAATGCTTTTGGGTACTCCTTTAAGATTTTTTTATGGAGTTTAAGGGCCTCGTCACGCGTTCTGAAGTCGCCAATAGAAACCTTATAGTATGGGCTGTCGTAGGTTCTGTAAACGGCTATGCCAGAAAAATTCTCCATGAACTCATCCATAACATCAAGGGAACTGGTTCGGGATTGTTGCCCTAAATCGAAAAAGATTCGGATTCGGAACCCTTGCATCCCAGGTTTTGATGCATTTTTTACGTAGTACTCATTAAGGAGCTGGGCAACCAACGTATCCTGATCAATTGATACGTTCCCTTTTTCTGGATGAAACTCCTCCAGCTCCTCAACCAAACCAACTGATTGTGCAAAAGAAGCAGTAGGAGCAGATATTGCAAGGCAGAATAATGTGACGGACAGGATTAATATCAGGTTTTTTATTCTAAACATCGTGCAATTGTTTCAGAGAGTTCGGTCAAATAATTTAATTTGACAAGACAAAGGTAAAACTTTTTGGTTGAAAGTAATTTTATGAAAACACTTTTATTGTTTGTTAACAGTTATACCGAAGCAGCAATGTCAATAAATGGCTGGCGCTTAATCCTAATCCTTTTTCGGACAGGGAATGAACGCCCCTTGATTATACCCTCAACCTCTATCTGCTTAAGGAGCCTTTCGATTGAACCCGAGGATGCCAGCCTAAATGCATCGGCAACGGTTCGGAGTTCAATCTCTACAGGAACGGTATAAACCTGCTTGGAACAAGGGGTTAACTTTATCCGCTCCGCTAATCGGAACTCGCCCAGCTCGCGATTGTTAAGCCATGCGGTGAAGTTGATATCTAGAACCGTAATTCGGCGTGTGTTGGGGTTATCTATCTCAATATCTACGTTTAGGTAAATAACCTTTTGCTTAATGCCCCTTAGCTGAACATCTTGAATTCCTTCAACAATAATATAGTTATATCTACTACAACTAGAGAACAACAATGCTAATACCAGAATGGCAAAAAAACCTTTACCCCTCAACCTGCTTTTTTCTATCATACAATGTATAAATCTGCTTTATTATCTATTAAGAAAAGAAACTATCCGTTCTCCTCCATGGCTTGCATTAGTTCATCCGTCATCTCAAGATTATGGTAAACATTCTGCACATCATCATTCTCTTCGAACTCATCAATTACCCTCAGGACTTTTAGGGCAGCCTGAGGATCAAGGGTTTTATAATCGTTTGGAATTCTTTGGAGGCTGGCATTCTCAACCTCAATGCTTAGTTCATCCAGCTTTTTCTGCATACGACCAAAGTCTTCCATTGCCGTATAAACAACTATGGTGTCGTCATTAACCTCCAGTTCTTCCGCACCTGCATCAATCAGCTCCAGTTCCAAATCGTCCTGTTCCATTTCAATATTGTTTTTTGCCAATGTAAATACCCCTTTCCTATCGAACATGAAGCTAAGTGAGCCGTTTGTTCCCAAACTTCCGCCTCGTTTTGTGAAGATTGAACGGATGGCGCCAACCGTTCTGTTATTATTATCTGTTAAACACTCAACAAATATTGGCACTCCTTCTGGCCCGTACCCCTCAAAAGTAATTTCTTGCAAGCTAGAGCCATCCTTGCTGGCATTATTAATGGCCCGTTGTATATTATCCTTTGGCATGTTAACGCCCTTGGCGTTATTTAGAGCTAAACGTAAACGCGGATTAGTTTCGGGATCAGGACCGCCCTCCTTAACTGCAACGGCAATCTCTTTTGAAACACGGCTAAATATTTTGGAGCGTTTAGCATCTAATGCTCCCTTTTTACGCTTGATGGTTGACCATTTACTGTGACCTGACATATTGCTAATATTTTTGATTTACCTTGCTGAAGAACAACGGCAAAATTAGCTAGAAATTTGATTTTATCAATATGGTTTGTTTACAAAACTTCAATAAAGTCATTTTACCTCTGGATTTCTAACTATTATGTTTTTACCTTTTTAGAATATAAAAAAAAGCCACCTTAACAGGGTGACTCTTAATTATAAGCACTACTATTTGTTACTCTTTTACTAGTCTTTCTACCTGTCGCTCACCATTATATTTCTGAATAACCAGAAGATAGACCCCTTTGGTTAGCCTACCAGTTGGTAATGCTACTGATTGTTCCCCTTTAGTGTTAAGGTTGGCAATAACCTGCCCAACCATATTAACAAGGGTTACACGACTAATGCCACTAACATTATCGATATAAATAGTATTTTTAAACGGATTTGGATAAACATTCAGGTTGGGTTCGTTCTCTTCGTCAAAACTTGTAGGGATAGACCCATATACATTAATTGCTATCTTGCTAAGCTCTTCGGAAGTAATGATGATTTCACCACTATAGTCCTCTTCCAAAACGGGCTCAAAACGAACAAATATGGGAGTAACATCAATCAATCCATCCTCATGTGTTACCGTTGAATGGGTAGTGAGCAACGAGGCCATCGCTAATATTGACCTAAGCAAATGAGATTGTACATATTATTGTAAATACTTAAGGTTGTTAAAGAACTTTTCATAACAAATATTTTAAGATGATTAAATTAGCAGTTTCTATTTTTTAAAAGTAAGCTGTGCTCCAAATCCCTCAACAGCTCCAAATAGCTTATGGGTTTCGTTTGCAGGATAGCGATTTGCAAAAAACGAAATTTTTGCCGTGCCCGATGCCTGCTGTGGCAAACCAAGTATTGAGCGAACCTGATTCCAGTCGGTATTAGGGTCATACTCCATAGAAACCTCGGCAGCCATATTTATAAACTCCGAGATATAAGCCTTATCTAAAGGAAGAACCTGTGTCAATCTCTTATTCCCATTCAGGCTGGTTACGAAATCAACATCCTCAAACTCTTCAACCGAGATAAAAACCCTGTTATTCATTATGCTTGTATGAATATCGTTCTTTCGGTTACCCATAAACAGGTTATGATCGAGCTTTAGCGTTGGTTCATCAGTATCTAAGTAGCGAATTGCAGCATCGGATGCATAGGCAAAAATATTATGATGCACGTTGTAGTCGGCCTTACGCTTCATCCAAATGGCATTACCAAGATTATCGTTTAGGAATGTAGTTCCGTAGGTAAAGGCAAAGGTGTTGTTGCAAATCTCTATCTCGTGACGATTACCAGGGCCAGTTAAAACACTGGCATCGATACCCGTGTGAGCACAATTTACAAAAACGTTATTGTCGATTAGAATTTTACCGGGCATGCTCATACGCTGAGCTACAGAAACACCGCAGTAACTAATATTAACGAAGGTACAATTACGAATGGTCACATCGTTGCCAACAATACGAATGGCCGAACGCTGCTCGGTACCTCCCGTATTTGTTAGCGTTAGGTAACCAGTCTCTATCCCCTCGGGAGCCTTACTATCATAATTGTTCTGCTCGCCCATATCAACGGTAATACCATCTATTACTACATCCTGTGCTTCGCGTATATATATAAGTGTTTGCTTTCCCGAGGCTGCTTTAGGTTTGGTTCTTATAATTGTTGGGGTTGCAGCTGGGTTACGTTTTGAGAAATCGTTGCTATAGCTACCATAAATCTCCAGCGGTTTAGTAATCTCAAAAAAACCTACATCAAAGGTTCCTGAATACACCCCTTCGGCAACAAAGATTTTATCGTAATCGTTGGCCTCCTTTATAGCCTTATCGATGTTTTTGTATGGAGCCTCCTTTGTTCCTTCGTTTCGGTTACTTCCTAACGGTGAAACGTAAATTGTTTTCCCCTGTGGTTTTGCAGCAGGCTCTTCAACCTTTTCTTCTTGAGATGACTGCTGCTCCTGCGCAGGTTTCTGCTCCTCTTTATTAACTTTTTTAGTAACCTCCTTTTTTAAGTTTTTAAAGTTACGATTTCCAAATTGTGCATTAACATTCATAGAGAAACAAGTGCTTATAATAAGCGCTAAAGTCCCTAGTAGTAGTGTTTTTGTTCTCATAATTTTTAGCTATTAAAGTTGTTGGTTAAATATTTTTCTTGTGGCAAATATTGAGCTAATACATATACTTTATTTGTAGCATTGTTCAAATGCTTAGCTCATATGTTCATGCTGCACATAAATACTGGATATCAGATGGTTAAAAAAGCGATAAATCGCATACTTTCTCAATTAAGCATGCGATTTACAGATCTAAAAATCTTTAATCGTTAAGATTTTCCCATCAAATCGGAGGGGGTGGTATTAAAATGCTTTTTGAATTGCTTTGTGAAGTAAGAGAGGTTATTATAGCCCACATCGTAGGCTATTTCGGAAATTGTGCCAGCCCTCTGCTTAATTAGCTGAGCTGCACGCTTAACGCGAATTGAATTGATAAACTCTGTTGCGCTTTGCCCAAGCAGCGACCTAAGCTTATTATGGAGGGTTGTTCTTGCAATTGATGCTTTTTCACAAAGCTGCTCAACGGAGAACTCGGGATCGCCCATATTCTCCTCAACAATTTTCAGTACACTTTCAACGAATTGCTCATCGAGGCTATTGGTAGTTATTTCCGATGGGTTAACCTCCAATGAGCGCATGAACTTTTCGCGAAGTTTCTTACGGCTTCGAAGAAGGTTCTGTATACGAACGCTCAGCTCTCGATAGCTAAATGGCTTTGTGAGATAATCGTCGGCTTCAGTTTCTAATCCTTCAATCCTACTATCCTCAGAGGCCTTTGCCGTAAGCATTACAATGGGAATGTGGCTGGTTTTACTATTATTCTTGAGGGTACTGGTGAGTTCAATCCCATCCACTTCGGGCATCATAACATCGGTTACAATAAGGTCGGGCAATTCTTTTAATGCTACATCTATTCCTATCCGACCATTTTCTGCCTCAAGCAAACGAAAGTTCTCACTTAGGCTGCTGGCAATAAATTGGCGCAGATCATCATGATCCTCAACAAGCAGGATGGTTTCAGAATGTTTATTGGTGCTCGGAGTTCTATATGTTGATTGGCTATCAGCTTCATTTGGCAAATCAAAATGAGTAGAAGACAAGCTTTCACTGTCCATATCAACAATCTCAATCTCACATGATGAGAAGGCCGCTTTAGATGTTGGGATTGTGAGGGTAAAGGTTGTACCCTTACCCAGTTTAGATTGAACAGCAATGTTCCCTTTGTATATTTTAATAAGTTCTTTTGCAAAAGACAGTCCAATACCTGACCCCATCCCTCCCGACTCATCGGCCATGTAGAAGCGATCGAATATATATGGTAGTTTTTCCTGAGGAATGCCCTTTCCTGTGTCAGAAACATCAATTATTGCCAAATTTTGAAACACATCCATTTTAAGCGATACGCTAACTCCTCCCTTGTCAGTATTCTTTATAGCATTGGAAATAAGATTATACATGATACGCTCAAGCTTCTCCCTATCGTAGTAGCTCTCTTTATCATTCACTTCAGAATTTAGATTGAGTTCAAGACCTTTAGTCTCTGCCTGGGATTTAAACATATTTACTATAAACTCCAACTCTGAATGGATGCTTCCTTTGGCAAGGTTCATTTTTATCATCCCCCTTTCGATTCTGGAAATATCGAGCAACTGGTTAATTAACCCCAGAAGATTTTGGGCATTGCAATGAATTAGCCCTAATGCTGATTTAACTTTTGGGTCATCGCATTGCTCTATAAGCTGCTCAACGGGGCCAAGAATTAGGGTTAACGGAGTACGGAACTCGTGGGAGATGTTAGTGAAAAATCTTGATTTAATCTCATCAAGTTCCTGAAGTTTTAGAGCTTGGTCCTCAAGCTGCTTTTTCTGATTATTTATCTTCTCGTTCTTTCCTGTTACCTCACGATTCCATCGTTGCAGGGTTTCATTCTGTTTGGCAATTTCCTCTTTCTGCTGCTCAAGAAGACTATTCTTACGCTCAATCTCATTTTTTTGTTCTGAGATAATTTGGTAGTCCCTGTGTTTTCGCCTAAAGCTTAATAGGATAACTACGGCCAGCCCCAGCACAAGCGTAAAACTCACAATAAAAATTACAGTTAAAAATTTTTGTCGTTGGTATTTTGCCAGCTGTTCGGCCTCCCTCCTCTGCTGCTCAATCCTTTCATTTTCAAACTTGTACTCATATTCTAATCCAACAACCTGCCTGGTATTTTCCTCATTTCGAATACTATCGCTAAGTTCCTTGAACACAACATTATACTTGTATGCCTCTTTGTATAATCCTAAGGCTGCACCAGACTTTGATGCAATTTCAGCACTTTGCTGTTCCAGTTCGATTTCACCAATGGCCTGGCCAACATTTAATGCTCTTTTGCTATAACCAAATGCATCATTATACCTTCCCTGCTTATATCGAATATTTGCAAAGCCCCAGTAGCTCCATCCCTCAACTGATTTTACGCCAATGTCCCTGCTTAAATCTAATCCTTTGCTGTAGTACTCCCATGCCTTACCAAAGTCATTCTTTATTGTATAAACTTCTCCAATATTAATCAGGCTAATTGCGCTGCCTGTCTTGTCTCCAATCTCCTCTTGTATTAGTAAGGATTGGTAAAAAAGATCTAAAGATTTTTCATAATTCTCTTGAAAGAAATAAATTATTCCTAGATTATTATAACTAGTAACTACCCCTTTTTTATCACCCAGCCTATTTGCAATCTCTAGAGATTTATAATAGTTATCTTTAGCCTCATCGTATCTGTCCTGATAATAATAAACGCTACCCAAATTATTATAGACGGTGGCTAAACCGAGACTATCCTGAGCGTTTTCTTTTATTCTTAACGATTTTTGGCAGTAATCTAGCGCTTTTGCATAATCACCCTGAATTCTATAAACAGTACCAATGCTATTATAAACATTTGATGTACCTGGCAAGTCGACAATTTCACTCTTAATGGCTAGGGCTTCAAGTAGATATTTCAAAGCCTCCTCAAAATCCCCCCACTCACGATATACATTCCCGATGTAATAGTAACAATCAGAGACAAGGGGCTTATGGTTTATCTCTTCGGCAATTATTAGAGCATCCTCATGGTAATTCAAGGCACTCTGGTAATCAGAATTCATCCAATGATGAAGCCCAATCATATTATAGCTTTGCGCTAAACCTTTTTGGTAATTACGATACTCTGAAAGCATCCTTGCTTTCTCTGAATATGCTATAAGGCTATCGTTATCAATTGAGAAGTATCCATAGGCAATATCATTAAGAATATCGACCTTTATTGTATCATCAGGCGTATGATTGTACAGCTGACTCTTTAAGCTATCAATTACATTTCCTTCTTTTGCAAAAATTGGATACGAATTAACCTGTAATAAAAAAATTATGATTTTTACAAATAATAACTTCTTACAGGTTTTCATTTTTAATGGTATTGTAAGGTTTAGTATCTGCGAATAAATATAAAAATATTTTCAGCAATAATCTCTTGGCTTTTCAACAAAATGATATTTATAGAACAAATACGATAAAAAATAAGAGCCACTCAAAACGAGCAGCTCTTATTGAATCCTATCTTAATAAATACAAAATCCTATTCCTTTACAACTCTAGTAACCATTCGTGCTCCCTCTTGACCATAAATCTTAACAAGATAAATGCCTTTATTAAGATTTTGAGTTGATAACAC
>JBKHAH010000082.1:0-13062 GCA_046542995.1 Bacteroidales bacterium
TGAAACAATACCACTTCCATCTTCTGCCCAAAACCTTAGATTCAAGTTTGCCTATAATGCTAAATCTTTCCACGAGAAAGGTGGTAAAATCTTTTTTATGGTTTATAATTACTGCAGATATAAATCATTTAGGCAGGAGAGTTGTATCTTTGTTAATTAAAATTCTTTATCAAGGTTTAACTTAAATAGCAATTAAACGAGCATAATAATTTTAAAGGAATGGATTCTAGCCAAAAGTACTTTAAAGGATTGTCAGAGAGCGAAGTAGAGCAGAGTAGAGCAAAGCATGGAAACAACGTTTTAACTCCACCAAAAAGAACCCCCTGGTGGCAGCTGCTTATACAAAAATTTGACGATCCCATAATTCGAATACTTCTCATTGCTGCGTTTATTGCTGTAGCTGTTGGGTTTTTCCATGGTAATTTTATTGAGGGCATAGGCATTATAATTGCTATACTGCTTGCTACATTAATGGCTTTTTTTAATGAGTATCGGGCAGGTTTAGAGTTTGATATACTCAATAAGGTGAACGATAGCGTTCCAGTTAAAGTAATACGCAGCAAAAACGTGACCACCATACCAATTTCTGATGTGGTGGTTGATGATGTTGTAATTGTTGATACAGGTGAGGAGATTCCTGCTGATGGACAGATTCTTGAGGGGAGGTCAATTGCAGTTAACGAATCGTCCTTAACTGGTGAGATGCTGGTTACAAAATCCGTAGAGGAGGATTATGATAAGCAGCAGGATACTTATCCTTCAAATATGCTGTATAAAGGTACAACTATAATGGAAGGCAATGCTGTTATACGGGTAACCGAAGTTGGTAATTATACTGAGATTGGTAAAACTGCTCGCCAAGCAGCAATGCAAATTAACGAGCCAACACCATTAAGTATTCAGCTGGAAAAGTTAAGCAAATTGATAGGTGTTGTTGGTTTCTCTGTTGCTTTTATTGCCTTTTGGGTTCTCCTAATTCATGACATCGTTATAGGAAAGTTAAATTTATCTTTTAATAACTGGTTTTGCCTTGCATCGGTATTGCTCCCATTAGGGGTAGTATTGGTTAGGGTATGGTTGCCTATTGTTTATGATATGTTTGAAATGTTAAGCATTAGGCTAAAACAACCAAAAATATTAGAGCAACGATTATTGAAAGCCGGCCCGAAATTGCTGGTGTTTTCTGCATTGCTGTTTGCTCTTTTTTATGGCATAGGCTTTCTTTTTAATGTTGATATTTTATCATCCTCCTCATGGTTCACAATTGATGTAGCGGAAAGAATACTGTTGTTTTTCCTTGTTGCCCTTACATTAATTGTTGTTGCGGTACCCGAAGGTTTGGCGATGAGCGTTACCCTTAGCTTGGCATATAGCATGCGGAAAATGACTGCAACTAATAATCTGGTAAGAAAGATGCAGGCAACAGAAACTATGGGGGCCACTACTGTAATTTGTACTGATAAAACGGGTACGCTTACCCTTAACCAAATGCAGGTAGTTGAATCGCAGTTTTTTATAGAAGATAAGGAAAAAGAACTCATCAACCTTTCTATGGCTGCCAATTCCACGGCGCATCTCGATATATCTGACGATACGATTAAACCAGTAGGGAATCCAACTGAAGGAGCCTTATTGTTATGGTTAAAAAAGAATGGAGTTGATTACAAGGATAGTAGAGAAGCTTTTAAAATTACTGAGCAAAAACCATTCTCCTCAGAGAATAAGTACATGGCAACACTAGGCCGCGCAGAATCTTATGATAAGAAGCTTCTTTTAATTAAAGGTGCTTCTGAGGTTATATTGTCAAAATGCAAGAGTGTAAAATCTGAGCAGGGGCTGGTAAATTTAAGCGAGGAAAGGAAAAATATTACAGAAAAATTAGAAGAATTGCAGAGTAAAGGGATGCGTACAATTGCATTTGCCTATTCCGAAATCGATGCAGATAATAAGGACGATATAGAGGAATTGTTTAAAGACCTAACCTTTATTGGTTTTGTGGGTATTGCTGATCCCGTTAGGCCCGATGTAAAAAATTCTATATCTGAATGTAAGAATGCTGGGGTTAATGTTAAGGTTGTTACTGGAGATACATTCCTTACTGCAAAGGAAATTTCTAATCAGGTAGGATTAAATGGCGATGGGATTGACGACAATGCGTTTATCTCAGGGTCTGAATTTGCATTACTTGATGATGAATCTGCATCAGATATTGCTAATAGAATTGTGGTGATGTACCGTGCACGACCCTCCGATAAGCTTAGGCTTGTTAGCCTATTGCAAAAACAGGGTGAAGTGGTTGCCGTAACTGGTGATGGTACTAACGATGCACCAGCATTAAACAAGGCAAATGTTGGATTAGCTATGGGGTCCGGCACATCGGTGGCGCGTGAGGCTAGCGATATAATTTTACTTGATGATTCGTTTACTAGTATCGTTAATGCCATACGGTGGGGGAGATCCTTGTATCAAAACATTCAGCGGTTCCTTTTCTTCCAGCTTACCATAAATGTACTTGCTCTTGCCATTGTGCTTTTGGGCCCTATTGTAGGCGTAACCCTCCCATTAACCGTTATTCAGATGCTTTGGGTTAATCTTATTATGGATACATTTGCTGCTCTGGCTCTTGCCACTGAACCTCCTCATGGCGATGTTATGAATAGGAAACCACGGAGAGCAAGTAGCTTTATCATAACTAAACCTATGCGTAAAGCCATTCTTTTTACAGCTTTAGTATTCTTCGTTGTTTTAATGTTTTTCCTCTATTATCTAAATAGAAATAGCCAGATATCAGTTTACGAACTTACAATATTCTTCAATGTTTTTGTGTTAATGCAATTCTGGAACATGTTTAATGCCAGAGCAATGAGCACTGGAAAGTCAGCGTTTAACGGATTAATCCAGAATAAAGGATTCGTTCTAATAAGCATCCTTATTTTACTCGTGCAGTTTATAATCGTTCAGTTTGGTGGCACATTCTTTAGAACAACACCCTTATCTGCCATCGATTGGATTAAGATTATTTTATCCACATCAGTTGTTCTTTGGATAGGAGAACTTATAAGATGGATGGGTAAGTATAGAATTGAAGGTGATAAATAGCAGATATAATAAATATTTAACCCTTTTTCACTTTTAAAGTGAATACTTTTGTATCAAGTTTGATAGTTATAAGTTCATTCAAATCATTCAATAAAATTATAAGAGATGAAAAGGTTTGTATTTTCTATTCTTCTGGTTTCTCTAGCATTTACTCTTTTTGCTCAAGATTCAGAGGAACGTGAACTTCCTTTTTTTGATAAGTTAAGGGTTACCAATCAAATTAAGGTGTATTTATCTTATGGGAACGAGAGTAAGGCTCGTGTTGTGGTATCGGGCGTTAATCTTGATGATATTATTACTGAAGTCAATGCCAAAACTCTCGAAGTTTCTTTTGGTAGAGGATTGTATAAGGATTATTCAGCAGAGGTTTATCTAACGTATAAGGAGTTAAGGAATATTCATGTCAGCGCTTCGGGTAGTGTTAGTTTACAGAACGATTTAGCTGGCGACAAGGTGGTATTAAGTGCCAGCACCAATGGAACAATTGACGCTAGCGTTAATTTAAGAACCAGCGATATTGTTGTTAGCAAAGGGGGTGCTGTTAGGTTGGATGGGAAACTGGGTAGTTTTGAAGCCAAGGTAAATACAGCGGGGACGTTAACTGCCAGCGACCTAATTGCTGATAGCGTATTTGTAACCGTTCGATCAAAGGGGCTGGCGAAGATAGCAGCGAAAGAGCTGCTAGAAGCCGATGTAAGAACAGGCGGAACGCTCTCATTAACTGGTAAACCGAATAACAAGACAATTAAAACAGGCTTTGGAGCCATTGTTCATGAGAATTAATGTGCCATTTTTTTAAGGGAAATGAATTTGAGTTAGTTAATGAGTACAGGTAGAGATAAGTACATTGTTAAGAAGTTAGAAGCCAAGGTTAAAAATGCAATATATAGCTACGGTTTAATTCATAATGATGATGGAGTGCTGGTTGGGATTTCCGGTGGAAAAGATAGCTATGCTTTACTTGATTTACTGGTTAATCTGAATAGGTCTATGCCTGATAAGTTTCGAATTGAGGCTTGCCACGTTCAGGCCAAAGATATGCCCTATAAGGCTGACGAAGGTTTTATGCGTAGCTATTGTGAGGCGAATAAAATCCCGCTGCATTTTAGGCAAATTACGGTTGATTATAAACCCGAACAACGACAGCCGGCCTGTTTTATTTGTAGCTGGAAGCGGAGGAAGGAGCTTTTCTCGTTGGCAAGCGAGAGGAATTGTAGTAAGCTTGCGCTTGGTCATCATCTTGATGATGCGGTGGAAACCTTGCTGATGAACATGATACATCACTCATCAATAAGTTCAATTCCCCCTAAGTTGAGCATGTTTGAGGGTAAACTTTTTGCAATACGTCCGCTTATATTTGCTCACGATAAGGAGCTGAAGAAGTATTCCGAAATTATGGGGTTTCCTGAGGAGGTTAGCCTGTGCCTACATGAGGATAAAACCAGTCGCGATGATGTGCGTGAGCTAATTCATGCAAGTGAAAAGCTGAACAGGAGTGCACGCGAGAACATTTTTCGATCCATGGGTACAATCTATCATGATTATATCGTTACTAAGCCCGAGAAAAAACGAACACCCAACGTTTAAAACGATGGGCGTTCGTTTAATAATATTGTATTAGTTGAAACAACTATCCTTCAATTTCCTTAACGGCAAAATCAAAGGCTTCCTGCATCATTTCTTGTGGTGGCTCATCAATAAATCCTTCTTTGCAGAGCGATTGGGTTAAGTTTCGGGAATACTCAATATCCTTCTTTGCAATTTCAAAGGCCTCTTCCCATGTTACCTTTCTGCGTGCAACACCATCCTTTATTGCTTGCATGGCTACGTCAGCAGCTTCTATGGGGAAAACGTTGGCTTCGTCCATAGTTGGAACAATGTTCTCAGGGTCAATTCCACGCTTTTCAGCATAGTTTGCCAAAGAGTGGGCAGCGGCAATAGCCATATTGTCAGTAATTTTTGATGCTCTAACAATAAGTGCTCCCTTTAGGATACCCGGAAAACCTAAGGAGTTATTAATTTGATTTGGGAAGTCGCCCCTGCCAGTAGCCACTATATAGGCGCCAGCCTCTTTGGCTTTATATGGGTAGATTTCAGGAACAGGGTTAGCACAAGGGAATACAATTGGTTTTTCGCCCATTGCTTCAATCCATTCTCGCTTAACGGTATCAGGGCCTGGTTTTGATAATGCTATTAAAACATCAGCATCCTTGCATGCTTCGGCTATTTCCGTAACCTTGTTTGGGTTGGTTTTTTCACAAAGCTCCCATTTACGGTAAAATCGCTTATCGGCCTTAATATCGTCTCTACCTTTGTGTAATGATGATTTTGAATCGAAGAGAATCATATTCTTTGGGTTGGCACCATCGGCAATAATTAGTCTAGCAATGGTTGTGTTGGATGCCCCTGCGCCAAACATCACGATTTTTGCGTTTTCAATTTTTTTATTTACCAGTTTCAATGCATTTATTAATCCGGCTAGGGTAACACAGGCTGTCCCCTGAGCGTCGTCGTGCCAAACAGGTATGTCACACTCCTCACGAAGCACGTCAAGTACCCTGAAACAGTTGGGTTGAGAAATGTCCTCAAGGTTTATTGCGCCAAAGCTATGCTGGCACATTTTTACAAAATCAATAATTTTCTCAGGGTCGTTCTTCCCATCTTTCCCTTTGCTGTCAACACAAAGGGCAACAGCATCAACACCACCAAGATATTTCATAAGGAATGATTTACCTTCCATTACACCTAGGCCGCCGGGTGGGGTGCAGTCGCCATCACCCAGTACGCGTGTTGAGTCGCTAACAACGGCAACAAGATTTCCTCGGTTTGAGAGTTCAAATGAAGCATCGTTGTTTTCACGAATGGAGGTTGAAATTTTTGATACGCCAGGTGTGTACCATACGTTAAACCAGTTGAACCCTGGTACTGGTACTTTGGGAACAACCTGTATCTTACCACTATAATGCTTGTGCGCAAGTTCCGATAATCGTTTAAGAAAGATGGTTTTCCCTTTGGCAACTTGTTCTTGGCTCCATTTTTCAGGAAAAATTTTACTTAGGTTCTCAAGTTTTACACTAATCTTTTCCATAGTTTGGTGAGTTTCGTTTTTGGGGTTAATTTTTCACATACAATTTACAAAAAATAGTATCTATACCTAAAGAAAATAGAATGATTATTAAAATTTAATTGCTTGTGAAATGTAGTATATGCTAGCAGTGCTGGAGTATTGACGAGTAAATAAGTTTTATAACATATTATTCAAAAGTTCAGAATGTGTAAATACCTTTAGGACAGATGTAAAAAAACATGTAAAAAGTATAAATACAAATAACTTCATGTGTATCTGTGAACATTTATACATTCTTTTCGTTTATAAGTGTGAAATCATTAACAAAATAAATAATATAAATTATGGCAATATCAAAAATTAAAGTGAGTGCAAAAATGGGAGCAGGTTTTAAAACTGAAATATCTTGCTCACATCCATTTGTAATTGATCAACCTAAAGCTGGTGGTGGAACAGATGAAGGGCCAAATCCGCTTGAGGTATTCTTGTCCGCCTTGCCTGCATGTATTTGTGCAATTGGCCGAATAATAGCGATGCAGCGCAAAATTGATATCAGAAGTATTGAGGCAGAAGTTGAGGGTGATATTGATAAGGATTTTCTAATGGGAAAAACCAAAGAGGGAAGAGCTGGTTTTACTGAGATTCGTTCTTTTGTAAAAATTGATGCAGATTTAAGCGAGAGTGAGAAAGAATCATTGCTGCACGAAATTGAGCTACGTTGCCCAATAGCTGATAACATGGCCCAAAAATCAATTCTCAAGGCTGAGGTTGTGAATGGGTAGAAAAGAATAATGAATTTATAATTAATGGGGTTTGCTAAAGGTGAACCCCATTTTTATTAAAAAAAATGAAGTTAAGCTAAACATATCTAAGCATTATCTGTTTGAGAATTAGTAGGTTTGAAAAATAAATAAATGTAAGTTATTGAAACCTTTAACGCTTAGTGAATTCAACATAAAATGAAAGTGAATGAATATTGCGAAGAAAATTTTAGTTTCTTCTTTTTTTAAACTAAAAACTAAACAGATGAAAAGAACAGTAGTACTTTTATTATCTCTTTTAACTGCAGGCTCACTATTCGCCCAGAATAAAACTCTTCACGACTTTACCGTTGAAACCATTAAGGGTGAAACCATATCCTTGTCGCAGTTTAAAGGGAAAAAGGTAATGGTGGTAAATACCGCGTCAAAGTGTGGTCTAACTCCGCAGTATGAACAGCTCGAGAAGGTTTACAGAGATTATGGTGGAAAAAACTTTGTAATTATTGGTTTTCCCGCCAACAATTTTCTTAATCAGGAGCCCGGTTCCAATGCTGATATTCAAGAGTTTTGCAAAGAGAACTACGGCGTAACATTCCCTATGATGGCCAAAATATCAGTTAAGGGCGATGATATACACCCATTATACAATTGGCTAACAGCTAAAGAGCAAAATGGAGTTCTTGACGCGAAGATAACCTGGAACTTTCAGAAGTTTCTCATTGATGAGCAAGGTAAAGTAGTTAAATCCATGTCACCCCGCACAAAGCCCGATGATAGTGAAATAGTTGGGTGGATTACTAAGAAATAGGTTTATCTATCCTGTTTTATTAAAGGCGGACTACAAATTTTGGTTCGCCTTTTTCTATGATGTAAATCACCAGCAAAATACCAGCCCATTGTTAAACCTTTTATATTTTCATAGCTCAAATTGCTAGAAGTAAGAAATTAATTGGGGAACATATTTAGCTTTTTTCAATGATACAAAGAGTGCTAACCATATTCGTGGTATGTGGTTTTTTTATACAGTTTGCCGGAGCCATGCCGCTAAAGCAGCTGCCATCAGGCAAGAGGGAAATAGAAGTGTACCGTATTTCTGAACCTTTAAATATTGATGGTAAGCTGTACGAGTCGGTTTGGCAGCGAGCCATGGTTGCCACCGATTTCTATCAGTATGAACCATTCAACGGTTCCTTCCCCTCGGAAAAATCAGAAGTGAGAGTTCTATACGATAATGATGCTGTATATATCGGAGCCAAACTTTTTGATGATGAGCCAGATGATATATATAGGGAGCTGGGTAAGCGTGATAACTCTGATAATCTTAAAGCCGATGCTTTTAGCGTTCTAATTAGCCCATATAATGATGGCATAAACTATCTTGAGTTTATTGTATCATCATCGGGTGTGCAAACCGACATTTTAAGAACAGGAAATAATACCGATAGAAGTTGGGATGCCGTTTGGGAAAGTGCAGTTTCAATTACCGATGAGGGTTGGTTTGTTGAGATGCGCATTCCATTTTCTGCGTTACGTTTCTCTAGCGAAACCAAAGGGAATTGGGGAATAAACTTTAGGCGTCTTATTAAACGTTATAATGAGTGGAACTCATGGAATCCCATTGATAATTCCGTTTCTGGAATAGTAAATCAATCTGGAGAAATATCGGGTATTAGGGATGTTGAACCTCCGGTAAGACTATCCTTTAGTCCTTACATTTCTGGTTATGCTAACAAGTATTCTGGAGCCAACTCATTTGATTACAGAATAAACGGAGGCATGGATTTGCAGTTTGGCATAAATGAAAGCTTTACGCTGGATATGACCTTAATTCCCGATTTCGGTCAGGTAAAATCCGATGATAAAGTTTATAATATTTCACCTTTCGAGGTTAAGTATAGCGAGCAAAGACCTTTTTTTAACGAGGGAATGGACCTGTTTGAAAAGGGTGGCATTTTTTACTCGCGCCGAATTGGCTCTAAACCCCGAAATTATGGGAGTGTTGAAGGTAGTCTTGAAGAAAATGAAATTGTATCTTCAAACCCAAACGAGACCAGCATGATTAACGCCACAAAAATTACTGGCCGCACATCAAAAGGGTTAGGAATTGGTTTTTTAAACGCAATGACTTCTAGCGCCAATGCAATTATTCGCGATACTACCACAAATCAGGAAAGAGAATATTTAACCCAGGGCTTTACCAACTACAATATGATGGTTTTTGACCAAACGCTACGCCATAACTCTTTTATAAGCCTAGTAAACACAAACTTGGTAACACCAAAGCAGGATTATATAGCCAATGTAACAGGTACCGATTTTATTTTTCGCGATGAGAGTAACAGGTACGCATTGTCGGGGAAAGGTATTGTTAGTCAGGTAAATGATGATTCCTTAGATGTTGGTTATAAGCATTTTGTTAGATTTGATAAAACATCCGGGAATTT
Organism: Bacteroidales bacterium; assembly: GCA_046542995.1. Lineage (GTDB taxonomy): Bacteria > Bacteroidota > Bacteroidia > Bacteroidales > Tenuifilaceae > Perlabentimonas. The sequence continues at coordinate 9,372 of JBKHAH010000082.1, forward strand.
TTTGTTTAATGTATGGAGCAATACCGAGAGCAAGAACTACAACCCTAACGATATGGGGTACTTGCAAAGAGCAAATGAGTTTAATAATGGCGTATCACTAGGTTATAGAGTATACAAACCTTTTTGGCGCTTACTTAACTGGTCAAGCTGGATAGGTACTTCTTACCAAATGCAACATGATCCTATGGTTTATAGCTCCTCCCATTTGTATCTTAGTCTAAGAACCACCTTTGCTAAATCCTACAATTATGTAAGGGTTGATTTTTGGATGGACCCTCGTGAAACACATGATTATTATGAACCAAGGGTTGATGGACGTATGGTAATAAAACCCCGTAGGTTCTCAGGAAGCGTTATGACGTCATCCGATTATCGCCGACCAATAGCAATCGACACACGTGTTGGCTACTGGAAAGCGGAATCAATGGGTCAGTATGACTACTATGCCAGCCTATCACCACGTATAAGGTTTAGTAACAGCTTTTTTATGGTTTATCAAATCAGGCAGGATTTTACTTATAACGACATTGGTTATGTTAGTAGCTCTGATGATAATGCAAATATATACATGGGTATGAGGGATGTTTCTACTCTAACTAACACCCTCGACTTGCTATACTCTTTTAATGCATACTCATTTATTAATTTAAGAGCGCGCCATTATTGGCGTTGGATAGATTACACAAGCTACCATGAGCTAAATCAGGATGGCACATTAGACCAGCCCATATCTGACTTTGAAAATTATGATGTAAACGTGAACCTCTTCAACATCGACCTTTCTTACCAGTGGAATTTTGCCCCCGGAAGCTTCCTGTCAATTGTTTGGAAGAATTCAATTGAAACCGCTGATTCTGATGTAAGGGGTGAGTTTACTCGTAATTTTAATCGCCTATTCAATGTTGAGCAGGGGAATAGCCTTTCATTCAGAATTCTGTATTATCTCGATTATAATGCCCTAGCAGATCGTAAGGGGTAAGAGATAGTTGTTTAACAAAAGTATTTTTTATCAAATCTCAGTAAAAAACTCGCTCTGTACAACCTTTTATTCTAGCTGCAATTTTCACCCTTTTTCATTATCTTTGCACGTCTAAAAAGATGAAAATCGTGTGAACATTCAAATAAGTAATCACCATGTTTAACAATTTAACCGAAAGACTGGAGCGCTCCTTTAAACTGATAAAGGGCGAGGGGATGATTAGCGAGATTAACGTTGCCGAAACGTTGAAAGAAGTACGTAAATCTCTGCTCGATGCTGATGTTAACTATAAAATTGCAAAAACCTTCACCGATGAGGTTAAGCGGAAAGCCATTGGTATGGATGTGCTTAACTCATTGAAACCCGGACAACTAATTGTAAAGGTTGTTCGCGATGAGCTTGCTCAGCTAATGGGTGGCAAGGCCGAAGGAATTGATTTGGGAGGAAGCCCATCGGTTATTCTTATTGCCGGTCTTCAAGGTTCTGGTAAAACTACCTTTTCGGGTAAGTTAGCAAACCACCTGAAGACTAAAAAGAGTAAGAACCCCATACTGGTTGCTGGTGACGTGTACCGCCCTGCTGCAATTGATCAGCTAAAGGTGTTGGGTGAGCAAATTAATGTTCCGGTATATACTGTTGAAGGCAGCAAAGAGCCCGTATCAATTGCTAAGGATGCCATAAAGCAAGCGAAAAAGAATGGCAACGATGTTGTAATAATTGATACCGCAGGTCGTTTAGCAGTTGACGAGGAGATGATGAAGGAGGTGGCTGCCATTAAAAAGGCGGTTGACCCCAACGAGATACTTTTCGTAGTTGATTCAATGACCGGGCAGGATGCCGTTAACACGGCAAAGGAGTTCAACCAGAGGCTTAATTTTGATGGCGTTGTTCTTACAAAACTTGATGGTGATACCCGTGGTGGTGCGGCCCTGTCAATTCGTGCCGTGGTTGATAAGCCCATTAAGTTTGCCAGCATGGGCGAGAAGATGGATGCATTGGATGTTTTCCACCCCGACAGGATGGCCGACAGGATTTTGGGGATGGGCGATGTGGTTTCCCTCGTTGAGCGCGCGCAGGAGCAGTACGATGCTGATGAGGCGCGAAAACTACAGAAGAGAATTGCCAAGAATCAGTTTGATTTTAACGATTTCCTTTCTCAAATTGGGCAGGTTAAGAAAATGGGGAACCTGAAGGATTTAGCCGGCATGATTCCTGGCATGGGCAAAATGATGAAGAATATTGATGTAGATGATGACGCGTTTAAAGGGATTGAAGCAATCATTTTTTCAATGACCCCCGAAGAGCGCGAGAATCCTGTTATTATTAACGGAAGCAGGAGAAAGCGTTTGGCAAGCGGAAGCGGAACATCCATTCAGGAGGTGAACAGGCTTATTAAGCAGTTCGATGATATGCGTAAAATGATGAAAATGGTATCAAAGGGCGGGGCAAAAAACCTAAGCCGTATGATGACGAATATGCCCAAGGGATAATTTTCAGGCAAATATTACCTAAGGAAGTTTAGGCAATTAAATTACAATACACCTAAGAATCAACCTAAAAAATACAACTATGCAGTTACTCGATGGAAAAGGACTGGCCAATGAGATAAAGCAAGAGATTGCCGAAGAAGTTAAAAAGTTAAAATCGGATGGTGGCAAAACGCCACACCTGGTTGCCATTCTTGTTGGTAACGATGGCGCTAGCGAAACATACGTCGGTCATAAGGAGAAGGCTTGCGCACAGGTTGGCTTTGATAGCACAGTTCTTAGGTTTGAGGATACTATAAGTGAAGCTGATTTGCTTGCAGAGGTACATAAACTCAATGAGAATCCTGATGTTGATGGTTTTATTGTGCAGATGCCATTGCCAAAACACATATCAGACCAGAAGGTAATTGAAGCTATTGACCCTATGAAGGATGTTGATGGTTTTCATCCGGTAAATGTTGGACGCATGGTTATTGGCCTTCCTGCATACGTATCTGCCACACCTCATGGAATAGTTGAGCTACTTAAAAGATATAAGATTGAAACTTCAGGTAAACATTGCGTGGTACTTGGGCGTAGTAACATTGTTGGTCGTCCCATTGCCAACTTGCTCTCACACAAAGGTTATCCTGGCGATTGCACCGTTACTGTCTGCCATAGCCGTACCAAAAATATTCCTGAAATAACCCGCACTGCCGACATCCTAATTGTTGCCCTTGGGCAAACCGAATTTGTTACAGCCGATATGGTTAAGGAGGGTGCTGTAGTTATTGATGTGGGCATTACCCGCGTTAAGTCCGATAAAACTAAATCAGGCTGGAAACTCCTTGGCGATGTTAAGTTCGATGAGGTATCGCCTAAGTGTAATTACATTACACCCGTTCCGGGTGGGGTAGGACCACTTACCATTGTATCATTATTGAATAATACATTAAAGGCAGCCAAAAAGGAAATTTACTAAAGTATCGTTACAACTGCCAAATAATGTGAGAGGAAAAGGGAATGCAGCCTTTTACTGCTGCTTCTTACTTATTCCAAATCCTGTCGTAACACGGTCAAGTATTATGGCCAGTATAACCACAACGAGTTCAGCTTCAAATCCTTCGCCTACTTGAATGCTGAATGCCTTTCAGTACATCCTCCCCAAGGCCGCCGGCACCAATCATTATAATCAGAATAATTGTGTGAAGAAACAGTTTACCTTCCCTTAGGCTATCAACCAAAA
>JBKHAH010000015.1:0-46331 GCA_046542995.1 Bacteroidales bacterium
CTACTTAAAGCAAAACTCTCGTCCCGTAGGGACGACATATTTTTTCCCCGGACAACAGTGGTAAAAAATAAAAGCCCCTAACAATAGGAGCTTTTTATTATAGTATTTATTTTTTAAGAGGTATATTTAGAAGTGGAAAAGGAGTGAAAGTGCGGCTGAACCTCCGAATATTGTAGAAGTGGAACCATTATCCACTGTAAAACCTGAAAAAGAAACTTGAGTTGCACCCTGAAACTCTTCTGTGCGATTTGAATTTGTGCCTGTACCATCTGGATCATCCCAGAATTCACGTGTTTCAGTACCTCGTGAATCTTTCGCAAAACCTAATCCCCATCCAAATTCTGCGCTTAATGACATTTTGGGTGCAAAGAAATATTCAACGCCTATAAAACCACGTAAACCTAATCCAAAACTTGTCTGTTTGTAATCTATTGGACGATTTGCACCGCCAAAAATCAAACCTTCATCCTCGTTGGTTTGATTATAGCTAATTCCGTACTCGTATTTTTCTTTATATGTTGATCTTGCTATTAATAGTTCTCCTCCATAAAAACCTTGAAGTCGATTATGCCCTCTTCTTAGCTCTAACCCACCACCAAAGATTACTTCATTGGTTTTCTCTTTGTAAACATCTTCGAGTTCTGGGATATTTATTGTTTCATCGGAGAGTGGATCATCAAAATAAGAGGTTGTTTTTTCTGAAAGAGAATTAATGCCTAATTTACCCCTTACTGCCATGTTTTCGTCAAGGAAATATTTAGCCACAATCACCTGATTAAAACCATTGACGTATCCTGGGTGTTGAGCGGTATGGCCTGTATTGTTCATTATATTAACAAGGTTAAGCCCAAAGTTAAGGACTGGCGTGGCATCAAAACCAAGAGCAATGTCACCTGATTCTGGCAAAATTAGATGCCCCTTTTTAGATCGTAGTAGATCGTCTTTTGTTTCAGACTCTTCAACTTGTTGTGCGTATGATGCAAAAGCAAAGATAATTGCTGCAAAAAGCAAAGGTGTTTTCTTCATGGTTAATTGATTGTTTTAGTTTGCCCTACTCGTAAGGTTTTTCGGTTACACCCCTTTTTACTAATACTGTAAGGTCAGTTTTATTTAAAATATGAAATTGATTTAATTGTATAAGAATATACAATTATTATTCCAAACTGAATATTTATCAAATTATTTGGATTTTATGCATACTCTCAACTAAATATTGACGAGAAGGAGCTGGTAACTTCTTCCCATATTCTGTTCCACTCGTTAATTATAAGAATCATCAGAATGATTACTGTTCCAATTAGAAGTAGCTCGGTTATTGATAATTGCTTAATTCTATCAGTTATTTTTTTTATCATGTTTATGCTATGATTTTTTTATTGCTGCTATTGCTAAAAGAACACCTAATACAATTCCTAGAATTGCAGCAAATAGAACTCTATAATCTGCTGGTAAAAGGAACGTAATGGTATGTGCTGGAATCCAGAAAAAAGGAATTGTTTTTTTGAATACGAAATTCCACTGAACCTTCCAGTTTAAATCTTCCATTAATTCGCCCATTTTAAGGGGACGGAAGAACCCTGCTATTGAACCACCATTATTCACAATATGCATATCGGTAATTTTATGGAAGGTCATCATAACGGGTGCATAAATAATATTAAGGGTGCAGCTAATGCAAAAAGCAACAAGAAGTTTGCCCCATGAAAGATTCCCCGAAAGTAAATTAGTGGCATTGTGTAATCCCATGTATTCGAGGAATTTAATAGTTCCTGTATTAAATATTATAAATGCCATATTTATGGTTAACCCAATAATTCCCCATACTAAAGCTCTTGGTATAATTCCAAAACCTGGCTTATTGTAATATCCTGTTCTAATTCGTAGTCCTATCATTTCTCCAAATGTTGCCAGTATGGCAAATTTAAAAAAACTCATAATCATTCCATATTCAGAATTATATGCTTTGTAAGCAATGTTAATTTCAGGAACTAAAATAAAGATGGATAGTATTGCACCAATAATAAGTATGGTTAAAAAATCAATTTTTCGCATTGTTGTGATTATTTTTCAATTCTTATTCGGGCATCAACAGCAACAACCTTATCGCTTCTACCAAGTAATGGATTTAAGTCCATTTCAAAAATTTCGGGAGCTACCGAAACAAGCGCCGATACTCGTGTTACAATTTCTGCAAAGTGCTCTTCATTAACTTTCTCTTGTCCTCTTACACCCTGCAAAATCTTATACCCCTTCAAGTTTCTAATCATACCTAAAGACTCGTTGGTATCTATTGGTGCCAAACCTACGTTTACGTCTTTTAAAACCTCAATAAAAATTCCGCCAAGACCACAAAGAACCATATGACCAAATTTATCTTCATGTTTAGCCCCAACAAATAGTTCAACGCCAGATAGCATTGGCTGCATTAGAATCGCTTTGGTATCTTTAATCTGCATCATTCGGTTAAATTCCTTCCCAACAGCTTCGGCATCTTTAACATTAAGTACAACGCCTCCAACATCGGACTTATGAACAGGGCCAACTACTTTCATTACCACAGGAAAACCAAGCCCTTGGGCTGCTTCAATGGCATCGCTAACCGTAGTAACCACGGCTTCGCCTGCGCGGGTGATTCCAGCGGCATCAAGAAGTGCTTGAACATTTTTGGGTTCAAGGTATCCGTTGTCAGATGAATTAATGATTGATCGTATTTTTGTTTCATCGAGGTTGGGTAAATTAACTTCTTGGGGTTGGGGCGTTGGGGTTTGGTAAACCTTTGCAAGAGCATTGCCAAAAACTACCTCATCGGGGAAGTTAACCCTGCCTTTTGCAAGGAAATGCTCAATTTCATCTTTCACATTAATTATAGATGGAAGAATTGGGTATATTGGCTTTTTGCATTCCTTCATCTTTTGGTCTAACAAATCGTAAACGTCATAAACAGGGAAAAGTCCCGGGCTGCCAAAAATTACCGCCATTGCATCTATGTTTTCAAAATCGTGCTCGCACGCATCTATGATGTGACCTAGCTGTTCTGCTGTACCTGTGGCCAGAAAATCAATAGGATTGGCTACTGAAGAACCGGGGAATAGTTTTTCTGTTAGTTCATCTGCCTTAGGTCCAGTTATCGGAGGAACCTCAAGGTTATTGTTTGATAAGGCATCGGTTAGCATTACCGCTGGTCCTCCAGCATGGGTAATTATGGCGAGTCTTTTCCCTTTTAGTTCAGGGTGCATAAATAGTGCAGCGACTGTTGCCAGCTCTTCACGCCCATGACACCGAACAATACCTGCTTTACGGAAAAGAGCATTTACTGCAACATCGCTACTTGCGAGTGCTCCGGTATGAGAACTTGCGGCTCGGCTACCTGCTTCGGAACCACCACTTTTTATGGCAGCAATCTTACACCCTTTACGGATTAATGATGATGCATGTTTGAGCAGCATCTGGGGTTTATCAATACTCTCTATGTATAGTAATTTTATTTTTGAACTCGTTTCAGGGTCAAAGTTTTCATCCATATCCTTTAGGATTTCCTCAACTCCCATTTGAGCACTATTACCAACACTATATACTGAGGAGAAAGTTAAACCCTTGGGCATACCTGCTTCCATAATAAACACGGCTGTGGCTCCCGATCCAGATATGAAATCTACTCCTTTGGGGTCGAGTTTTGGAACGGGGGTTGTAAATACTCCTGCATAGTTAGAATTGATAACACCAATACAGTTTGGTCCAATTAGGCTACCGTTAACTGAGTTAACAATATCTACAACCTCTTTTTCAAGTTTAGCTCCCTCGTCACTCTCCTCATGAAATCCTGCTGAAAGAATTATAAATGCGCGTGTGTTTTTCTTCTCGGCTAAAATCTTTACGGTTTGAGGGCAGAATTTGGCAGCAATGGCAATTATTGCTAAATCAACATTAGGCAAATCATCTGCATTCTTACAACAATCAATCCCTTGTACTTTATCGGCTTTAGGATTAACAACATGCAATGCACCTTTAAAATTATGGTCAATTAAATTTTTGAGTACTTTCCCTCCAGGTTTCTGTGTATCATCAGAACCGCCAATAATAACTATGCTTTCAGGTTTTATGAGTTGCTTAGTAATCATAATAATGCTATTTAATTAAAATTGTATATTAGTAACAAGGTTTTTTAAACAGAGAGTTTGCAGTTATTGTAAATTCGTGAGCAAACTTACAAAAAGTTTTTACGAAAATGCATGAAAAATAAATGCTATTAAACTTACAGCTAGCATAGCTGTTTCTTTTATATATTTACAGCAAAATTAAATCTTTATTATGAGCATTGTTAGCAAGATTCTTTGTAAGGACGTGTTGAGTAAAGACGATATTATATTCTTATTACAAACTAATGTTGATGATAGGAATAAACTGTATGAAAAAGCCGCTGAGATTAAAAGTGAATATGTAGGAAAGAAGGTGTTTTTTAGGGGGTTAATAGAAATGTCTAACATCTGTAGGAAAGGGTGCTTTTATTGTGGCATAAGAGCTGGGAATGCTAATATAAAGCGTTATAATCTATCCGATGAGGAGGTAATTGATGCTGCAGTATTTGCTTGGAAAAATCAGTATGCTAGCTTAGCTATACAAACTGGCGAGGTTGAAGGGGAAACTTTTACGATACGGATTTCAGAATTGTTAAAAAAGATACATAAGAAGACCAATGGGGAGCTGGGTATTACGCTCTCAATGGGTGAGCAAAGTGAGGATACCTACAAGGAGTGGTTTGAGAGCGGAGCCATTCGTTATTTATTACGGATTGAGGCCTCTAATCGAGAGCTCTACTCTAAATTACATCCAAAGAATAAAGCGCACGATTATGATAGGAGGGTGGATTGCCTTAAAGTCCTTAGAAAGGTTGGATATCAAGTTGGTACAGGTGTTATGATTGGGTTGCCCTTTCAAACCATTGAGAATTTGGCCGATGATTTACTATGGATAAAATCTATAGATATTGATATGGTTGGAATGGGGCCATACATTGAGCATCCGGACACTCCGCTTTATAGTTTAAAAGATAATCTGATCCCTTTAGACGAGCGGTTTAACCTTACCCTAAAAATGATTGCAATTTTGCGAATACTAATGAAGGATATAAATATTGCAGCGCCTACTGCCCTTCAGGCAATTGATAAGTTAGGAAGAGAGAAGGGCTTGATGGTGGGGGCCAATGTTGTAATGCCCAACATTACTCCTGGTATTTACAGGAACGACTATAAACTATACGATAATAAACCATGCGTTGATGATGCTGTTGACGATTGCAAAAACTGTTTGGAGGCAAGGATCCAACTTACGGGCGACTCCATTGGGTACGGTGAGCATGGTAATTCTAAGCATTTTATTAAAAGGTGCTCTTAGGTGTTTCTATTGTTAATTGTTAAAAAAAATAGCCTATATTTGAATATGTATAACAAAATAATACAGCTATGATAAAAATTATTTCTATTGGTTTTGCTATCTTACTTTCACTCTCAGCATTTTCACAGACTGAGAGAACCAAAGTGAATGTTAGTTCTGGAGACACTTTAAACTATGCCCTTTCAATGGGAATGCAGTATGTTTATCCAGCGTTTGTAGAAGGAACCGTTTATTTTGACAATAGGGACAGATCTAAATCATTACTAAACTATAACATTCTTGTTGATGAGATTCATTTTATTAATGCAGATGATTTAGATTATGATAAAATTAGAAGTGAGAAAGATTTTTTACGAATTGCTAGGAAGTTAAACTTAAAAGGTGTCGATTTTGTGGTGATTGGGCAGGATGTGTTTTTTAATACGAGAGATGGTATAATGCGATTGGTAGCTAATTATGATGTTAAACTTTTACAGAAGAACAAGGTAGTACAAAAGAACCAAGCCAAGCAGGGAGCTTATGGGCAACCAATTCAAACAGCCTCAATAGAGCAAAAAACCTCCTTTAATGATTCAAGGTCGGGTCAGGTGCGCCTATCAACAGAATCAGAAAATGAGTACTCAAGGCTAATTAAATATTACCTATACCAGGATGGGAAAATTACTCCTGCAACAAAACGCAGGTTTGAACGAACCTTTAGAGGTTTAAAAAGTGAGATTAGAGAGTTTGTTGAAGCGGAAGAGATTGATTTTAAAAATCAGGCCGATCTTAAAAAGTTACTTAAGTTTTGCATAGATAATTCCTAAAAGAAAATTGGTAAGGGGCTATTAAATGAGCGAAAGCATTAAAGTTCTTAAAGGTGACCTAACAACCTTGCAGGTTGATGCAATTGTTAACGCTGCTAATACCAGTTTGCTTGGCGGTGGGGGTGTTGATGGTGCTATTCACGATGCCGCAGGGCCAGAATTGTATGAAGAGTGTAAGGCTTTAGGGGGATGTCCCGTTGGCGAAGCGAGAATTACGAAGGGATACAACCTCCCTGCAAAATTCATAATACATACTGTTGGGCCTGTATGGCGCGAGGGGGAGCATGATGAGCCTGAATTGCTAAAGAGTGCTTATGAAAACTGCCTTGTTTTAGCAAAAGATAATGGGATTAAAACTATTGCATTTCCAAACATTAGCACAGGAATATATAGATTCCCCAAGAGCAGAGCAGCAAGAATAGCTATAGAGACGGTCAAAACATTTCTGAAAAACAATAGTATTCCTCAAGAAATTATATTTGTTTGCTTTGATGAAGAGAACTACGCTTTATATAATCAATTCTTAGAGTAATAGTTATAGATCAATATTGTGCTTGTCGAGTCTTCGGTCTAGTGACTGACGAGTTATATTCAGAAGTTGAGCAGCTTCAGTTTTCTTATTATCACATTTTTCCAGCGCTTTAAGTATGGTAGTTCTTTCGAGCTCTTCAAGGTCGAAAACTTCTTGGGTTGGAGCAACTTTTTCCGTGCGCTTCGCTTCGCTTAAACCAGGGAATGTGAACTCATTAAGTGTGAGCCTGTCGTTCTCAGCAAGAATAATCGCCCTTTCAACCATGTTTCTTAACTCTCTTACGTTACCAGGAAAGTTATAGTTCATGGCGGCATTAGTTACCTCGTCATCAACCTTTGAAATCTTCTTATTCATTCGCTTACTAAGTAAATCAAGGTAATAATTGATTAGTAACGGAATATCCTCGGGCCTTTCCCTAAGGGGTGGTATCTTGATCTCGAAAGAGTTTAACCTGAAGTAAAGGTCGTTTCTAAACTTACTGGCATCAATTAGTTCTTGTATGTTTTGGTTAGTAGCGGCTATAATTCTAACATCAACCTTTTGGTCGACATTTGCTCCTAAACGCCTCGTTCTGCTATCTTCTAGCACTCTTAGCAGCTTACTTTGCATGGCAGGTTGCATGTCAACAATCTCATCGAGAAACAGGGTGCCACCATTGGCTATTTCAAACCATCCGGCTTTGTCCTCGCTAGCACCTGTAAAGGCCCCTTTTTTATGGCCAAAGAACTCGCTTTCAAACAGGGTGTCAGGAATAGCAGAGCAGTTTACCGCATGAAAGTAGTTGTTCTTTCTTGAGCTTAGATAATGAATTCCCCTAGCAACAAGCTCTTTACCCGTACCGCTCTCTCCGGTAATAAGTACCGATGTATGCTCTACCTGAGCAACCTTGCTCATTAGTTCGAGCACTTGCTGAATTGGTTTACTCTTTCCAACTATTTCGTAACCTACATTGTCTCTTAAATCTTTTGAAACTAATTGATACGATTGATTAATCTCTTTTAGCTGGTGGGTAAGGTCAATAAAACGACGGGTACGTTTTATGGCAGCTTTTATATCGAGGAGCCTAAATGGTTTTGGGAAAAACTCCATGGCGCCAAGCCTCATGGCTTTTATTACCGCATCCATGTCGCCATGGCCGGTAATCATAATTACTTCAATTTGTGGAAAATTTTTCTTAACCTTTTCCAGTATTGTAAACCCATCCATTTCGGGTAGCCTAAGGTCAAGAATAAGAATGTCAATTTCGTTTTTATCCAGAATACTAAATGCTTCGGAAGGTAATCCTGCCGAGAAAACGGTGAAAGAATCGTTCTCTAAGAATTCTCTAATTTCGTCACGAAAAATCTTCTCATCATCAAGAATAAGTATTCGTAATGATTCCATAGGCTTACGATTTGGGTATTTTTACTTCAAATTTAGTGTACTCATTCTCCTCACTTTCAACAACAATATCGCCTAAGATATCTTTTATAAAGCCATAAGATATTGAAAGTCCCAGTCCAGTACCTTTATCCTCCTTTTTGGTTGTGTAAAACGGGTCAAAAATCTTTTCCATATCCTTCTTCTTAATACCAATACCATTATCATGAATGGTAATGTAGGCATTCTCGTCATCTTCCCAGGTGCTAATGGAAATTATTTTCTTGTAATTCGCAGATTTTTGCCTTCTCTCTTTCTCATCTACAGCAAATTTCGCATTGCTAAGCAGGTTAAGTACAACTTGCTCAAGTTTAAATTTATCGGCTATTACCAGTTCAAGTTCAGTGGCCAATTTCTTTTGGAGAATTACATTATGGTTTGTAAACTGAGCCTCTATCATAATGAGCGCGTTACTAACAACCTCGTTAACATTAATGCGCTCGAACGATGCTGGTTTATGCGATCGTGAGAAGGTTCGTGTGTGGTCAATTATCTTTTTTATTCTATCCACACTATCAAACATTAAGGTTACCTTCTCTTTAAGGTACTTATCAGGTAGGTTCTCTTCAGATAGCCTAATAAGGATGTTATCAAGCCCCATTGAAATCCCCCCCAACGGTTGGTTTATTTCGTGAGCTATCCCGGCGGCGAGAGTGCCAAGTGATTCGAGCTTAGATTTTTGAGCAAGGAGTAGCTGCTGTTTCTCCTGCTTTTTGATCTCAGTAATCATTCTTTTTTCAAGTTCCTTGTTCAAATCAAGAATTCTCTGCTCGGTTTCCTTTTGCTTAGCAAACTCTTTCTGTTTAGATTTATAGAAGAATGCGAACAGAACTAATAGTGCAAAAAGGAACAGGGCAAGCACAATAAAAACCATTCGCTGATAGCGCGTTTTTGTTAGCTGCAGGTTCTGTATCTCACTGTTTTGTCTTAAAATTTCATTTTCACGTTCCCTCTGAGATATTTCGTAAAGAATCTGCATTCTTGCCAACTTCTCGCCGCTCTCTTCGCTGTATATTGAATCGCGCAGCTCCGCCCATTGCTTGTAGAAATCAAGTGCCTGCATAAAACGCCCTTCCTCCTCATAAACATGAGAGAGGTACCTGTACACATCGGCAGCGGATGTTGTAAGGTTTTTGCTTGTGGCTATTTCAAGAGCGGCATTCAGGTAGTCTTTAGATGATGGGTAGTCGCCAAATGCATTAAAGCATTTCGAGATGTTTACAAGAGCTGATATCTGCTCATGAATGCTATTCGTTTTTTTTGCCAGTTCAAGGCTTCTATTGTAGCTAGCAACTGCTTGTCTGTATTGCTGCTTCTCAAAAAAAACATCACCAATATTCTGAAGCAGCGTAATCATGTTAATTGAGTCGTTCTGAAGTTGATAGTATGCAAGGACCCTATTGTAATGATGCAGCGCGCTATCGAGTTCGTTAATAAGAAAATGTGAGAACGCTATCTCTTGAATATCGATGTATTCTGAAAGTTGGTCATTAAGTTTCCTATGAATTTTTGCAGATTTTCTGTAGGCAGAAAGGCTCTGGTTGAGTTGCCCTTGTGATCGATACACATAACCCAGGTGCCTGAAAATTTCAGCTTCAGTTTCTAGGTGTTTTTCGTCTAGCGGTTCAATATTTGAGATGATACCAAGAGCCTCAGTAAATTCTTTGTAAGCTTCAGAGTATTTTTTTTGATTGAGAGCAATGTTTCCGAGCTGCTGATAAATGTACAATTGAGAGTTAATGTCTCCTAGATTCTTGCTTAATGCCAGCGCCCTCCTAAGATACTTCTTAGCCAACTCGTAATTTCTGGCATGATTATATATTTGTGATATTCCCTCAAGGGCAATAACCTGCTCCTTTGGATTGTTATTCTTTTCAAAATGATTGAGTGCCCTATTGTAGTATCGCAAAGCATTCTCTTGCTGAGCTGCGTTTAGGCTTGATTTACCCATTAAAAGTAGGGCCTTGCCCTCGTATGGTTGGTTCCCCATTCTTTTTGAGAGGAAAGCTGCTTTTAGGCCTAATTCCAGCCCCATGTCAGGGTCAATATTTGAGTACCGATTACCAAGCTCAATCATGAGCTTTAGCTGCTCTTCTCCTTGGGCAGCCTCCATCCTTTTTTCCAACAATTCAAGTGGCTCTTGGCTCAGGATTATAAAGGGGAGGCAAATTAGGAGCAGTACAATAATTTGCCGCATATATCACAATAAATTGAGACATTAAACATCGATACTAAAATAGGGTTTATTTTTAGAACATAGTATAATTATCGGAAACTGTTTTAGTTTTATTGAGTTTATAAAATATTGGAAGTCCGAAGATTTAGAATGGAAGACCGATAATATTATTTCTTAAAAGTAGAATCTACCACGAATTGAGATTAGATTTAAAATTCTTTCAATTTATCAAAGGGTCATTCTTTATAAAAATGATGTAATTGGCCCATAAACATGCCTGTATGGTTTTCATTTAGTTATGAATTTTTAGTTTTCCCGTTACTCTCGTTTCTATTGAAACCCAATCACATAGTATGATAAAAAGCAGGATTTACCGTTTAAAATGATCAAAAGTTAATTCTTAGCCGTTTCCTTATCTTTTCAATTTTTTTAATCTCTTTCTCCGCAAGTATCAGAAGCAGTGATTTACACCTGCTGCATCCGGTTGAAACCTTTGTAATGTTTTGGATGTCAAGAAGATATTTTGCATCCCTCTTTTTAATTGCACTTATCACCTCGGAGTGAGAAACCGCCTTGCACAGGCATATATGTTTGTACTGTTTTGTCATACAGAAATATCTTAAAAAAGCAATTATACATAAATTGAATAAAGGTTAAAAATATAGATGTAAAATTTTTGTATGATTACGAAAAAGATGTAATTTTGCGAGCTAATTATTTAATAACCAAATTGTATAAATTATGTTGAATCAGTATGAAACCGTTTTCATAGCTACTCCCGTTTTGTCTGAGGCCCAGATGAAGGAAGCGGTTGACAAGTTCAAAGGTATAATCACCAAGAATAATGGGGAGATTGTACACGAAGAGAACTGGGGGTTGAAAAAATTGGCCTACCCCATACAAAAGAAATCCACTGGATTTTACTACCTCATTGAGTTTAAGGCTGAGGGCGATTTAATTGATAAGTTGGAATTAGAGTATCGTCGCGATGAGCGAGTGCTTAGGTTCCTCACTTTCAAAATGGATAAGCATGCCGTTAAGTATGCTGAAAAGAAAAGAAAAGCAAAGGTTGAACAAAAACAGAAGGAGGAGTAAAAATGAGCCAGAATCAGAGCGAAATAAGATACTTAACGCCACCAACCGTTGATGTCAAAAAGAAAAAGTACTGTCGTTTTAAAAAGAATAGGATTAAGTACATAGATTATAAGGATCCTGAATTTCTCAAGAAATTTTTAAATGAACAGGGGAGGATTCTTCCTCGTCGTTTAACGGGTACTTCTCTTAAGTTTCAGCGTAAAGTGGCAACAGCTGTTAAAAGAGCGCGTCACTTAGCATTGCTGCCATTTGTAACCGATTTGATGAAATAAATTAGGAGACCAAAACGATGGAAATTATACTTAAACAAGATTTGCCAAACTTAGGGCATAGGGATGATTTGCTGACTGTAAAGAACGGATACGCACGTAACTACCTTATTCCAAATGGTTATGCTATTGCTGCTACTGAGTCAGCAAAAAAAGTGCATGCCGAGAACGTAAAGCAGAGAGCCCATAAGGAGGAAAAGATTAAAGCGGATGCCCAGGAAATAGCTAAGAAGTTGGAAGGCCTGAAGCTTTCTCTTGGAGCGAAAACCAGCTCAACTGGTAAGATTTTTGGTTCTGTTAATACAATTCAAATTGCTGAACTTCTTACTGAGCAAGGTTTTGATATTGACAGAAAAAAGATATCAATTAAGCAGGATGCCATAAAAGAGGTAGGTAGTTATACTGCTGAAGTTAAACTTCACCGTGATGTTAAGGTTGAGATTGAGTTTGAAGTGAAAGCTGAATAAGCTGCGAAACTGAACCATAAAAAAAGAGGGCCTGTTAATCAGAGCCCTCTTTTTTATGGTTCAATTCCTTAACGAACGGCTATGGCCTCAATTTCTACCATTACACCCATAGGAAGCTTAACAACCCCGTAGGCTGCTCTGGCGGGCATATTCTCAGTAAAGAACTCTGCATAAACCTTATTCATTGCAGCAAAGTTATCCATACTGCTAAGTAAACAGGTGGTTTTTACCACATTAGCCATGCTAAGACCTGCTTCGGTAAGAATTGCTTCCATATTTTTTAGCACCTGCTTGGTTTGCTCGGCTATACCTCCCTCAATAATTTGCCCTGTTTCTGGTGAAATGGGAATTTGACCTGAGATAAAAATCATCCCTCCAGCCTCAATGGCCTGATTGTAAGGCCCTATAGCCTTTGGGGCGTTTGTGGTGTTGATAATTGTTTTCATTATGTGTGTATTTTATGGTTAGGAAAATGGTACCTAGTTGTCATAATGGCTCTCGCGCTTGGTCATTTTTAAATCTCGCAGAGTGCCTGATTTTACGTTAATCTGAAAGCTGAAACTTCTTAAATAGCCAATTGGGATAACCGTTAGGCTCATTTCCCAGCAGTGAAGGTCTCGGTAAAAATTAAGAGAGGTGGTTGTAAGTTTCCGGTTTTTAAAATCGTAACCCGATGTAAAGCCGATTCTCCAGTTAGGAGTAAGGCCAATATCTCCAGAGAATGACATGCTCTGGTTTGTAGATTTATCGAAACGTTGCTTTGAGTATGAGAATGAGTAGTCAACCCTTAGGTTCCAGGGCACATCAAAATCAACGTACTCAGAATAGCCTGTGCCAATGGCATCGCCAAAAGCAGGATCGTCCATGCCTCTCCCCATGGTTTTATCGGCCTGAATGTCTCCCGGAGCCCTATCACTTCCCTGCATTTCCCCATCGTTAGAGTCTCCGCTTCTGCTCTCGCCGCTTAACGAAAAGCTGATACCTGCCCGGGCACTTGTTAGCCTGAAAAGTTTTCCGCTGTTTCTATACTCAAACTCATCAACCTTATGTCCTTCCCCATTAAGCATATAGGGATCGAAAGTGCTTGAAAAGTTTATGTTAAATTTATCAAAAAGTTTTGTGCGGGCAGTTAGTGATACTGGGCTTAGTTTCATTGAATCGGCAAGCATATTATAGGAGGATCGAAGGTTAAAACTTTCTAAAATTTTAATTTTTCTGTAGTCTGCTGCAGTATCTTTTGGTGTGAGGATCTTCATCTCCAGATTATTCCCCAAGGAGAAATTGATTGTGCCACTCTTGCCAGAACCTGGACCGCCAAAACGAGTTCCCTGAAAAATTGAATACTCAAGCGTATCGTTTGGTGTAACCAAAGTTTTGTAAAAACCGTATGACTCTTCACTAAAATCAGGGCGGTATGAGAGCGAAACGGAGGGTGACACAACATGTCTTATTGCTTGAACTTTAGACTTTGATTTGAAGCTGTACATACCGTAAAGCTTTGTGCTTATTGAGAGCGATGTGTTATATTGCCATGCTCGTTTAAAGCCAGATACATCTTCTGTAACAACCTTCTCTTCCTGAGGATCCCATTGTTTTTCAATTGTTTGGGTGTACCAATTCTCTGTGTAGTTAGCGCTGGGGCTAACGTTTATGTGATTTAGTATGTTGAATGATGTTGAGATTGGCAACTTATGCTGTACGCCATTTTGCATTTTGTCAAAAGTGCTGGATGTGAGAAGGGAGTCGGTACGAGTATTAACAGAATTATCGAGGTTACCTGAGTATGATAGCCCAATCTTCTCGTACCAAGCGGGGGCACCAACACTTTCCTTCCTTTTAAATGGGTATATCCTGTTCATGTTAATAGAGAACTTAGGAAAAGCAATATTTATGGTGCTGTCAAGATTGTTCTGAGAATGGTTCATTGATGAAGACATGCTAAAAGGTGTTCCGGGCCATACTTTTGAGTACGATATGCTGGAAGATATTGAATTTGAATGGAAGTTCTCAACGCTCTGAGCATTAAAACGATTATGGCTAGGGGATCCAAGGTTAACCTTAGCTTGGAAAGTAGAATTTGGATTAGCCTTAGGGTCCTGTGAGTGGTTCCATTTTAGCCAGTAGGATCGGTCTTTCACGTAATCATCATACCCCTTCTCTCCAACAACATTTTGCGAGAAACTAAAAGAGAAACTTCCTGAATAACGGTACCTATTTCTATATGTAGTTTGTACTTTTGATGCCCATGAGCCTTTGGAGTATATATCTCCTGTTAATTTCAGGTCAAAATAATCATTGATGCCAAAATAGAAGCCTCCGTTTCTAAGGAAGAAACCTCTGTTGCGCTCCTCTCCATATTCAGGAATAATTAATCCTGAGGAGCGCCCTTTTTGATTTGGGAAAAAACCAAAGGGAATACCCACAGGGAATGGTACATCTGCAATTACAATGTAAGCGGGTCCAAAAATAAGTTTATCATCAGGTATTGCTTTTGCTTTTGTTATTCCTATGTAAAAATGCGGATGATCCAGATCGCAAGTAGTAAACTTTCCACCGGCAATATTAATCGATTTGTCAGGCATGAGCTTCGTGTCCTTGCTATGAAGGAACCCGTCAGCTTCTTCAGTGATAACACCTGTGATTTTTGCTTTTTTAGTATCGAAGTTATAGCGCATCTCATCCATTCTAAAAACCTGCTCCCCCTCTTTAAAAACAGGCTTTCCAACAATTGTCCCAGTGCTATCGGGCAGGCCTTTAGCAAAAACAATGTTGGTTTCCATGTTAAACTCAATATAGTCGGCTTTTAGCTCCATACTTTCGTACTTAACCTCAGCATCACCATAAAGAAAAACTTTCTTACCATCAATGGAGTAGAGCAGCGAATCCTTGGCATCACTAAAAATAGGTTCATCCAGCTGGGCCTCGTCTTCTGTGTTAATTGTATCAACTTCAGTAATTGCAGTATCTGGCTGAACACTGGAAATGTTGGCAGCACTGTCTTGGCTAGCAATTGAATCAGGATTAATTGCATAATAAGATGCTTCGATAGCTGCAATAAATGTTGTGGGCCAAAGATTAACAGCTAAAAATAAAATAATTGAAACCAGTATTACCTTCAAATGCAATTTAAGTGCTATTTTTGTAATGTGTAATTTGAAATTTGAGCTCAAAACTACTAAAAAAACAATCTTTGAGCACATGCAAAACGTAAATAAATACAATGATAATACAAACGTGCACGATGCGGTTGCTAGTATTTGTAATGCTATTTCTTGTACCTGGGGTGTTAATGGCTTCATCACCAGAGTCCTATAAAATAAAAAAGGTGGTGCTTGATGCTGGCCATGGTGGGCGAGATTCTGGAGCAAAGGGACTTAAAGCGGATGAGAAAGATATTACCTTGGCTGTAGCTTTAAAAGTTGGAGAGTATATAAATGACTACTTTTCCGATGTGGAAGTTATTTACACTCGAACCGAGGACGTTTTTGTTCCCCTTGACGAAAGGAGTAGGATTGCCAACGAAAGCGGTGCTGATATTTTTATCTCGATTCACTGTAATGCAAATCCAAGTAAATCTCCCTATGGTACTGAAACCTTCGTGATGGGGTTACACAGATCTAAGGATAATCTTGATGTTGCTATGCGTGAGAATGCTGTTATTACATACGAGGAGGATTATAAAAGCACGTATGAGGGGTACGATCCAAACTCTGCTGAATCGTTTATTGTATTCAACCTAATGCAACACTCTTTTCTTGAACAGAGTCTTAATATGGCTAGTTTAATTCAAAATCAGTTTAGGGAGAGAGCACGCAGGAGGGATAGAGGCGTAAAGCAGGCTGGATTCATTGTACTTTGGAGAGCATCCATGCCCAGCGTACTGGTAGAATTAGGTTTTTTAAGTAATGCTAAGGAGGAACAATACTTGATTTCATCTGACGGACAGACCTATCTTGCTTCAAGTATTTTTAGAGCTTTCAGGGATTATAAGGAGCGCGTGGAGTTACGGAGCACATTTACGGCCGAAAGTCATTTTGATGAGACCATTAATCAATTAGATGATCCCGATGCCCCAAGGGTTACTTCCAAATGGATGCCAAAAGACCCAAAGTACAAGGCCGTGTCGTTTAGTGATGGCGTTCAGTATATGGTGCAAATTACAGCCTCAAGTAACAGGATTCCAACAAACTCACCATTTTTCAAAAGTTTAAACGAAGTTGAGGAGCTTGCCACCGATGGACTTTATAAGTATTTAGTAGGCAAAAAAAGTTCGTATGCAGAATCATACAAGTTTTGCCAAGAGATAAGGGAATTGTTTCCCGATGCATTTGTTGTAGCATTTAAAGACGGAGAACCAATTTCACTTGATAAGGCGAGAAAGCTCACCTCAAATTAAAACTTAAATCATGAAGGTTACTAAGGAAGCCAAAATTGGACTATTTGCCGTTGTGTGCTTAGCAGTGCTTTTTTGGGGGCTAAATTTTTTGAAGGGTAGGAACGTTTTTAGTAGAACAAATACGTACTATGCTGTTTTTGAAAGAGTAGATGGCTTGAAACCAACTAACGATGTGATGCTAAGTGGCTATAAGATAGGTACTGTCCGTAGCATTAATTTTGAGGATGATAATTCAGACAACTTAATTGTTGCCCTTCAAATTGAAAAGAGATACAACATACCTGTAAACTCAAACATTAAACTTATAAGCTCAGATATTATGGGAGGGAAAGCTATTCGGTTAGAGCTTTCTCATAACAAGACCTTTCACAATGCTGGCGATACTCTTAAAGCATCTATTGAAACGGGTTTGCTCGATCAGGTTATGTTTGAGATGGCCCCCATAAAAGACAAGGCCGAGAGCCTGATGGTAAACATGGATAATGCGCTTAAGGGATTGGTTGATATTTTAAATGAGGAGAATAAAAAGAATATTGACCAGAGTATTAGCTCCATGCGTAGCAGTTTAGAAAACATTGATGAGCTAAGCCAATCCGTTAACAATATGTTTGGGCAGGATACAAGCAAATTCAAAAGAATGCTAAGCAATGTACATTCCATTACAAAAAATCTAAAGGATAACAATCAGAAGATTGACTCCGCTATCCAAAATTTCGCATCAATTAGCGATACTTTAGCTCGCGCAAATTTATCCAATACCCTAGCTCAAACTGACTCTGCAATGATTGCCTTAAACCAAATAGCAAATAAGATTAATAAAGGTGAGGGTACCCTTGGAATGATGCTTCATAACGATACCCTTTACCATAATTTTGAGGATGCCGCCAGAAATCTTGAATTACTGCTTTTAGATATGAAGTTAAATCCCAAGCGATACATCAATTTCTCGCTAATTGATTTTAGTAGGAATCGATACGAGAAAGAAAAAAGATAGTTTCCCTTTTATTTTGAAGCTGGGTTGTTCGTTTTTCGACACCAAATTTTTGTAAAATCGTTCGAAAAGTGTAAAAAACTTCTAATCAGTGTTTTATGGCCATTGAACTACTGTTCAGAAGTTTATGTAAAATGTTAAATTATTTTGATTTAGCTATTGGTTAAGGTAGTGTTCCCAATGGTTTAACCCACAAGTTTTTAAGAGTAAAAATCACGTAAATACAACATAAACAGCAACATACAGAAAAAATAAAAAAAATAAAAAAAATATTTGTATGATTGTTAACCCTTTAAACACGAAGTGAGATATACAACACTTTTTCAATTTTTTTTTCAGATATTTTTTCACAATTTTGTTCTCCCAACAAAAAAAGGTAGAAATATTTTCAATTACATTACATAAAATGGCTCGTGATTTTCAAGAAGTATGGGATAATTGTTTGGAGATAATTAAAGATAATGTCCCTCCAGTTAGTTTTAAAACTTGGTTTGAACCAATTGTTCCTAAAAATCTTAAGAACAATGTGCTTACAATTCAGGTCCCGAGTCCTTTTTTTTACGAGTACTTGGAGGAGCAGTTTATTGATATCCTTCGGAAGACCCTAAGGAAAGAGTTGGGTACTGGGGCCAAGTTAGAGTATAATGTGGTTATGGAAAATCATGGAGCAGTTAATAACAAGCCTGTTACAGTGGTTTTCCCAACTCAAAATAAAACGGAGCTTCGGAATAAGCCCGTTTCAATGCCATCAAATAAGAATTCGGAGTATAAAATTAAGAATCCATTCATAATTCCTGGAATCAAAAAGTTGCATGTTGATCCGCAGCTTAATCCAGACAATACATTTGGAAATTTCATTGAGGGAGAATGCAACCGGTTAGCTCGCTCTGCAGGAATGGCAGTTGCAAATGCCCCAGGGAAGAACCCATTTAATCCCCTACTAGTTTATGGCAGTTCAGGACTGGGGAAAACCCATTTAACGCAGGCAATAGGAATACAAGTTAAAACCAAGTTTCCTGAAAAAGTCGTGCTATATGTTAATGCAGTTAAGTTTCAAACGCAGTATGTAGAGGCAGTTAGGAATAACAATATAAACGATTTTGTGCACTTCTATCAAATGATTGATGTACTTATTATTGATGATGTGCATGAATTTGCCGGAAAAGAGAAAACTCAGGATACCTTTTTTCATATTTTCAATCACTTGCATCAGGCTGGAAAACAGATTATTCTTACTTCTGATAAGCCTCCAGTAGAACTTCAGGGTCTTGAGCAAAGGTTATTGTCCCGTTTTAAGTGGGGCCTTTCAGCCGATTTGCAATCTCCCGATTTTGAAACAAGGGCCGCAATTTTAAAACAGAAAATTTACAAGGATGGAATAGATATTCCTGAAGAAGTTATTGAGTACATTGCAACAAATATTACAAATAATATTCGGGAGCTAGAGGGAGCATTAATTTCCTTGCTGGCTCAGTCAACTCTTAACCGTAAGCAGATTACCATTGAGCTGGCTGCTGAAATGATAGACAAGCTGGTAAAGAACACCAAGAAGGAAATATCTATTGATTACATCCAGAAGGTAGTGAGTGAGTACTTTGGTCTTCCCAGCGAGGTTTTGCATACAAAAACCCGAAAGAGAGAGATTGTTCAAGCCCGCCAAATAGCCATGTACTTCTCAAAAAGCATGACAAAAAGCTCGTTGTCAACAATTGGTGGATTAATAGGAGGGAAGGATCATGCAACCGTATTACATGCATGCAAAACGGTTAATAACCTAATAGATACAGATAAACGGTTTAAATGTCAAATTGAGGATATTGAGCGAAAGCTAAAGTTGTAACAAATTTCAACCAGAATAAAACATACAAAGGCAAAACTACGTTTCATATAGTTTTGCCTTTTTTATTTCTCCGCATGTTTAACAATAAACCAAGGATTGTTAATATCCTCCTTGTTATACCTTAATCGCTTATTATCTTCTAAAGATAATACTTCGCAACCAGCACTTTCTGCAATGGCCTGTGCTGCTGCTGTATCCCATTCTGTAGTTTTTCCAAATCGTGGGTAAATATGAGCACCGCCCTCGGCAACCATGCAAATTTTAAGGGATGAGCCCCTTGCAATTATTGTGACATTCTCATGTTTTGCCATCATGCTATTTATGTAATTTTGCGTTTCGTCCGAAGGATGTGAGCGGCTAACTGCAATGGTGAAGGCTTCTGGGGGGGGGGATAAAGGGAGTTTGTTGGATTCTTTTATGTATGAATCAAGCACAGCAGTATTCTCAATCATAGTGTTGATGCTGTCTATCCTATATGCCCCCATGTTTTCAAGTGAAAAGTAAAGCTGCTCATGAACAGGAATATAAACCACCCCGGCAATAGGATAGTTGTTGTAAACTAATGCTATGTTAACCGTGAACTCTCCGTTCCTCTTAATAAACTCTTTGGTTCCATCAAGCGGATCAACTAACCAAAAGTACTCCCAACCCTGCCTCTCTTCGTAAAGTAGATTTCTGCCCTCTTCACTCATAACAGGGATTCGCGTTTTCATAAGGGCGTTAACAATCTCGTTATTCGATTCCCTGTCGGCGAGTGTTAATGGGGTAGCATCTGATTTAAGACTTACCTGAAAATTATCGGAATTATATACGTCCATTATTAAAGCACCTGCTTTTATGGCAGCATTTATTGCTGTTAAAAGCAGATGCTTAAGTTCTTCTTGATCAATCATTTTTGCTCGTTTATTAAGCATCTAATAGGCTATATAATTTTTTTACCTATTAATTAGTAAATAAGCTGCAAAGTAAAAACAATGAATTGTAACAACAAAACATTTTTTTAATTACCTTAAAAATAGACATCTGTGCAATATTTCATTATGTATTAGATGTTTGTGTTGAATAACATTTACTTCTTATGATAATGGTGTAAATTATAAATCAATATGTTATGGAGAATAAATAAGGTGCTGAAAAATAATCTTAAAAAATTTTAAAATTATTATTTGCATGAACTATATTTATGGCTTAAGTTTATCAGCATTTTCAAAAAAAATAGGAATACTATGAGCGGAATTGATACCTTAAAACCAGCAGAGATTTGGAAGTATTTTAACGAGATACTCCAAATTCCACGTCCCTCCAAAAATGAGGAGAAGATTATAGCTTATTTACAGGATTTTGGGATAAAGCATAACCTGGAAACAATAACTGATAAGGCAGGTAATATGCTAATCCGAAAACCAGCAACAAAAGGTATGGAGAACAGAATGTCAGTTGTTCTGCAAAGTCACGTTGATATGGTTTGTGAAAAGAATAGTGATATTGAGCATGATTTTAGTAATGATCCCATTAAGGCATACGTTGATAAGGGGTGGGTTAAAGCCAAGGGAACAACACTTGGAGCAGATGATGGTATTGGTATTGCTGCCCAACTTGCCATTTTGGCTTCAACGAGCATTAAACATGGTCCCATTGAGTGCCTTTTTACTGTTGATGAGGAAACTGGCTTAACCGGAGCTTTTGAGATGGAACCAAACTTTTTCAACTCGAAGATTCTTTTAAACCTTGACTCTGAAGATGAAGGAGAACTCTTTATTGGATGTGCAGGTGGGGTTGATACCTCAATAACTTTTGCCTACGATACAGAAAAGATTCCTAGCGAAAGCAAGTCCTTCAACTTATCAATAACAGGCTTAAAAGGCGGGCATAGTGGCGACGAGATTGATAAAGGGCTAGGCAACTCAATTAAAATTATTAACCGATTTCTTTGGAAGGGAACCAGAAAGTATGACCTGAGAATTGCAAGTCTCGAAGGAGGGAATCTTCGTAATGCTATTCCTCGTGAGGCATTTGCAACTTTTGTTATCCATAAGGATGAGGTGAAGAGCATGCTGCAGCTGTTTGATGAGTATAAAAAGGATGTTGCGAATGAGTTTGGTGGCATAGAGCCCAATATCAAAATTGAACTGAATGAATGCGAGATGCCCCAAAGGGTTATTGATGAGCCAACTCAGTACGATTTGCTAAATGCTCTATACGGATGTCCTCATGGTGTTATTTCAATGAGTCATCAGATCCCTGGGCTTGTAGAAACATCAACTAATTTGGCAGCAATAAAGTTTATACAAGACAATCAGATACTTATAACTACCAGCCAGAGGAGCTCTATCGATTCTGCAAAGCAGGATATTGCAAATATGGTAGAAAGCGTTTTTAGACTTGCAAATGCCAGTGTTGTTCATTCTGGAGGATACCCCGGATGGAAGCCAAATAGAGATTCCGAAATTCTTTCTATTACAGAAGGTTCATATAAAAAGCTTTTTGGAGAAGAACCTGTTGTAAGGGCTATTCATGCTGGGCTAGAGTGTGGTTTGTTTTTAGAGAAGTACCCAGGGTTGGACATGATTTCTTTTGGTCCAACAATTAAAGGTGCGCACTCTCCCGATGAGCGTCTTGATATAGAAACAACAGATAAATTCTGGAAATTACTATTAGATGTGTTGGAGAAGATTCCGCAAGCTTAAATTGAAATCATAAATCTCAGGATGACTCTATGAGTGAAGTTTTGGGCATCCATTTTTTTTGATAATAAACAGTAAAAAAACAAAATGATGGTATATACCCTACAACACAATCGCTTTAAGCACATGCTCCAAATTTGTTTTGTAGCAACAGTTTTATTAACAAGCAAGAATAGTATTGCACAGGAAGTATCAGAAGAGGTTCAAGAGCCCAAGATCAACTTTTATGGCTATGTATCTTACGAGGCAATTTTTGATTCGCACGAATCTGTTTTTACTCGTGATGGTGAACTTTACTTGTTTCCAAAAGCACCACAATATCATCCCCAAACGGGCGATTTAATCAATAGTAATCCGCAACTTGAGATGTTATCGCTTCAGTCTAGGGTTGGCGCTAGCATTTCTGGTTCCGAGGTAATGGGGGCAAAGCTTAGCGGGCTTATTGAGGCAGATTTCTTTGCAACGGCAGAGGACTATAAGCATCATCTGCGAATAAGGCATGCCTTAATGAAATTGCAATGGGACAAGTTTCAACTAACTATGGGGCAGTATTGGCATCCAATGTTTACTCCTGAGGTTTTCCCCAGAGTAATATCTTTTGGTGCTGGTGCACCCTTCAATCCGTTAAATCGCTCACCCCAAATTCGTTTTGACTATGAGCCTTTCCCCAGTATAAAAATAGCAGGAGCTGCTCTTGCTCATGGGTATCACGCAAGCGTTGGACCAGAAGATGCACAGCGAAATTCTGGCTTGCCCGATTTGCAGTTTCAACTTCATGTTGGTAATTCCCAACGTTTCAACACTGGAATTACAGCTGGCTACATGTGGCTTAAACCAATGGGAGCAACAGTGAACAACAATGTTTATTTTAGTGATAATATAGTTGGAGCCTATAACCTTCAGTGGTTTGGTAGGGTTAAAGCAAACCGATTCACCCTGCAAGCTAAAGCTTCTTTTGGTGAGAATATGACCCACCAAATTATGATTGGCGGTTATGGAAGACAATTGGCTGACAGTGCAAAACTTTACGATTATGATTATGCCAACATAAAATCTTTTGCAGCATGGGCTGAAGCTATGTATGATTTCTCAGAAAATTGGGGGTTTGGTTTCTTCGTAGGTACCATGAGCGCCTTAGGCTCCGATACTGAGATAGAAACACCAGCTCAAAATGCCCCCATTTGGTACACAAGAGCTGCAAATATTTCGAATGGTTATCGACTCTCACCGCGAATTGTTTATTCCCATAAGAATTTTATGCTGGCTCTTGAATATTTATACAATACGGCAGATTACGGTACTACCTATGATGAATTTGCTAAGCCACAAGACTTTACCCAATCAATAAATCACAGGTTTCTTTTTGCTGCAAGGTATTCGTTTTAAAACTTTGCTGTATTTGCTATAATTAGAAGGTTGCTTTCAACAAATTGAGTATAGAATATGTTTTAATTTGTTGAAAGCTGCTTTTTTAAATATCTGGATATTTACAACTAAATGTATCAGAATACCAAAGTAAAACAGTTGCTAAGTATTGTAAATCAGGATAATATTAATCATTTGATTGATAAAGTGATTGCTGGTAAGCGTATTTCTACTTATGATGCTATCACTCTTTTTCAGCATGCTGATATTGGACTCTTAGGAATCTTGTCTAGTTATGTTGCGCAGCAAAAAAATGGGGAGAGAGTTTTCTTCAATCGCAATTTCCATATAGAACCCACCAATTTATGTGTTCATAATTGTACCTTTTGTTCCTACCGAAGAGAGCCTGAGCAGGAGGGTAGTTGGGAGATGGGGCTGAGCGATATTAGGAAATCGGTACGAAAGTACAGAGAGAGTAACCCTACGGAGGTTCATATTACAGGGGGAGTGCATCCTAAATGGAATTTAGATTACTATGGGAAAATTATAGCTACAATTAAGAAGGAGATGCCCCAGATACACGTGAAAGCCTTCTCTGCTGTAGAGTTGGATTATGTCATTTCTCAGGCAAACCTTCCTTTGCGTGATGGAATTAAAATTCTTAAGGGATATGGTTTAGATTCCATACCCGGCGGAGGTGCTGAGATATCAAATCCTGAAATTCGGAAGAAAATATGTGGTACAAAGTCTAGTTGGACTCAATGGCTTAGAGTTCACGAGGCTGCTCATCAAGAGGGGTTAACATCAAATGCAACCATGCTTTATGGGCATTTAGAGAACTATTCGCACCGAGTAGAGCACATGGACGATATTAGGAAACTTCAAGATAGAACCGGAGGTTTTAACTGCTTTATCCCGCTCAAATTTAAGTCATCTAATAACAAGTTGGGTTCCATTGGAGAAACTAATTTCCTTGATGATTTGAGAACCTATGCAGTGGCAAGAATCTTTCTAGATAATATACAGCATCTAAAAGCCTACTGGCCTATGCTAGGTAAGGAGAAAGCCAGATTACTGCTCGATTTTGGTGTTGATGACCTAGACGGTACCATTGATGAATCTACCAAAATATACAGTATGGCTGGCTCAGAGGAGCAAAACCCTAACATGACTGTAGATGAGATTTGTGCCCTTATTCAATCAGCTAATAAGAAACCCGCTGAGCGCGATTCTTTGTATAATACCCTTGCTACCTACTAATTTAATTTAGTCCTTTCATTAGGTCGGGTTTTATTGATGCATTTTACGCAATTAATTATATTTTTGTCATATATTTTTTTAATTCAATGTCCGTTGTATAAAAAGATATAGTCAATTTTACTTATTTAATATAAAATAGAATGCAGAATATAAAGGAGACCTTAAAAACGATATTTTTAAATCCATTTGTTAAAACACCACTAATTGCATTGGTTTTGATGGTGGTTGTAATTTCTTTGTTTTTCGCTTTTTTGCATATCTACTCCAGACATGGTCAGGGGTTTCCTGTTCCGGATTTTTCAGGTTTAAAAATTGAGAAGGCAAAAGAGTTGGCCAAGCAAAAAAAATTACGGATTGAGGTGACTGATTCTGTTTATATAATTACAAAAGAGCCTGGTACTGTAGTAGAACAGAATCCAACTCATGAGACCTACGTAAAGGCCAATCGCAGAATATTTGTAACAACCAATGCAGTTAATCCAATACTAGTTGAAATGCCAGATTTGGTTGGATTAACTTTAAGGCAAGCAAAATCAAGGCTCTTTTTACAGGGATTTAAGATTGACCGATTGTCATTCATTTCTGATATTGCAGTAAACAACGTGCTAGAGCAGCATTACGATGGAGATGAGATAGAGCCCGGGACTGAGATACCCAAAGGAGCGGAGATTAAGCTAGTTTTGGGTAAGGGGTTACGTAACGAGAAAACCGTTCTCCCCAGAGTAATTGGCTTAACTTATGCTGAAGCACGCAATCTTTTGCTTGAAGCTTCGTTAAACTTAGGACGATATACCTATGATGCAACAGTAATTGACAATGTTGATTCATTACAAGCAAGGGTATATAGCCAATATCCAAATCCTAATGGAGAAACGTTAATAAATTTTGGAGCCAATGTAGATTTATGGTTAACGCAGAATGAGTCAAGGATTCCACCTGACCCTGAAATTAAAGAAATAGAGAAGGACTCCATCCTCATTAATCATGAATCTGAAGAAGAAATATTAGAATGATTAAATTATTTGTCAACACTTTTCTTGTAATAGTCCTATCTGCTATCTTAACTTCGGCTCAGAAAGGTGGGGAGTTGTTAGTTGATCTGGAAACATCACCAATATTAAAGAGTGAATATGCCATTAAGCAATCAAAAGCAGTTTTGGATTTACCTTTTTTTGATGATTTTTCGAGAGGGAAGCATTCTCCTGTACCAGAATTATGGAGTAAAGGACAGGATGTTTTTGTAAACACTTCCTATTCCATTAATTCCAAAACAGTTGGCGTAGCTACATTTGATGCCATTAATTTCAAGGGGCAACTCCATGAAAATGCTTCAACCGTTCCCTTTTCCGCCGATACCCTTACTTCTCAAAATATCAATCTAAATTTTCCTGAAGATACCACAATCTATATAACCTTTTACGTCCAACCGCAAGGTTTAGGTTATCGGCCAAGCCCCAGGGATTCTCTTACACTCGAATTTTTTGATGCAGAAAATAATCAGTGGGTAAATGCATGGGCTGGCTGGGCAGATTTCTCAGAAAATAAATTTTACAATTATGATATACTACATGAGAAAACTCAGGTTATTGAGGCAGAATCAATGGATTCACTTTTTTTTATGGTTCATTTTCCAGTAAGAGAATCTCGCTTTCTAAATGCTGATTTTAAGTTGCGATTCAGAAATTATGCATCACTCTCTTCAAATAATGATGTACCCGGATTAAGGGGGAACAGCGACCATTGGAATGTTGATTTGATTTATATTGATAGAGGTAGAGCCTACGACGATACATTGTTAAACGATATTACTTTTTACAAACCCCTCGGATCAGTTCTGAACAATTATGAGTCAATGCCCTGGAAGCATTTTAACCAGCTAGCAAGACAGGAAGAACTATCTGATCCTATGGGTTTTACGATTAATTATAGAAATATGGGAGGTACAGTATGGAATATTACCCGAAGGTTCTCCATATACAATCATTCAAATAGCAATGCCTATAATTTTAGTGGTCAAGCCGATAATATTTTTGAATTTGAGGAAATAGAATACACCCGAAACTATTTTTATGATTTTGAATCAGCCTGGCCCGATTCAGCAAAATTCACCTTCACATCTTACCTCGAAACTGATATTAATCCTGAAACCCATCACCTTCGCTGGAACGATACCCTAAGCTACACCCAGCAATTCAAAAATTATTATGCTTATGACGATGGAACGGCTGAAAGCGGCTATGGTCTTTATGGTGAAGGCGTTCAGAATGGGATGGTAGCTTATAGGTTTACTAACTATGAGCCTGACTGGCTAGTTGGTGTTTATATGTACTTTAATAGAACCCAAGACGATGATAACCAGCACTATTTTAAACTCGCCATTTGGGATGATAACAACGGTAAACCAGGTAGCATTATCTATGAGGAGTTAGGCCTAAGACCAGAGTTTACTGATAGTCTTAACCGTTTTACCCTCTTTCAACTTGAAGAGGAACTTTGGATTGAGGATGAAACATATTACGTAGGATGGGTTCAAACAAACACCAGCATGCTTAATGTAGGATTTGACAGGAGCAATGTAAATAATCAGCACCTGTTTTATAATATTGATGGCAGTTGGCTTAATAGCCAGTTTGAGGGCTCATTAATGATTAGGCCGGTTTTTGGTGAGCTAACGGAACCCCCAACATCTGCAGCATGTGAAACAATGGAGCGTTTAAATCCAAAAGTATATCCAAATCCTGCATATCAACATTTTTCAATTAAGGGTGTAGAGAGCCTTAGAGATGTTAATGTACAGGTGTTCACTGCTTCCGGGCAGCAGGTTATAAACCAAACCTACACATCCAATTCTATTGACATTAGCAGCCTATCCAGCGGCGTTTATATTGTCAGAATTTTGGCTGGAGCCAAGCTTATAGGTACCCAAAAACTGATTGTTGGCCGATGAGTGTGAATGATAACCCAATGGATGATTTTGAGAACGATGCCCATGACCAGCAGGACATGTTTGAACATTTTCATCTTGATGTAGATAAGGGGCAAGCCCCAATTAGGATTGATAAGTTCATTACCAGTAAAATTCAGAGTATAAGCCGAAGCCGAGTGCAAGCTGCAGCC
This sequence comes from Bacteroidales bacterium, assembly GCA_046542995.1. Classification (GTDB taxonomy): domain Bacteria; phylum Bacteroidota; class Bacteroidia; order Bacteroidales; family Tenuifilaceae; genus Perlabentimonas. The sequence goes on from JBKHAH010000015.1 coordinate 27,809, forward strand.
GATGCAGGCAATATTCTGGTGAATGGAAAATCGGTGAAACCATCCTATAAAGTTAAGCCAGATGATAGCATATCCATTGTAATGGCTTACCCTCCCAGAGAGGTTGATATAGAAGCAGAAAACATACCGTTGGATATTATTTACGAGGACGATGATGTAGTTGTTGTTAACAAGCAAGCGGGAATGGTGGTGCATCCTGGGCATGGAAATTTCACAGGGACTTTAGTTAATGCATTAATGCATCATCTTAGGCATTTGCCTCTTTTTCAGTCTGGAGAGGTCAGGCCAGGTTTAGTTCATAGGATAGACAGAAATACATCGGGTATTCTGGTTGTTGCTAAAACCGAGCTGGCCATGAACCATATAGCACGACAGTTTTTTCAGCGAACAACTAAACGCCGTTACATAGCTCTAGTTTGGGGCGATATGGAAGAGAACGAGGGAACAATTGATGCACATATTGGCAGGAGCATTCGAGATCGGAAGAAAATGCAGGTTTTCCCCGAGGGGGAACAGGGCAAGCACGCCATTACCCATTGGAAGGTAATTGAGCGATTAGGCTATGTTACCCTGATAGAATGTAAGTTAGAAACAGGACGGACTCATCAGATTAGAGCCCATTTTGAGTACATTAGGCATCCCATTTTTAACGACGACAGGTACGGTGGCGATTCTATTGTTAAAGGGACTACATTTACCAAGTATAAACAGTTCATTCAGAACTGTTTTACTATTTGTCCAAGGCATGCACTCCATGCAAAGTCCTTGGGTTTTATTCACCCAACAACAGGAGAGCAGATGCATTTTGAGACTGAGATTCCGGATGATATGTCACAGGTTATAAATCGATGGAAAACCTACACCTCGTTCAGGTAATTAGATTAATATTTTGAAACGTTTCGAAATTCTGTTTTAGAAAATTATTGATTTTTATAATTCGATTTATGGCTAAAAAACTTAAAATTGCTCTAATGGCAGGAGGAAATTCCTCAGAGGAGGAAATATCCCTTAAAGGCATAAAGCAAATAGCCAAATGGTTAGACCCCAATAAGTACAATGCTTTTCCTGTTCTTGTTAAAGGAAAGGAATGGACGCTCAAGCATCCTGAAAAAGGAGATTTTCCAATATCGTGGGATACATTTACAGCCAAAGTTGATGGAGTTGATTTAGCCTTTGATTGCGCCCTTATAGGCATACATGGCACACCCGGAGAAAATGGACTGTTGCAAGGTTATTTTGAGATGATGGGAGTACCATATACAACCGGCGGGGTATTCAATACCTCTTTAACCTTTAATAAGGAAGCGTCAAAGCGGATGGTTGCCGATTTAGATATTAATTTAGCAAAATCGGTTGAGGTGAAGAAAGGAGAGCCTCTTAATCCTGAGGTGATTGTTGAACAACTTGGATTGCCTCTTTTTGTAAAGCCCAACGAAAGCGGGAGTAGCTACGGGATAACCAAGGTAAAAACAATTGAGGAAATAGAGCCTGCCATTAATTATGCGTTTACGGAGGACGATATAGCAGTTATTGAAGAGTTTATTCCAGGAACGGAGTTAACGTGCGGTTTAATTAAGGTTCAGAATAAGTCCCTGATTTTTCCTGTTACGGAGATTGTTCCAAAGAATGAGTACTTTGACTATGGTGCTAAGTATGAGAATGAGGTGGAGGAGATAACACCTGCCCGGATTTCGGACGAGCTCTCAGATTATATTCAATCCGTTTCCTCACAGATTTACGATAGGTTTATGTGTAAAGGCATCGTTAGGGTCGATTATATATTTAATAACGATAAGCTTTATTTTCTTGAGGTAAATACCGTTCCCGGTATGAGCGAAACAAGCCTTGTTCCCCAGCAGGTTGAAGCCATGGGATTAACCATGAGGGAGGTTTTTGGACTGACTATTGATGATGCCATTGCAAGAAAAAAGCCCTAATGCTATAGCAGAAGGGCTTTGGAGTAGTATCCTTAACTTAATTTAGTTCTGATTGTAGGCTTCAGGCATCCCATCGTACTTAACTACATGTTCGTGCTTTCCGCAGAATTCGAAGCTATGGTTCATATGGTCGCGCTCATCTAAACTGATGCGCCTAAAAACATCGGCCCAAGTGTCAACATCAGCATACTTTTTAACCAGTGTATTTGTTACCTTTTGCTCCTCCCATTGTGGATTATCAACAACAAGTTGAGCGTAAACCAGCTCGGCATGGTTCTCAAACTCAGCATTAAAGAGGAAAGCTCTTTTCTGACTAAAGAAAGCCATAAGCCTGGCTGTAATGATGTAAATCATAACAACAAAGAAGGTTACAAATGACGATAAGTACCATTTGTCCTTAATGCCATCCTCCTTCATTTTTTCATGAATTACAAGTAGGTGCGTGTATTCATTATCCTGCGCATCTCTGCCCCAGTCAATAATATCCTGCGATTTTTTCACCCTGTCAATATTTTTATACTTGCGGGTCTGCTTCATATAGTGACGTATTTCCCAAACCCTGTAGGGTATGCTGGCTAGAATCTCCAGCAATTTAGCTTTGGGTAGGTTGTCCTTCTTGCCTGCTAACAAATCCATACCGAAGAAAAATATTCTTGCCATTAGGCTGTATTTATACCTCGGCGTATTGAGAGTAACCTGCTGCTCTTTTTTAAGGTCAATTTGTGCTTGTGCCATTTCTAAATGTATTTTGGTTATTATCGTTTGCGCTACGAAATTACATAATTTTCTTGTGTGGTAATTTATACATTAGAAAAAAGAGCATGTATTTTGTTTATTCGTATTTGGATTGTTTAAAGAGTAGATGGTTTTAGCGTATAAAAAAGGCACCAAACTAAGTGCCTGATGCCTTTTTTTTGAGTTTTGCTTTGAGTGTATTACAAGTATTCTTCAATTGGAGCGCAGGAGCAAACTAGGTTGCGGTCGCCGTAGCCAGAGTCAATCTTACTAACGGGTGCCCAGAATTTATTTCCTGCTATCCAGGGTAATGGGAAAGCAGCCTTTTGTCTATCGTACTTATGGTTCCAATCATTGGCAGCTACCTCAGCAACTGTATGTGGAGCATTCTTCAGCACGTTATCCTCTTTGTCTGCCTTTCCTTCCTTAATCTCTTCAAGTTCCTTTCTAATGGAAATCATAGCTTCAACAAAGCGGTCGAGTTCCTGTACCGATTCACTCTCCGTTGGTTCAACCATAAGCGTTTCAGGAACGGGGAACGAAAGGGTAGGAGCATGGAAGCCATAATCCATAAGGCGACGAGCAATATCGCCAGTTTCCACTCCGTATTGCTGCTTAAAATGGCGGCAATCAAGTATCATCTCATGCGCCACACGTCCAGTCTCACCTGAATAAAGAACATCGAAATGATTTTTAAGCTTAGCGGCCATATAGTTGGCATTAAGAATCGCCATCTCGGTAACCTTCTTTAAACCTTCGGCACCAAGCATTAGTATGTAGCCATAAGTGATGGGTAGTACGCTTGCGCTGCCCCAGGGTGTTGCGGCCAGTGCTGTAATTGCTTTTTCTCCACCAGTTTTTACTACTGGGTGCGATGGAAGGAATGGGGCAAGATGCTTGGCTACGCCAATAGGGCCAACGCCAGGTCCTCCTCCACCGTGAGGTATTGCAAAGGTTTTGTGCAGGTTAAGGTGGCAAACGTCAGCCTTAACTATGCCAGGGCTTGTTAGGCCTACCTGGGCGTTCATGTTGGCACCATCCATGTAAACTTGTCCGCCATTATCATGAACAATCTGGTTCATTTCCTTAATCTTACTTTCAAATACACCATGTGTTGATGGGTACGTAACCATGAATGAGGAAAGGTTCTCGCTATGCTCCTCAGCTTTTGCCTTAAGGTCATCAATGGATATGTTACCATTATCATCGCAGGCAACAATAACCACTTTCATTCCAGCCATTGCTGCGCTTGCAGGGTTGGTGCCATGAGCAGAAGAGGGGATGAGCACAACATTTCTGTGCCCCTCGCCACGGCTTATATGGTACTGGCGAATAACCATTAGTCCAGCGTACTCACCTGCCGCTCCGGAATTTGGCTGAAGAGAAACCGCATCGTAACCGGTTATTTCAGCCAGAAGTTGTTCCAACTCGCAAATCAGCCCCATGTAACCCTGCGCCTGGCTGGAAGGAACAAAAGGATGTATGTTTCCAAATTCCATCCAGCTAAGAGGCAGCATTTCAGTTGCTGCATTAAGCTTCATGGTGCAGCTACCCAGCGATATCATGCTGTGATTTAGCGCTATATCTTTCTTTTCAAGCCTTTTTATATAGCGCATCATCTCAGTCTCTGAGTGGAAGGAGTTGAAAACCTTCTCGGTAAGAAAATCCGACTTACGCTTTAGGTTGCTTGGGATTTCATTCACCTCATTCAAAGACTCTAACTTGGCTGCTGGTTTTCCTGCCACCTCGGCAAAAATCTCAATAATGTTATTAATATCAGCTACCGATGTAAGTTCATCTGAACTAATACCAACGGTTCCATTGTTTTTATAATAAAAGTTTAACTCTTTGTCCAGAGCCTTCTGACGAATCATGTCGGTTCTTATACCCTCGGGGAGTTCCACTTCAATGGTATCAAAAATATTTTTAACCTTTTGCGTGTATCCCAACTTGGTTATTTCCTTTGAAAGTGTAACTGCTGAAGTGTGCGCATTGGTTGCAATTTGCTTAATACCCTCAGGCCCGTGATAAACTGCATACATTCCTGCCATTATAGCCAGCAAAGCCTGAGCAGTACAAATATTTGAAGTGGCACGTTCGCGCTTAATATGTTGCTCTCGGGTTTGAAGTGCCATTCTTAAGCCTTTGTCACCATGTCTGTCAATTGAAACTCCAATTATTCGCCCGGGGATATTTCGTTTGTACTTATCTTTGGTTGCTAGGTACGCTGCATGGGGCCCGCCAAATCCCATTGGTATTCCAAAGCGTTGAGTTGAGCCAACAACAATATCTGCTCCCCATTCACCGGGAGGTGTAATTAAAGAGAGAGCCAAAATATCGGCAATTACAGTTATAAGAGCATTGTTTTCTTTTGCTTTTTCGGCAAAGCTGGAGTAGTCTCTTATGTTCCCCTTTGCTGATGGGTATTGTACTATTACACCAAACTCTTTGCCTGTAAATTCATACTCGCTATAGCATCCGGTCACCACTTCAATTCCCATGGGGGTTGCACGAGTATTTATAACCTCAAGGTTTTGAGGGAAGATATCGCTATCGACAAAAAGTACATTTTTGCCCTCTTTTACGGCTTTACGGGAACGAAGGCTATGCATCATAAGCATCGCCTCGGCTGCGGCTGTAGACTCATCAAGGAGCGAGGCATTAGCAATTTCCATTCCTGTAAGATCCATAACCATTGTTTGGAAATTTAGGAGTGCCTCTAAGCGTCCCTGGCTAATTTCAGCCTGGTATGGAGTGTAGGATGTGTACCAACTGGGGTTCTCAAAAATATTTCGAAGAATAACCGAGGGGGTATGCGTCCCGTAGTATCCCATGCCGATGAATGATCGAAAAAGTTTGTTTTTTGATGCAATTCCTTTGATTTTTTTCAGAAACTCATGCTCTGATAGGGGATTAGGCAGATTTAATGGTTTCTCCATGCGAATGCCTTTAGGAACGGTAAGGTCAATTAGTTCGTCCATGGTCTTTACCCCAACTACCTTGAGCATTTCATCAATTTCGCTATCGCGAGGCCCAATGTGTCTTGTAACAAAGCGTTCGATTGACATATGTAAGCAGATTAAGTTGTTATGGTTTTAATTTTATTTAAAAACTACAACTAATAGTAATAGTTTTGTTGTAAAAATATTAAAATAGTTGCAATTTTTTGTTTAAGTGATGTTGTTTTTTGTTATGTTATATAACAAAGAGACATGGAGCATTGTTAAGCTAAAAATGGATTATTCTCCTTTTCCCATCCAATTGTTGTTGGGTCACCGTGTCCTGGATAAACTTTGATATCCTCATTTAGAGGAAGAATCTTATCTTTTATACTGCTAATTAAAGTATCGTAGTTTCCTCCGGGTAGATCTGTTCTACCTATTGATGCTTTAAATAGCGTGTCTCCCGATAGCATGAAGTTATCCTTTTTTAAAAGAAGGCAAATGCCACCTTTTGAATGCCCGGGTGTGTGAATTACTTCAATTTCGGTTTCGCCAAACCTAATAATTTCACCATCATTAATGAATTTGTCCAACGAAGGCACGTCATCTATGGTTAACCCGTACATTAAGGCATGTGTTGCTGCCGATTGCAGCATAGGCATATCCTCTGCATGCCCTGCTATATCTATATTAAATTCTGATTTTATAAAACTATTCCCCAGAACGTGATCAACATGGCCATGGGTATTAACTGCCAGTTTCGGTTTAAGGTTATTGGAGCTTATGAAGTTTGCCAGTTCCTCCTGTTCCGCTTCTGAATGGCATCCTGCATCAATAATAACACACTCATTTGTATTGTCATATAGAACGTAAGTGTTCTCCTGAAATGGATTAAAAACGAAAGTTTTTATTTGAGTCATCATAATATTTTTTTTAGTAAAAATCTACTTGTTTGTTCCTTTAACCATTGGAACAAAAATAAACTTACCGTGTTTAGAAGTTTTTATCTCGGTTGATGATGTTTTTTCAATCAGAAGCATTTCCTGGCCGGAATCATTACCAACAGGTATTACCATCCGCCCACCAATTTCAAGCTGGTTAACCAAACTCTCAGGTATCTCAGTTGCACCAGCAGTAATTAGAATCTTTTTGTATGGGCCGTAACTTGGCATACCCTTGTAACCATCACCATAGAAGAAGTGAGGGTTGTAACCTAATTTCTCCAGAAGCGCCTTGGATTTTACGTAAAGTTCTCGTTGTCGCTCAATGGTATATACTTTTGCGCCCATTTCAAGAAGAACGGCCGTTTGATAGCCAGAACCAGTTCCAATTTCCAGCACCTTATCCATTGGGTTTATATCTAATAGCTGAGTTTGAAATGCAACGGTATAAGGCTGAGATATTGTTTGCCCTGCGCCAATTGGAAAGGCGGAGTCTTTATATGAAAAATTAACAAAACCACTCTCCATAAACAGGTGGCGGGGAACCCGGCTAATGGCACCTAGCACTTTCTCATTGCTAATGCCTTTTCGCCTTATTTCCTCCACAAGTTTTTTTCTTAAACCTTTATGTCTGAATGAATCTTCCATTGTATTCGTTTAATGCATGATTAGGTGTATATTTCACAAATATAGTATCAATAGTTTTGCGAAAAAATTTTCTGAAACAATATCATTTGCGATATTGTCTATTATCATTTGAAAATCTTATAATTTGCTTTGTTACTAAATTTTAGGTTTGGTTCAGGGTTTTTTATTTTATTTCAATGGTAAATATTCAAGTGAATTGTATAATTTCGTAGATTAATTATAAACGTTTTGACGTGAGGTATAGGTTGCAACTCTTTAGATACATTACTCTAGATATACTGGGATCAGCAACAGCATGGTTCCTTTTTAATATATATAGAAAAGAGGTTATAGAAAAGCAGATTTTTGGAGAATATGTACATTTTGAGATAACTCCTAAACTTGTTATAAGTCTTTTTGTGATACCTGTTTTTTGGGTGTTTATTTATTACATAAATAGTTTGTATAAAGATATTTTCCGCAGATCCAGGTTAAAAGAATTAGGAGCATCTGTATGGTCAGTATTTATAGGGGTTCTAATTATTTTCTTTGCTTTTATTTTAGATGATTATGTTGCTTCTTATAAAGACTACTACCATTTATTTGCTGTGCTTTTTATTCTTCAGTTTTTCCTAACATATTTTCCAAGACTGTTGGTTACCTCTCGTACTATTAGGAAAATTCGAAAACGTCAGATTAGCTTCCCAACGCTGATTGTTGGTGAGGGGGAAAAGGCCCTTGAATTGTTTAACCAAATTGAAATGCAGAGTAAATCCTTCGGTCATAGAATTATTGGCTTTATTAGCACAGGCCATAATAAGGAAAAGTCTGTGGAGGGAATTTTACCTTGCTTGGGGGATTTTTTGAATTTGAAACAGATAATACATGAACAAGGGGTACAAGAAGTGTTGCTGGCAATTGAATCAAAAGAGAGCGGAGTTGTAAAGCAAATAGTTAGCGAATTATTTGGGTTAAATGTTGAGGTGAAGGCTATTCCCAGCATGTACGATTACCTTGCTGGAAGGGTAAAGATGACATCAATAATAGGCACACCCTTAATAAATGTGTCGTTTGAGCTAATGCCCATTTGGCAGCAAAAAGTGAAGTTTTTCCTTGACCTAACCATTTCGAGCTTAGCATTAATAATCCTTTCCCCATTGATCTTATCATTATCAATAATTATAAAAATTACATCCAAAGGCCCCATTCTATATTCGCAGGAGCGTGTTGGTCGCTATGGGAAACCTTTCCAGATTTTTAAGTTTAGATCAATGTACGTTAATGCTGAGGCTGATGGCCCGGCTTTGTCAAGCAAGAACGATAGCAGAATAACACCTATTGGAAGATTTTTAAGAAAAACCCGGCTTGATGAGCTCCCAAATTTCTGGAATGTAATTAAGGGGGATATGTCTTTGGTTGGACCAAGGCCCGAAAGGCAATTTTATATTGACCAAATAGTTAAAAAAGCGCCATATTACCTTCACCTACAAAAAGTTAAGCCAGGCATAACATCATGGGGGCAAGTGAAATATGGTTATGCAGAGAATGTTGATCAAATGGTTGAGCGTCTTAAATACGATCTTCTTTACCTTGAAAACATGTCGTTATTTGTTGATTTAAAGATAATTATCTATACAGTGATAACGGTTTTCAGAGGGCGTGGGGTTTAGAGATACTTAACTGGTCGATATCTCAAACAAATTAAAATTGTTGATAACACTTTCCATTTTTCTTTAAAAGATACTTTAATCTTCTATATTTTTGTAAAAAATATTAATAATGGCAGAGAAAAGAGGATATACTAATAGACCAAATCCAACGTCAATTGCAGGAATTGAGATGGGTAAGATGCCACCGCAGGCATTAGATCTTGAGCAAGCAGTGCTGGGGGCGTTAATGGTTGAAAAGGATGCCGTTATTTCGGTGCTGGATGTTCTTAAACCGGAGAGTTTTTATAAGGATAGCCATCAGAAAATTTTTAAGGCCATCGTTGAGCTCTCCTCAAAACTTGAGCCTATTGACATACTGACCGTTACAGAGGAGCTAAGGAATATTAATGAGCTGGACGAGGTGGGAGGAGCAGTATATTTGGCACAACTTACTTCAAAAGTGGGCTCTGCTGCGCACCTTGAGTACCATGCAAAAATTATTGCCCAAAAGTATATACAGCGCGAGCTTATTCGTGTTTCAAGCGAAATTCAAACCAAGGCATTCGATGACTCCCTTGATGTTGATGACCTTTTGGACTATTCGGAAATGGAGCTGTTTAAGGTTGCTGAGGGGAATATTAAGCGAGAAACAACACCCATAAATACTCTTGTTAAGCAGGCGCTACATAATTTAGAAGAGGCAGGGAAAAGGGAAGATGGCCTAAGTGGTGTGCCTTGTGGCTTTTCCGAGCTTGACAGGATGACATCCGGGTGGCAAGCTTCCGATCTGGTTATTATTGCTGCCCGCCCATCAATGGGTAAAACTGCGTTTGTTCTCTCAATGGCTCGTAATATGGCTGTTGACCATGATGTGCCAGTAGCTTTCTTTTCTCTTGAGATGTCAAGCCTACAGCTTGTCAACAGGCTTATTGTAAGCGAGTCGGGCATTTCGCATGAGAAAATTAGAAACGGGAGGTTAACACCACAGGAATGGACCCAGCTTACAGTAAAAATTGGCGATCTGCAGAATTCCAGAGTATATATTGACGATACACCAGCCCTCTCTATCTTCGAACTTCGGGCGAAATGCCGTCGATTAAAGGCTCAGTATGATGTTGGAATTATTGTGATTGATTATTTGCAGCTTATGACCGGTCCTAACGATGCCAAGGGTAGCCGAGAACAGGAAGTTAGTACAATATCCCGATCCCTTAAGGCCATAGCAAAGGAGCTGGATGTTCCCATTCTTGCGCTGTCGCAGCTAAACCGTTCCGTTGAAACGAGAGGTGGGAACAAGAGGCCACAACTCTCCGACCTTAGAGAGTCTGGTGCAATTGAGCAGGATGCAGATATGGTGCTATTTATTCATAGACCTGAGTACTACGGCTTTGAGGAGGATGAGGATGGTAATTCGCTTCAGGGCGTTGCTGAGATTATTGTTGCAAAGCATAGGAATGGTGCAGTGGGTGACATAAAGTTGAGATTCCGCAAAGAGCAAGCAAAGTTTTCTGATCTTGATGACATGGGGCACGCTCCTTTCTCTGTAAATGATGGTACTACGGGGCAGGCCGTAACGTTTGGTTCAAAAATGAATGAGGATCCCTTGCCCTCTTCGTCTGGCAATTCAGATTTTGATTTCCTATCATCGCAGAGTTCAGATGATGAGGTACCGTTCTAGTAGTCAGAATATCAGATTAGGGCAATCTCTACTTTTTTTAAAGAAAATCCATAATACTTCTTAGCGATTTTACTTCGTAGGTTAATATCTCCGAGTGCGCTGTTCCTTTAGGGTTAAAGAATACCTGATCAATTCCAAATGCTTTGGCTCCAATTATATCTGCATGTAAATCATCCCCAATCATAATGCTCTCTCTTTTTTTAGCATTAGCAGTTGAGAGAGAGTATCCAAAAGCTCCTGCTCGTGGTTTATGATGTCCTGAAATCTCTGAGGTTACTACTTTCTCAAAAAAATTTGAAATACCACAAAGTTTAAGTTTTGTAAACTGCACCTCGTTAAATCCATTCGTAATAATATGAAGTGAATAGTTTGGGTGAAGGTATTCAAGAAGTTCTAACGTGTTTGGAATGAGTGCCGTTTTTTTGGGGCTTTCATTAATATACTCCTGTCCAACTACTTTTGCAAGCTCCTTGTTGTCAAAACCAAATTCTTTTAATGTAAGTTCAAATCGTTTATATCGCAGAACCTCTTTTTTCATTTGTCCTTGCTGATACCATTTCCAGAGTCTCTCGTTATGTAGGTTGTAACTTGTTATGAAATCCTCGAAGCTGGGAATATTTCTTTTAAGATTATGTCTTTCGTATATTTCATGCAGTGTTATCTGCATGTTCCTTTCAAAGTCCCATAGCGTGCGGTCTAAATCAAAAAAGATATGTTTGTATTTCATCCTTTAAAACATTTAATCTGCTAAAATAGAGAAACTATTAGCTACTTTACAATCTTCGTGCAATTTCAACTTTTATTGTGTTCACCAACCGCAGGTGTTTTAATCCTTACATGAATTAATTTTAATAAAAAAATCATATTCGTTTCATTATACCAAGTTTCAGCAACTATATATGAAGCATGGTTGTTTTTTTTGTGAGCCCTCTAGGTTAGTGTTGAAACATAAATAGTATTAGCTTCAATATTATTAGCAAGATTCACAAAATTAAACATATTGATTGAGTTAACAAACGAGCCTGAAGGCGATGTTAGGCAAAGTTTTAATTCTAAAGTTGTAAATAATTAATATTTGATTAATTGCAAAGAAAGGAAACTGTCTGGCATTTTTTATGCTGTAGGAATGTAGTTTAAGTCTACGATATTTAAAACCTTATCATTATCTTTCAGCTTTTATAGATTGGAGTATTTTTAATAACTTTCTACATCTGGAATTGTAATGCTCAGGATAAAACAAAACTCATTTTATAAAAGATTTATACTACTGACCTCAATTATTGCGGTTGTTATGCTCTCATCATGCAGGATAACCAGAAAAATTCCTGACAATGAGTACCTACTTGATGATGCCAATGTTGTAATAAAATCTGATGAAAAGAAGGTTGGGGTAAGTGAGTCAGAACTTAGAAGATACGTTAGGCAGGAACCTAATAAACGGGTATTGCTTTTTAGGTTCCACTTAAGGCTTTTTAATATGGCCAGAGAGGGAAGAGACAAAGGGTTCAGTAAGCTTTTCAGAACCATTGGCGAGGAGCCGGTCCTGCTTGATACTTTCCAAACTCAGCAGTCAACTGCAAGTTTAAAAAGGTACATGGAGAGCAAAGGGTTTTACCATGCTACAGTTAGCGATACAACAAAGCTTGGTAGGAAAAAGGCAACGGTTAATTATATCGTTAAGCCTGGTAAACCCTATAGAATTAATCGCATTGACTATATCATTGAGGATTCATTGATACAAGATATAGTTTTAAAAGACACGGTGAATAGCGTGCTAAAAAAAGGTTCGCGGTTTGATACGGATGTTTTAAGGGAGGAAAGAAAAAGAATAGAAAGTAGCCTTAAAGAGGAAGGTTACTACTTCTTCTCTCGCGATTTTATCACCTTTTCTGCTGATACAAACATTGCTAATAACAAGGTTGATTTGGAACTGGTTATTAGAAATAGGTTCACCCGAAGCGAATTTGGAGAAAGGATTCCCCAAAAATACAGAAAATACGAGATTAGTAATGTGTATATATTTACTAAGTACGATCCTGTTGAGTTCTATCATTTGAGAGATGCTGGATTGCTAGACACTACCTTTGTTGATAATCAGCATTTCATCTATTCATACTCACCAGGTATAAAATATAAGACCATAAGTAGCGCAAACTTAATTCGTCCGGGTGACCTCTATTCACAAACCTTGGTTAAAAAATCAAGAAATAATCTGAACTCATTGAGGTTGTACAGAGCGGTTAATGTTTTCTTTAGACCTGACAAGGATGCAGAGGACAGCTTAGTTACTGATGACAATTTTATGATGTTTGATAGAGGCGAAGAAGAGAAGGAGCGTTCCAAAGGCAAGCTGAACTGTTACATTCAGCTTACTCCACATACCCTTCAAAGCTATCAGGTTGATCTTGTGGGTACCAATACAGCTTCTGATATTGGTATGGAGGGCAATCTGAATTACCAGCATAAGAATATTTTTAAAGGGGCGGAAATTTTTGACACACGATTTAGAGGAATGGTACAATTTATTTCAACTGACAATGGTTTTGATAATTCATTTGAAGTTGGCGGATCCGCTGGATTCAGCTTCCCTCGTTTCCTTAGCCCTTTTTCAAGCCAAGAGTATATTACCAGATATAGCCCAAGAACACAAACCACCGCATCGTATAGTTACCAAGATCGTCCTGACTATACCAGAACCATAGCAGGAATGAACCTTTCCTATAGTTGGCAGTCAGAGAATCAGTACGTTCATACATTCACCCCGTTGGAAATCAATTTAATTAACATCTTCCAAATATCCGATGATTTTTTAAATCAAATAAGCGGAACCTATCTGGAGAATAGTTACAGGAACGCATTGGTTACGATATCCAGCTATTCGTTGGTTTTTTCAAACCAATCCAGCTCAAAAAAAAATTACTCTGTATTAAGATATAATTTTGAACTATCTGGCAACATACTAAGCGGAATATACTCTGCGCTTGATCTGGAGAAGGTTGATGGTGCTTACCAGCTTTTTAACACAAACTTCTCTCAATTTGTAAGGAGCGATATTAATTACGTTTACAATCAGCATGTTGACGATAAGAACACATTTGTTTACAGGCTTTATGCAGGAGCAGGGTTGCCCTATGGAAATTCTAAGGCACTTCCCTTTGAGAAGAAGTACTTCTCGGGAGGCTCAACAGGTATTAGGGCGTGGAATGCTAGGGAGCTCGGACCAGGCACCTACGTTATGGAGAGCGGGCAAACAAGGGTGCCTAATCAAACTGCCGACATAAAATTCGAGGCAAATGTTGAGTATAGGTTTAACTTAGTGTGGATGTTGGAAGGAGCACTCTTCATTGATGCGGGGAATATTTGGGCAATCTCTTCAGCCGATGAGCGTCCTGGCGCAGTTTTTAATCCCAACTCTTTTTATCGACAGATTGCATTGGGAACAGGAACAGGAATTCGAATGAATATGGGTTTCTTTACCATACGGTTCGATTTAGGTGTAAAAGTTCACGATCCTGGAATTGCCATCAACAGCGAGGAGCCAAATTACCACTGGATACCTTTCGATAGGAGCTACCAAAAGGGCGACTTTGTTTTTCATTTTGGGATTGGCTACCCTTTCTAGAAAAAAATCATTCTATCAAACACAATATTCCACTTGATTTTAATATGGAATAGCTTTAGCTTTGCGTTAAACAAAAAAATATAAACTATGGATTACAATAAAATTACCGAATTACTTAGCGATAGAGCTAAGTTTGTGCTTGATCATAGCTGTAAAACGGTACCAAAGGATCAGCTGCATTTACCTGGGCACGATTTTATTGACAGGGTTGTTTCTCAGTCAAATAGAAGCCCGCAGGTTCTTCGTAGCTTGCAAAGCATGTTTCAGCATGGGAGGCTAACCAATACAGGGTATTTATCTATTCTTCCTGTTGACCAGGGAATTGAGCACACCGCTGGAGCCTCGTTTGCTCCCAATCCAATTTACTTCGATCCAGAGAATATTGTCAAGCTAGCCATTGAAGGTGGAGCCAATGCCGTTGCATCAACATTTGGAGTACTAGCCTCGGTTTCAAGAAAGTATGCCCATAAAATTCCCTTTATCGTTAAATTGAACCATAATGAGTTGCTAACCTATCCAAACAAGTACGATCAAATTATGTACGGTACGGTGGAAGAGGCATGGAACCTTGGAGCTACAGCAGTTGGAGCTACAATCTATTTTGGCTCAGAAGAGTCTAACAGGCAAATTATGGAGGTAGCCGAAGCTTTTGAATATGCCCACCAGCTGGGTATGGCAACTGTGCTTTGGTGCTACCTAAGGAACAGCGGTTTTAAGAAGGACGGAACAGATTACCATGTTGCTGCTGATTTAACCGGGCAGGCAAACCACCTAGGAGTTACTTTGCAAGCAGATATTATTAAGCAGAAACTACCTGAAACCAACGGAGGATTTAAGGATATTAGCTTCGGAAAAACACACGATAAGGTTTATAGTGAGCTTTCCAGCGATCACCCAATAGACCTGACTCGCTATCAGGTGGTGAATTGCTATAATGGCAGGGCTGGCCTTATCAATTCAGGTGGAGCTTCAAGTGGCGCAAGCGACCTTGCCGAAGCGGTCTTCACCGCTGTGGTGAACAAACGTGCAGGAGGAATGGGCCTTATTAGTGGGCGTAAGGCGTTTCAACGTCCAATGAAAGAGGGTGTTGAGATACTTAATGCCATTCAGGATGTGTATTTGTGTAAAGAGATTGACGTAGCTTAGTAAAACCTTTTCTCATATTATTATGAATACCCCCCTGTTAATACTATAGGGGGGATTTTGTTTTATTTTTTTTCTTGCTGTTACCAACAATATTTTGCAATTTAGCCAGCGTTTTTTAAAAGATTCTTAAATCTTTAATACCCCAAAAAAATGGCAACAAATAGCACTAATCGCGATAACTTTGGAAGTAAATTTGGCATAATTGCTGCGACAGCTGGCTCTGCTGTTGGTTTAGGTAATATATGGAAGTTTCCTTATGTTGCCGGTGAGAATGGTGGGGGGGCATTCCTTCTAATCTACCTGTTTTTTGTTTTGCTTATTGGCGTACCTGTTATGATGTCGGAATTTGCCATAGGTAGGAGAGGGCAGAAGAATGCCTATGGCTCATTCAGCGTTGTTGCACCAGGTACCCGATGGAACTTAATAGGATTCATGGGCGTTATTGCAGCGTTCTTTATACTGGCTTTTTATAGTTCAGTGGCAGGTTGGACATTGGAGTACATTGTTCGCTCTGTTTCGGGGCAATTTACGGGCAAAACGCCTCAAATACTGGCCCATAGTTTTAATGATTTTATTACAAATCCGGTTAGACCTGTTGCCTGGCAATTACTATTTTTAATTTTTACAGCACTTATTGTTTTAATGGGAATAAAACGTGGCATTGAGAAATACACAAAAATGTTGATGCCAATGCTGTTATTATTAATTATTATGCTTTGTGTACGATCATTAACCCTTGAAGGGGGCAGCGAAGGGTTGACATTCCTTTTCAAACCCGACTTTTCAAAGGTTGGAGGAAAGACCATTCTTTACGCATTGGGACAAGCTTTTTTCTCTTTGAGTTTGGGAATGGGAGCGCTTATTACCTATTCGTCCTACTTTAGTAAGAAGGAGAATTTGGCTCAAACTGCAATTGAAGTGTCCCTTGCCGATAGTGTAATAGCCATTCTTGCAGGTATCATGATTTTTCCTGCAGTTTTTGCTTTTGGCATAGAGCCAGCCTCGGGGCCAAGTTTAGTTTTTATTACCCTGCCTGGAATTTTTCAGCAGATGCCCGGAGGAGATTTTTTTGGCACAATATTCTTTATTTTGCTCGCTGTTGCTGCATTAACTTCAACGATATCGTTGCTTGAAGTGGTTGTGGCTTTCTTCTCAGAAGAGCTTAAAATATCAAGAAAGAAGGCAACCTTGGTGGCTACTGTTGCAATCTCTGTGCTCGGTGTATTTGCCTCATTATCATTTGGCCCTCTTGAGAACGTTACGCTATTTAATAAAAGCATTTTCGACATTCTGGATTATACAGCATCTAACGTACTGCTTCCGCTTGGCGGATTATGCATTGTGCTGTTTGTTGGCTGGTTTGCAGGGAAAAAGATTACTCATGGGGAGTTTTCCAATGAGGGAGCCTTAAAAGCAAGATACTACCTTGTTTACAGGTTTGTTGTAAGGTTTATTGCACCCGTTGCCATTGCTGCAATTTTTATATATAGCATTTTTTGGGGAGGGCTAGGGTAAAGTCACCCTTAATCCTTTTTATATTCTGGAACTATTCGATGGTTTTTAGCTGCCTCGAAAGCGTAAGCTATCTCTAATAGAACAGGTTCGCTCCAAGCCCTACCAAAAATTGACATTCCAACAGGAAGACCATCAATACTACCCATAGGCATTGTTATGATTGGATAACCAGAATGGGCTGAGGGAGAAGAACTCCCCAGTTGAAAACTATCGCCATTAATTAAATCGGTTTTCCAGGCTGGACCGCCTGTTGGAGCTATTATCGCATCAAGATTGTGCTCATCCATCACCTTGTCAATACCTTTCTCCCTGCTTTGGGTCATAAGGTTCGAGAGTGCATCTTGGTATTCTTCCGATGATAAATCGCTCTTCTCTTGTGCCATTTCTAGGTATCGTTGGTTAAAGTATTTTAACTCCACTGAATCAGCCTTGTTGAATGCAATAAGCTCTTCTAAACTCTTAATTGGAGCTTTAGGCCCAAGCGATTCAAAGTATTTATTTAACCCCTCTTTGTACTCAAAAAGCATAACTTCAAAGGAATGAAAACCAGTGCTGCTCTCTGAAATTTCTTTAATTTCAATAATTTCGACACCTTCACTTTTTAGTAATTGAACGGTTTGGTTCATTAGCGTATCCACTTTGAAGTTTGTTCCTTGCGGTCCTGAGAAATAACCCAATCGTTTCCCTTTTAGCCCATCATCTTTTAGGAACTGTGTGTAGTCAAAGAAAAACTTGCCTTGACTTTCTCGCGTTTTATTGTCAACTGAATCAATCCCAACAAGAGTTCCAAGGCAAATGGCAACATCTTTAACCGAACGACCCATGGGACCAGGCGAATCTTGTGTGTATGATATTGGAATAACTCCCGAACGGCTTATTAGTCCAACAGTAGGTTTAAGCCCCACAATTCCATTGGCATGCGACGGACAAACTATTGAACCATTGGTTTCTGTGCCAATTGCCAGCATGGTTAGATTTGCCGAAACGGCAACCGCGGAGCCAGAGCTGGAGCCGCATGGGTTACGGGTTAAATTGTAAGGGTTTTTTGTTAACCCACCAACTGCACTCCAACCACTTGAAGAGAGATGACCCCGAAAATTTGCCCATTCGCTTAAGTTTGCTTTCCCAAGGATTATGGCACCCGCTTCTCTAAGTTTTTTAGCAACATGGCTGTCTTTTAATGGGTAAGAGTTTCTTAAAGCCCGGGAGCCAGCCGTAGTTGGCATTTTATCGTGCGTATCAATATTGTCTTTTAGTACAACTGGTATTCCATGCATTGGCCCTCTGCTTCTTCCTTTCTTCAGTTCTTTATCGAGCTCTTTTGCAATTTTGATTGCATCGGGATTTACAGTAATTATGGAGTTTAGCTCTGGTCCTTTACGGTCAATGCTTTCAATTCTGTCAATGTATGCTTTAACTATATCTTCAACACTAAAATCTCCCTCATTTAACCCTACTTGTATCTGCTCTACATCGTATTCAATAAACCTAAAGTCATTAAAATCAGTTTCGTGCTTGTTAATGCAAGAAGCCAAAAGAATAAGGATGGGAATAACAATCGTTATTACAGCATTTTTTGGGTTTATACTGTTCATGATTGCAGAGTGTTAGGTTATATTAATGATGTGAGTGTTAGCAACTGGTAAATTACAAAGATTAAATAAATTATAAGAATTACAACAATGTTTTTGTAAAACTAAAACTTAATATCAGAATGTTATTGTATAAAAT
>JBKHAH010000083.1:0-12639 GCA_046542995.1 Bacteroidales bacterium
ATGTTACATAGTTCTTATCTTTGGATGCACATAATACCCTAATCCATAATCATGAACTCATTTGGACGAATTTTCAGGATTTCAATTTTTGGCGAATCTCATGGATCGATAATAGGAGTTACCATTGATGGGGTGCCACCTGGAATTGAACTTAATGAAGAAAGTTTTACTACCGACTTAACCCGCCGCAAGGCAGGTGCAAAGGGAACGACCCCGCGTGCGGAGGATGATTTCCCCGAAATTGTTTCGGGATATTTTAATGGTCATACAACAGGTGCTCCGCTAACTATCGTTTTTCGTAATAAAAACACAAAATCGGGCGATTATAGCAATATTGCTAAAACACCACGCCCTGGCCACGCCGATTTTGTTGCCTACCAACGTTTTAAAGGGTTTAATGACGTGCGAGGTGGCGGACATTTTTCGGGACGACTAACCCTTGCTCTGGTTTCTGCAGGGGTTATTGCAAAAAAAATTCTTAGTTCAATTAATATTTCAGCAAAACTTATCTCAGCAGGCAGAGATAGAGATATTGACTCTGCCATTGAACTAGCTCTGGAAAAAGGCGATTCCATAGGGGGATTAGTTGAGTGCAAAGCAACAAACATCCCTCCTGGACTTGGCGAGCCATTTTTCGACTCGGTTGAATCGGCCATCAGTCATCTTGCCTTTGCCGTTCCGGCAATTAAAGGTATAGAATTTGGCTCAGGTTTTGCTTCTGCAACAATGGCAGGCAGTGAACACAACGATTCTATTCTTGATAAAACAGGACGGACTGCTACAAATAATGCCGGAGGCATTACAGGCGGTTTAACCAATGGGAACGATTTAATATTTAGAGTAGCAGTTAAGCCAACATCCAGCATCAGCATAAAACAGCAAACCTACAACCTAGAAACTGACAAGGTTGAAGAGCTGGTAGTAAAAGGAAGACACGATGCATGCATCGCTCTTCGTGTACCTGTAGTTATTGAATCGATAACGGCAATAGCACTAGCCGATTTTATGATGTTAGAAAAAAGTAGGAACATATAAAATCAGGGTTTAGCGATTTGCCAAACCCTGATTAGTATTTTATTCTTTGCCTTCTAAATAGGCTTGCAAATAGCTATAGCGCTCAGTTAGCTTCCCATCCTTAACAATGGTTGCTCTCTCAACAACCCCCTCCTCATCGTTCCCTAAAAAATGGGGGATTACTTTGGTAATTAAAGTTTTGCCAAAATCTTCGCTCGCATCGCGAGGCAGCTCGCCAGGAAGATTATCAACTGTCATCATGGTAATATTCTTCTCACTGGAAAAAGCAGGCTCCTCCTTATCCAGCTCCGGATTATAATCGTAAAATGGTTCTGCAATGGTTGTAGCCCTTAAAGTTGAAGGTATGGGGCCTGGCACATCGCAACTCACATCAGCAATCACTTTTATGTTGAAATCGGGGTGCTGCATATCCTCCAGACGGAAGAAATGTGGAGAGCGAAAATCCCAATAATGGCAAGCCACAAACATATCGGTTACTTTTGCGTAAGGTAAGAATGTAGAAACATAGTCCATTGGCGAGTCAACCCAATGCTGCCAGTCAAAAGGTTTTCCATCCTTACGCTGTGCGTAATGCCAAGGATCGAGGCGACATACAACGGGTTCGTTAAATTCTTTTGAGATGTAATCTTCAGGAGAAACCTCCCTGATATTTAATGATTTGAAAATCTCCATTGCGCCACCAGCAACCCTGCCTCCACCTGTAATTAGTAGCTTTGCAGGTTTCATTTTAACCTCTTTCAGTCCATTCAACAAATCTTTATAGTCATGGCAGTCCTTTGCGCGCCTAAGGCTATACTCACCAGTTCTTTTGCCATAGGCAATAAGCCCGTTGTATGCCCCAACAACACCAGCCCAATGACCAAAAGCAACGAGCCTCTCCCCTTTTAGGTTTGTAAGGTATTCATGATCTAAAAGGGTAATCCCTTTTTCGCAAATTGCTTGCAATAATTTTCTGTTATGCGGCTGCTTTTTAGCAACGTGTGCAAAAAACAAGTACGTTTTATTTGGAATCAAAGCGTCAATCTTTACCTCCTTAACACCCAGCAACAAATTGCATGATGATAAATCTTCGCAAAGATTAATCCCCACATCAGTGAATTCAGTATCTTCATAACAACGTAAATCACTAGACTGAGCGCAAACATCAACGCTAGGAAATAATTTGGTAAGTTCCACTGCTTGGGCAGGAGGAATAGCGACCCTCTTATCGGGTGGCGTTTTCGTTTCTTTTAGTAAACCAATTTTAAAACTTTTAGGCATAACTCTTATAATTTTTATTTTTACATTTAATGTTGAAAAGATGTATTATAGACATTGCGAAGGTATTAAAATAAGACATATAAGACAAAACGGAACACCACAAGTTACAGCACAATCCTATCCATAAAATAAAAAACGGTTCCCTTCAAAAAACATAAGAATCCTACAATCTATAATGATTCCCTTGAAACATTCCGCAAACGTTAATGCTAAAACACACTGATTGATACTGCTGAATAACATTGCATTTTTCCCTATATTTACTTATCTTTGTTCATCCTAACAAAAACTACAAATTCTTTATTATCAATAAAATACACTAAAAATGGCAAAAAACAAAAAATTCATTACATGTGAAGGGAACTATGCCGCCTCGCACATAGCATACATGTTTAGCGAAGTTGCAGCTATTTACCCTATCACCCCCTCGTCTAATATGGCCGAGTTCATTGATGAATGGTCTGCAAATGGAAGAAAAAATATTTTTGGAGAAACGGTAAACGTAACTGAAATGCAATCCGAAGCAGGTGCTGCAGGTGCTGTTCATGGTTCGCTTCAAGCAGGTGCACTCACCTCAACATTTACCGCATCTCAAGGGTTGCTCCTAATGATACCAAACATGTACAAGATATCAGGAGAATTACTTCCAGGTGTTTTTCATGTTTCCGCTCGTAGTATTGCTGCACAGGCACTTTCAATTTTTGGCGACCATAGCGATGTGATGAGCACTCGCCAATGTGGTTTTGGTATGATAGCTACAGGTAGCGTACAGGAGGTAATGGACCTGGCTGGTATTGCACACTTAACTGCTATTAAAACACGAGTGCCTTTCCTTCATTTCTTTGATGGTTTCAGAACCTCACACGAAACTCAAAAAGTTGAGGTCATTGATACCGAGGACATGGCAAAACTGGTTGACCAAAAGGCACTTCAAGAGTTCCGTGATCGTGCATTAAACCCAGAGCACCCTGTTACTCGTGGTACTGCACAAAACCCCGATATCTACTTCCAATCGCGCGAGGCAGCTAACAAGTTTTACGATGTACTGCCTGATGTTGTTGAAGAGTACATGCAGGAGATTAAAAAACTTACTGGGAGAGAGTATCATCCATTCCGCTACTACGGACATCCAGAGGCAGAAAATGTAGTAATTGCAATGGGTTCAATTACTGACACCTTGAGTGAAGTTGTTGATCACCTTAACGAGAAGGGTGAAAAGGTTGGGCTCCTTGCAGTTCACCTATACAGACCATTCTCAGCAAAATATTTCTTTAAGGCCATTCCAAAAACTGCAAAACGCATTGCTGTTCTTGACCGTACAAAAGAGCCCGGTGCTAATGGCGATCCTCTATACCTAGATGTAAAAGATCTTTATTACGGTAAAGAGAATGCCCCTCTTATTGTTGGCGGACGTTACGGGTTAAGCTCTAAGGATACAACTCCAGCACAAATGATTGCCGTTTTTGAAAACCTTAAACTTAATGAACCTAAGAATCAGTTCACAGTTGGTATAGTTGACGATGTAACTTACAAATCGTTGCCACTACTCCCAGAAATAAATCTGGCAGCAAAAGGTACATTCCAGGCGAAATTCTACGGAATTGGCTCAGATGGTACTGTTGGTGCAAACAAGAACTCCATCAAAATTATTGGAGATAACACCGATAAATTCTGTCAGGCATATTTCGCTTACGATTCAAAAAAATCGGGTGGTGTTACCGTTTCTCACCTTCGTTTTGGGGATACTCCAATTCGCTCCCCTTATCTTGTTACAACTCCAGACTTTGTAGCATGCCACGTACCTGCATACTTGGGCAAGTACGATATGCTTAAAGGGCTGCGTAAAGGAGGAACATTCCTGCTAAACTCAATTTGGGGTGTAGAAGAAACCAAAGAGAAACTACCTAACTCTGTTAAGAAATACCTTGCAGAGAACAATATTAACTTCTACATAATTAACGCCACAAAAATTGCTGAGGAGATTGGTCTTGGTGGTCGTACAAACACAATTATGCAGAGTACATTCTTCAAAATATCTGAGGTAATACCTTACGAACAGGCTGTTACCGAGATGAAGAATGCTGTTGACAAAACCTTTGGCCGTAAGGGTGAAGATATTGTTAACATGAACAAAGCGGCAATTGACCGTGGTGGTGATTACGAAAAAGTTGACGTTCCAGCAGAATGGGCAAAACTTAAGCCTGAAACCCAAAAAGGAATTGAGGGTGCCACTGAGTTTGTGAACAATGTTGTTCATCCTATTAACTCACAAAAGGGTGATGACCTTCCTGTAAGCGCATTTATTGGACGTGAGGATGGAACTTTCCCTGCAGGTACCACTGAATATGAGAAGCGTGGTATTGCTGTTCATGTACCAGAATGGATACACGAAAACTGTATCCAGTGTAACCAGTGTGCTTATGTATGTCCTCACGCTGCTATTCGCCCATTCCTTTTAACTGATAAGGAATTGGAAAATGCACCAAAAGGAACAGAGACAATAAAGGGTATTGGCGGAACTAAAGAGTACAACTTCCGCATTCAGGTTAGCGTACTTGACTGTACAGGTTGTGGTAACTGTATTGATGTTTGCCCTGCTAAAACCAAAGCGCTTGAGTTTAAAGACCTTGGCACTCAAATGGATGAGGTTGAGCGCTACAAATACATGGACAAGAAGGTTGGCTACAAAGAGACTGTTCTTGATAAGAACAAAACAGTTAAGAATAGCCAATTTGCACAACCATTATTTGAGTTTAGCGGTGCATGTGCAGGATGTGGTGAAACACCATATATTAAGGCTATTACGCAGCTATATGGCGACAGAATGATTGTTACCAACGCAACAGGATGCTCCTCAATTTATGGCGGTTCCGCTCCATCAACTCCTTATCGCACAAACGATAAAGGGCATGGTGTTGCATGGGCAAACTCGCTATTTGAGGATAACGCAGAGTATGGCTTTGGTGTTGCTACTGGTATTAACCAGCTACGCAACAGAATTGCCGACAGAATAGAGAAAGGGCTAGCCAATGGTTACAGCAATGAAACCAAAGAGGCCATGAAACTTTGGATGGAAAATAAGGAGAATGCTGAAGGCTCAAGAGATGCATCGGCAAAACTTATTTCTGCTCTTGAAAAAGAGAATGATGACCTAGCCAAGGAGCTACTTGCTCTTAAGCAGTACTTCATCAAAAAATCTATCTGGATTTTTGGTGGCGATGGTTGGGCTTACGACATTGGTTTTGGTGGTGTAGATCATGTAATTGCCAGCGGAGAGGATGTTAACCTACTTGTTATGGATACAGAGGTGTACTCAAACACAGGTGGTCAATCGTCCAAATCAACTCCAATTGCTGCCGTTGCAAAATTTGCCGCTTCAGGTAAAAAGATTCGTAAGAAGGATCTTGGTATGATGGCGATGACTTATGGTTACGTTTACGTTGCACAGGTAGCCATGGGCGCAAGCCAAAGCCAATACTTTAAGGCACTTAAAGAGGCCGAAGAGTACCCTGGACCAAGCCTAATCATTGCTTACTCACCATGTATTAATCATGGTTTACGTAATGGCATGGGAGCAACACAAAAGCAAACCAAATTGGCTGTTGAAGCTGGATACTGGCATACATTTAGATTTGACCCAAGGCTTGAAGCAGAAGGCAAGAACCCATTCCAGCTTGACTCTAAAGAGCCCGATTGGAACAAATTCCAAGATTTCCTAAAAAGCGAGGTTCGCTACACCACCCTTCAAAAGTCATTCCCAGAGCAAGCGGAGGAGCTATTCAAAGCCGCTCAGGAGGCTTCTATGTGGAGGTATAAGCAGTAC
The DNA here is from genome assembly GCA_046542995.1 of Bacteroidales bacterium. Taxonomy (GTDB): domain Bacteria; phylum Bacteroidota; class Bacteroidia; order Bacteroidales; family Tenuifilaceae; genus Perlabentimonas. Next base: position 6,119 of record JBKHAH010000083.1, read on the forward strand.
CAACGTTTAGCCGCTATGGATTACTCAAAATAGCTGTAACCATATAAATTAAAAAAAAGGGCACCCATCATTAAGGTTGCCCTTTTTTATTTCATGCCCATTGTATTTAATGATAATGATTTGTATATTGCAGTAAATGCATTGTAATACTTAAAACTAGCTAACCTCAACCGTGAATCCTAAAGAATCCTCCCAATATTCAATATTTAAACTGTTTTGGTTAACTGCTATTCTCTTCTTAGGATTAGCAGGGGAAGCATTACATGGGCAACAGCCAATTTCCCCTGAACCAACATTTAAACAGTTTACAATTGACAATGGGCTGCCCTCAAACGAGGTCTATCATGTAATTCAGGATTCAACAGGCTACATATGGTTTGCCACAGCTCATGGAGTATCCAGATTTAATGGATCAGAATTTCAAAATTTTGGGCTTGAGGATGGGCTTATTGAAACTACAATTCATGAAATTTATGAAGATTACCAGGGTAGGCTCTGGTTTATATCCGGCTCCGGAAAGCTTGTTTACTTCAAAAATGACAGCATCTACCAATTCCGCCATAATCATCGTCTTAATGAGTACATATCAAAATCAAGAGGTACCGTAAAAAAATCATTTTATGTTGATTCCCTTGACAATGTATACCTCTCTCTAAAAGGTTTTGGCAGGTTAATAATAAGCCACGAAGGCATTCTAAAACAACCAATAAACAGTAAACTAAAAAAGAGAATAATTATTGAAAATATTGAAAATAATAAATTCATAATATCTAACTCGAGAATCCCAAACAAATTTGACATATTTGTAGTTAATCCGAATCATGAGTTTTCCTACTCACCAGAACACCTTAACCTGAAAAATCCTGCATACTTCCATTTCTTCTTCTTAAAAGAGACCAATGGATTTCAGCTTATGGCAGGAGAAGGCAACCTAATTAGGATGAAGCATAACGAAGTTTATGAACAAAAGGCTATCGGTTCTCAAGTAATTTGGGCAAGCTATGACAAATCAAACAACCTTTGGGCAGCGCCAATAGAAGGAGGAGTGTATTTTTATAAGAATGGCGATTTTTTAACAAAAACTTCGGAACGTTTACTAAAGAAAGCACAAGTCACCTCCGTACTTCAGGATAAAGAGGATGGCTACTGGATTACCAGTTTAAAAAACGGAGTCTTCTACTGTTCAAATATTCATTTTCGAACATATAATAAGGAGACGGGTTTGCCTCACAATAGAATTAGCGCAATTTATAAAAACAAGCATGCACTGTATATTGGAAACGAAGAGGGCGATATATCAATCGTCAAAAACAACAAAATCAACAATCTATTTCTAGATATAATAAAGAAGGACAACGGTTCCATAAGATACATTGGTAATAATCCTGAATTGGATGAAGTTTGGATTGGATGCAATAAGCACATCCATAAATACGACGGTAAGTCATTTGAGTCATTCTACTTTAATGGTCCTGAATACGGCTCATACCCCAGACAAATAATACCTGCAAATAATGGAGACTACTGGATTGCCGGTAGCTGGGGAATAAGCAAGTTTGATGGAGAAGAATTCACTTTTAACTCAAGGGAGGATGAAACTTTCTCTGCCACCGTTTATAGCATATTCCAGGATGCTACCAACGCCCTCTGGATGGGAACAGCAAATGGAATATGGAAGTACGAGAACGATATCTTTTACTTCCTGGGAGAAGAGAACAGCTTATTTGCATCGCATACTTCTTATATTGATAGCGATTTACAGGGTAAAATGTATTTTGGCACTAGAGGGAAAGGTCTTATCGTAAAAGATGGCGATACCCTAAAAAACATTACAACAGATGATGGTCTAGCAAGTAATTATATTAACAAAATTGTTATTGACTCTATGGGCCTTTGGGTTGCCACTACGATGGGTATAAGCCTACTTAAAGAGAATGAGAATGGATATAACATTCAAAACATAAACACAACTAGTGGATTACCCACAAACCATATTGTTGATCTTTTCATTAGTGGCAAGGAGGTTTTTGTAGCCACCTCAAAAGGTGTAACTACCTTTAACAAGCAAAACATAAAACCTAATAAAGTAAAGCCCCACACAATAATTTCCACTGTAAAAACAACAGAAAGAACTATTGATAATAACAAAAAACATGCACTAGACTATTCAGAAAACTACATCTCAATTGATTATTATGGGCTAGCATACAAAAACATGGGAGATGTGAACTATAGGTATAAACTTAATGGACTGGATACCAGCTGGGTTTATACAGAAGCAACCAACGCTACGTTCTCAGGATTACCATATGGAGATTACATCTTTGAAGTGCAAACTCAAAACTCCGATAGAAAATGGGGAGACTCATCTGATTTTCACTTCTCAATACTCCCACCATTCTGGAAAACATACTGGTTTCTTGGCGTTTTAACGCTAGCCTTCTCAACCACATTGTTTATAATATACCGCATTAGAGTTCAGTCCATAAGAAAACGTAATGATTTGATAAATATGATGAACGTTTATAAGCAGCAATCACTAAGGCAGCAAATGAACCCGCATTTTATTTTTAATACGCTTAATTCAATACAGCTATACATACTTGAGAAGGATCATATTAGCTCACACAAATATCTTACTAAGTTCGCCAAACTCATGCGCCTTATACTTGACAATTCTCAGCAAACAACCATTCCCCTCAAAGATGAGTTTGATGCGCTAAAACTTTACTTAGAACTCGAATCCATTAGGCTTGCAGGCAAATTTGAATACTCCATTGAAATTGAGAGCGATGACCTACTTAAAGCGAGAATCCCTTCACTTATTATTCAGCCTTTTGTTGAAAATAGTATTTGGCATGGAATTATGCTAAAACCAACAAAAGAGGGATGGGTGAAAATTTCCGTTTCTAAAAAAGATCACTTTATCCTCTGCTATATTGAAGATAATGGAATAGGAAGAGAGGCAGCACAAGAAATTAGAAAAAAGAAGGATAAAGAAAGACAATCCTTAGGTTTTAAAATAACATCGCAACGAGTTAACCTTTTAAACTCAATCTATAAAAATAAATTCAACATTGAGTACGCCGATATAAAATCACCCAATGGCCAGGTAGCTGGCACAAGAGTTCTTTTAAAAATTCCGTATAACCCTGGCTCAAATTAAGCTAAAAACCTAAAATTTAGGTATTGAATCATTTTTTATACCTTTGCAGCGGACTTAATGCCCCTCTAGTTTATGCTAAAAGCCATAATAGTTGACGATGAAGAAGCCGCTTTAAGGGCACTAGAACTTCTTGTTCAAGCCTATTGTCCAAACGTTTCAATAGTTGCAAAAGGAGAGTCGGTGAATGAAGGGTTGGCATTAATTAAAAAGTATAACCCCGACATTGTTTTTCTTGATATTGAAATGCCGCATGGCAACGGTTTTGAACTCATCGAGAGGTCGCCAAACTTAAACTATGAGGTAATATTTATAACAGCTTATAATCAGTTTGCCATTAAAGCTTTTAAGTATAGCGCCATTGATTACATATTAAAACCAATTGATCCTGATGAACTTGTCTCTGCCGTTCAGAAAGTTTCAGAACAGAGAGAAAAGCAGGTTAGCCCCCGAGAGCGATACGCAATTCTTTTTGATAATATTAAAGAGATTCTGCCTCGGAAACTGGTTCTCCCTACAAACAAGGGCATTAGCTATGTAGATTTAGATAATGTAATATATACAGTTATTGGCGATAATGATATAGAATTCTATTTTACAGACAAAAGCCTCAAGAAAAGTGAAAGTAAAATTCAAAACATCAAAGAGATACTTCTTGAGAAAAGTTTTATTTATGCAGGTAGCAATTGCTTTATCAACTTAAACAAAGTAGTTAAGGTAGAGAGAACAGGCAAAGGAACGGTAATATTTGACGGCGGGCATAAAATTGAGCTCGACTCAACCAACAAAGACGAACTTATAGCTACACTTACTCATTTTAGCTCCAAAGAGGTAGAATGAACTTACAAACAAAATAAAAAATTGGGAAGAATAGTTGCACTAGATGTGGGGAGAAAGAGGACAGGCGTAGCCGCCACGGACCCTCTTAAGATGATTGCAAATAGCATAGATACTATTTCAACAGGAATGATATTCGATTTTTTAAAAGAATATACATCCAAAGAGGAGGTTGAACTTTTTGTTGTTGGCATGCCCAAAAAAATGAACAACCAACCTTCCGAAGCTGTTAAATACGTTCAACCTGTAATAAACAGGTTAAAAAAGCTTTACCCCAACACGCCCATTGTGCTTGAGGACGAGCGTTTCACCTCAAAAATAGCCTTTCAAACCATGATAGATGGAGGGGTAAAGAAAATGAACCGAAGAAATAAAGCAATGGTAGATGGTATAAGCGCAACAATAATTCTTCAGTCGTACCTCGAAAGTTTGAACTTTAAAAAAAGTTAAGAAAAATGATAAAGCCAGTTTACATTTACGGATCGCCTGTTCTTAGAAAAACAGCCACAAACATTAGCCCCGATTATCCGGAGCTAAATCGCCTCATTGACGACATGTTTGAAACGATGTACCACTCTGATGGCATTGGTCTTGCCGCTCCACAGATTGGCCTTTCAAAGCGCCTTTTTTTAATAGATGCATCGCCATTAGAGGAAGAGCATCCTGAAATGAAAAACTTTAAGAAGGTTTTTATTAATGCCCATATTATCGAACGCTCAGGGAGCAATCTGGCATACAACGAAGGGTGCCTAAGCATCCCTAATATAAGGGAAGATATTCAGCGACCTGAATCAATCCTAATTAAATATGTTGACGAGAATTTTGAACCTCATGAAGAGCGTTTTGAAGGTATAGCGGCACGCATAATACAGCACGAATACGACCATTTAGATGGCATACTTTTTACAGACAGGGTCTCTCCAATTAGAAGACAGCTGTTAAAAAGCAAGCTGGTTGCAATATCAAAAGGGAAAGTTAACGTACCCTACAAGGTAAAAATTGGCTAGAAAGACTATAGCAGAAGCTCCCCCTTCCCTTCTCTAACCACCTCTGCCACACCAGTAGTACAGTCAACAACGGTAGATGCAATATTATCACCGTATCCGCTATCAATAATTATGTCAACGTCATCGCTGTACTTCTCGTAAATAAGTTCGGGGTCGGTTGTGTACTCAATAACCTCATCGTCATCCTTTAGGGAAGTTGTGAGTATAGGGTTACCAAGAATCCTAACCAATTCCAGTGGAATTGGGTGGTTGGGTATTCTTATACCAACGCTTTTTCGCTTACTAATAAAGTAGCTGGGCACCTTATTCAATCCGGGTAGTATAAACGTGAACGGACCGGGCAGGTTGCGCTTGAGTAGTTTAAAGGTGCTATTATCAACCTTGGCAAAATCGGCAATGTGGCTCAAGTCACTGCAAATAAACGAGAACTGCGCTTTCTTGGGCTTAATGCCCTTAATCTTCATAACACGTTCAACGGCTTTGGGTTGGGTTATGTCGCACCCAATACCATAAACGGTATCGGTTGGGTATATTATAACACCTCCATCGCGAAGCACTCTAACCACCTGCTCTAGGTCGCGAGGGTTGGGGTTGTCAGGATAAATTTTGATTAGCATAAGCATGTATTCTCATTGTGCACAAAAAAAAGCACACCCTTGTACTATTAAGTAGAAAAGTGTGCTATGTTAGTTATCATGAGGCTAACCGTTAACCTTCTTATAATCTTCCAAAAATTTAGCCAAGCCAATATCAGTCAATGGATGCTTAAGCAAACCAAGTATTGCGTTTAGCGGACAAGTAGCCACATCGGCACCTGCCTCCATACACTGTACAATGTGCATTGTATGGCGAATTGACGCGGCCAGCACTTCAGTTCCATACTCGTAATAATTATAAACATCAACTATTTGATGTATTAATTCAACACCATCGGTTGATACATCGTCGAGCCTACCAATAAATGGCGATACGTATGATGCTCCAGCTTTTGCAGCCAGCAATGCCTGCCCAACAGAAAAAACCAGCGTACAGTTAGTACGAATTCCGTTATCGGTAAAGTACTTTATGGCCTTAATTCCATCTTTAGTACAGGGCACTTTAACTACAATCTGCTCATGCAAAGCAGCCAGCTCCTTGCCTTCTTTTATCATTCCCTCAAAATCGGTTGCAATAACCTCCGCCGAAATATCTCCACCTTTTACAATATTACAAATATCAACGTAATGCTGCTTAATATTTGCATCGCCCTTGATGCCCTCCTTAGCCATTAATGATGGATTGGTTGTAACACCATCGAGAACACCCAGGTCATTCGCTTCACGTATTTGTTCCAGATTGGCTGTATCAATAAAAAATTTCATATAAATAATTATTAGTTGACTATTAATTTGCAAATATAAGAATTTTATGCTGAAACTATCTTTAGCATATACAAAGCTGAGCCATGACTAAATCAATTATTTTATACAATAACATTCTGATATTAAGTTTTAGTTTTACAAAAACATTGTTGT
>JBKHAH010000084.1:0-12624 GCA_046542995.1 Bacteroidales bacterium
TTTGCCCAGTTGAGGCAATTCATCCTGCATAAGAAGATTTTATGTCAATAATAAAAGTCCACTGCTTTGGCAGTGGACTTTTTCATTATAGGGTATTTTATAGCCCTATTTGTAAACCTAAAACCTAAAACCTAAAACCTTTTCTATAAATTCTAACTTCAACAGGTGTTACCCCTGTTCTTTTTTTAAATAGTTATTTTATTGTTCTATTAGCTCTCTATATGTATTAACGAATTCTATGCCAAAAAGTTTATCTCTCTGATAACTATTTAGCTAAAGAGTTTTAATGTTATTGTCTGTTCCTTTAAACATGGGCGATATCATGCAGCTATGTTCGTTAGCGAACATATAATTGCAATCCGTAATTATTAATTTCAGTTCATTGCAAGTAAGCTTGGTAAAGAAAATTGATGCTAATCCGAAAATTCTTTATCTTTGAAAAAAATAAAAGATGCAACAATTATTAGAGAATCGGAAAAAAGAGTTGATTGCAATTTGTCAGGCACTTAAAATTAAAAGGCTTTATGCCTTCGGCTCTGTTGTATCTGAAGGTTTTCGAGATGACAGTGATATTGATTTTCTAATTTCCTTTGCAGATAATTTAACTGTTGATGAATATACAAAGAATTATTTCACACTTCATTATAAACTTAGAGAACTATTTAAAAGAGACATTGACATCGTAACTGAAAGAACTCTTTCAAATCCGTATTTCATAGAAAGTATTAATGAATCAAAACAATTGATTTATGAAGCGTGAAGTAAAAAAATACCTTTTTGACATTAAAACATCCATTGATTCAATATTTGACTTTCTCGGAGAGAAAAGAGATTTCTACGAATATCAAAACAATAAATTACTAAGAAGAGGTATTTAAAGAGAAATTGAAATTATTGGTGAGGCAATGAATAGAATTATGAAAATTAATCCCAAAATTCAAATTGAAAATGCAAGACAAATAGTAGATACAAGAAATTGGGTGATACACGGTTATGACAAAGTTGATGATGTGGTCATTTGGGGAATAATTTCAATTCATTTACCGAAACTTAAGAAAGAAATAGAAGAATACTTAGCGAACGAATAAAAAGTAAGCCTGTAATAATGCTTATAACCAGTTGATTTACAGAAGTGTAATAAGTTTTTTGCGCTGACAGAATATTTGCTACAAATTGGTGTGGCTGTGCTAATCTCATTTTAGTTTTGCCGTAGGGAAAAATCATAATACTCTTTGCCTCTAAGTCAAGACCTATACATTGTTACTTAAGCCATGCCAATGTAGCATTGCGGAGTAGTAAACTATCCTAAATCCCTCTGTGTATAAAATTCTTATATTGAATTCAGGTTGCTTAAAGTAGTTGGAGGTGGACTCCTATCAAATTGCCGGTAGGTGTTTAGTAGAGTTTTAGTATTTGTTGTTACATTATTAGCATTAAAACCAAATAACCGTACCAGGGTATGTGCTTCCTTGGTAATTGGCTGCTTCTCGTAATAAAATTCGTTGGCAAAGTTTAAGTATTTAAGCAGTTTAAATGCATTGAACCAGAGGTAGAACCTTTTATGAAATGTTTTAGGGTTTGAGGTATTTGCGTTAATCTCATTAATTGCATCAGCAAAGCTATTTCTTATAAGAAATTCTATTAAAGGAGCAGGCAGGCTATCAAGTAAGTTGCTAATGTCCTTGCTGCTTGCGTTAAATAGCGTTATGGGGCTAATCTCCAGAAAATATTTTAGAGAGATGAACGACTCAAAGTTATAAGAGAAATATATAGATCTATCGGCTTCCAGATGCTTCGTCATGGCTCTGCCCGTTCCAAAGGGTACCCTGTCCGATACTCTTGGCGATGGGTAAACGGTTGTGGTATATAGCTCCTTAAAATTACCATGTGGTATTATCTTTTGCAGGAAGTAGAAGTCCTCACCAGCCTTATTCTTATTCATACCCCCAAAACGGAGGTAGGCACTAGCGCTGCAAGCCATGCTTGAGCCAACGGTTTGGTATGAGTGGGGGTGCCCAATATACCTGCCCGCCCACATGTAGTACCTAAGGTGAAGCTCGTACTGGGCAATCCCATCGTAAATTTTCTCCTCAAATTCATTGCCCTCAATTGGATGTTCGTATTTTATTGAGCATGCATTGGTTTGAGGATGTTCTTTCCATAGTTTTTCAATTTCAGTAAGGTAGTTCTTGGCACAAGTGGCATCGGCATCAAAGCAGGCAATTACTTTCGTGGGGCTTTGCGTGCGTTGTAGCCTCCATGCAGCCTGATCCATCCCAATTTTTCTGGCAAGCCCAACGCCAGCATGTTTCTTGGTGAGATTAAAGGCTTCCAATGGAATAAACCTAAATCTTTTGTTATTACAAATTTGGTCTGCCTTCCTAATCAGGTCTATGCAGTGTTGAGCATTCCGCTCAATATCATAGTGAGAATTAGCAGGGTAGTTAACAACAATAATTACCTCTACAGCACACTCAGGTTTATGGCACAGCATAAGCGATTCAAGCGATTGCCACAGGTTGGGCTCATTGTATGCGGGTAAAACAACCGTAATGCCTAGGTCATCATGCGGTGCATCGTCAATTTTAGGCCTGAAATCCTTATGCCTTTTAAAGTAGGAGTGAACCATTGTGAGGGATTCTTTATGTTAAAAAGCCCCATCCCTCGGCAGGGTGGGGCTTTTATTAACTTATAAAACAACTTTCTAGTCGGATGAGCGTGTTTTTGCGTACTCCTCATTTAATCCTTTAAGAACATCTTTTGTAATTTCAATTGAGGGGTTACCGTAAAGGAGAGGTCCGCCAAAAGAACGGCTAATAATTACCTGGTAGCCTTTGTCCTTGTTGTATTCTTTCATGTAATCGGTTATGCTATGCTGTATCCTGCGTAGCATAACCTGCTCTTCCTCAGCAAATTTTTGGCGGAGTTCATCCCTAAATGAGTATAGCTCTTGTTCCTTCGCAGCCAAATCTTGTTGCATTTCCTGAGCAGTAGATCTTGTTACCAGCCCTTTTTGAACCTTATCCTGAAAATCTATCATTTGTCTCTCAAATGTGCGCGTGCGGCTAGTCATGTCAGACTCCATCTTCCTACCCTGCTCTTCAAGTTTTTTCTGAATATCATAGTACATGTCGTAGTTTTCAAGTAGGGTGTCCATGTTTACCCATGCAATAGCAGTTTCTCCGGTAAATTCACCTGAAACAATTTCTCCATCCTCAATTACAACGGGTTCATCCGTTGTTTTGCCTGTAAAGTACAAGGCGTAAAGCAAACCAATGGCAATTGCCAGTACTATGTTTATTACAATTGATACGTTTTTCATTTTCCTATTTTATTATATCGGTTTAATCCGATATTGGTTAAAAATAATTTAGTTGCTTTTGTTTAGCTGCAAATATATTGATTATCGCTTTAAAAAAAATTGTTATTAGAAGTTTCTACTCAAAAAGTCCTTCGTCCCTAACCAAAAGTTGAACCGCATGGAAAGGAACAACAACGTACTTCTCTTTGCTAAATTCAATTTCTGTAGCACTCTCTTGCAGATACACCGCCAGGTCGCCAACCTTTGCTTGCAAGGGGAAATACTTCGCATTATCCTTGTTTTTTTGCCATGGCTCCTCAAAATCAGTTGGTGAGGGTATTGGGTAGCCTGGTCCAACTTTTACAACATAGCCACAAAGCACCTTCTGTTTTTCTTGAACGCCAGGAGGCAGCAACAGCCCCGACTTTGTTCGTTTCTCAGGGTCTTTTGGCTTAATTAGTACCCTGTCTCCAACTACAAGCAGCTTTTCTAAATTCTTTGTATCTAACGATAACGACATTCCTTTGCTATTTTTGATTTACAAAGATATATTTTTTGCCTCCTACTTCTTCACAAAGCAAAACTCTAATATTTATGTAGTAATGAGGTCAATTTCCTGTTTGTCAGTATTTATAAGTTGTTGTCGTTTTGGTTTGGGCTTGCTAATTTATAGTTTTTTAACATTTCCCTATCGCTGCTCATCTTTAATGCCAAATATTAGGCTGGCACTTTCTTCGTAGGTGCTTTCGGGTGTTAATAGCGTCGATGGGAACGTTGGATTGTTAGGTGAGTCAGGGAAATGTTGCATCTCCAGGCATATTGCGCTATGCTTTTGGTAATGAGTATTGTTATGCCCCTTGAGATTTCCATCAAGTGAGTTGGCTGTGTAAACCTGTAGTCCGGGTTGCGTGCAAAATACGGTGAGTTTTCTCCCGGTTTTTTCGTGTAAAAGTGTTGCAGCAGGCTCATTGGGTAATTTTTTCTCATTTAAAACGTAACAATGGTCAATGCCTTCTGGGATTTTTGACAAGTTATTTCCTACGTAAGAGAAGTCAGTAAAATCATAAGGAGTGTTTTTTATTTGTATAAAATTGCCTGTTGGTATCTGATTGTCATCAACTTCTAAGTATTTTGTAGCCCTAATTTTGAGTTTGTGTTTAAGTATATCTTCTTTAAATCCAGAAAGGTTAAAATAGCTATGGCTCGTAAGGTTTACATGGGTTGGAGCATCCGTTTTTGCAAAGAATTTAATGTCTAACCTATTGTTATCGTGAATTGAGTAGATTACGGTTACCTCAATATTTCCGGGGTAACCTGCCTCTAAATGCACACTTTTATATGATAGGATTACGTTTGCAAAAGCCTCATGCTTTTCTGTTTTGTAATCCCAAAGTTTTGTGTGAAATCCATTGTCTCCCCCATGAAGGTGGTTTGGTCCATTGTTAATGGGTAGAGTATAAACCTTTCCGTTTATGGTAAATCTACCTTTCGAAATTCGGTTAGCATAGCGACCAACAATTACTCCAAAATGCGGATGACCTTTCAGGTAATCGTCAAGATTTGAAAAGCCTGCGCAAATTTCATCAGTATCGCCTTGTTTATCTGGTGCTTTAATAGATGTAATAATGCCTCCATAGTTAGATATGCTGACTGACAGTCCGTTGGGAGTTTTAAAAGTAAATAGTTTGGCTTCTCTTCCATCAGGGAGTAAACCAAATGTAGTGGTGTTAGTTATCATCTGTTTAAAAGTTATAGTTTCCTCTACACTTACAAATATAGTAAGTTAGCGACTGTACAATGTAGCCCTAAACAATTTTTTTATAAAAGCCTGCCTACTTCCCCCTTAATCAGCCCAAAAAAATGTATTTTTGTATTGCTTTGATTCATGTAAACAGAATGCCCTATGCCAAAGAAGGATGCAAGTTTAAAAGTTTTGATGATAGATGCTTCAAACTCATTTATTAAGTTAAACAGGTATAGGGTGGGCGATTTTTTCGGTCCGGTTGATTTGGGAATCCATCTTGCTCATAAACACAATAGCCTAAATATTGGGGTTGGATTGCTTGCAGGGTCAATATTCCCTGGCTCTAACAGATTGGTATTTACTGGTAAATCCCCTTGCTGGCACGGCGTATATATCTCCTCAATGGGCGGTGCTGGTTTAATTTTTGATAATTTAGGGGTTAACATGATTAGTATAGTAGGAAAAACCTATACCCCATCTATATTATATCTTAACCGTAACCATGGCGAGGATGTGGAGTTGGAATTACTACCAGTTAGGCGGCGTGAAATATGGAACTCGGGGAGAGGCGGTGTTTATGCTGTTATGGAGAAGGCTTTTGAGCATTTTGGCCATAGGTATGAGTATAACCCCAGGGTTTTGGCTACTGGCCCTGCCTCCATGTTTACTGATTTTGGAGGTATTGCATCAGCACCTATCCGTAAAGGCGAGATTACTTATGTTGATACCTGGGCCGGGCGCGGTGGCTTTGGCACAAAGCTCCTTCAGGAGCATGGAATAATTGGCATAATATACGGAGGTACCCATATTGATGAGGATTTCCGTGACCGTAAAGTGGCCGACGAATGGTTTCAGGATAAGTACGATAAGAAGTTGGCTGCCAAAGATATTGAGGTTACCACCAAGTATAGGTTCGACCCTAATTTTGATACAGGTGGTACTTTTGGAGTTAATTTTGCAACGGTTCAGGAACGGATTATTGCCTTTAACTACAGGAGCATATACATGACTCAGGATGAAAGGCTAAAGATTCATAAAGATTTTGTGGTTGACCATTACCTAAAGCAGTTTAATGAGGAAACCATTCAAAAGAAGCAGCAGAAAACTTGTGGCGAACCTTGTGCAGCCGTCTGTAAAAAGATGAACGGTAAGTTTAAGAAAGATTATGAGCCGTATCAAACCATGGGGCCGCTTTGTGGTATATTCGACCAGAGGGCAGCAGAACTCCTAAATCATCATGCTGATTCGCTGGGCTTTGATGCTATTTCGGTGGGCGGAATCTTATCGTGGCTAATGGAGTGTATGGTTGAAGGCATCATAAAACCAGAAGAATTAGGAGTAAAGGATGTTCCAGTTTTTAAAACCGAAGGTTTTAGGGTTGTAGAGGACTCCATGCACAATGCTAAGATAGGTGTGGCGCTGCTTGACCAAATGGTGAAGGAGAATGGAACGGTTGACCTATCTAAAGGTGCTCGGAAATATGGCAGGCATCTCGCCCGAAGGAAGGGTAAGAATATTCTCGACAAGTTTGTTTACACAGCCTTTGCCCGTCAGGGCTGGATTGTTCCAAACCAATACTGGACTCCCGGAGCGCTTTCGCCAATGGCGATAATGGGTAAGTACTACATGAATTATGGTAAGGAGTTTATTCCACCACGCGAGTTGGGCAGAGAGAATGCACGCCGTATGGTAAAAGAGCTAATGCTTGACAACTTGGGGATATGCCGTTTTCACAGAGCATGGGCAGAGGATATAATGCCAGATGTTGTGGGAGAGCTCTTTGGGGTAAAAGACGAGTTCCTCAAATCGCTTAAGCTTACTGCCAGCAGAATAAATAGCCGCAATGCCTCTGTTTTTTGGGAGAGCGAGCGCAGCATCGATTTTATCCATCTCTTTCTAAAAAAGAAGCGTAATGAGGATGGCGATGACTCAGCTGAGTTAGCTGATTGGATAACACGGTTTGATAAGGATAGGAAGGAAGCAGCCCTGAACTTTTGGTACGAAATTCACAAAGGGGTACACGAAACGCTCAGAGAATTTTAGTGAAATTGATACATCTTATTATACATGTAGTTATTGTAAAACTATAAATCATCCTAACAAATTAATTGCTATGCAAAAACTAAAAATCATCTTTATTATGGCATTAGCCTCCACGCTTTGGTCATGTCAGAGTACTGACAATAACAAGAAAACAGAGCCCATTACTCCCGATATTGAGCTAACTGCAGAGGAGAAGGCCAATGGAGTGTTAACTCCCGAAATCTTATGGAAATTTGGCAGGCTAGGTGGCGCACAGGTATCGCCCGATGCGAAAACAGTTGTATATACCGTTACGCGCTACTCCATGGACGAAAATCGGGGTGTAACCAACATTTTTACCATTCCCGTAAATGGTGGCGACCCCACGGAACTAACCGATAATGCCACCAACGACTACAGCCCCCAGTGGCGCCCCGATGGTAATAAAATTGGCTTTCTTTCTAACCGCAGCGGGTCAGCCCAACTTTGGGAGATGAACCCCAATGGTACAAACCTGAAGCAGGTTACCGATATTGATGAGGGGATTAGTTCGTTTGCATACGCGCCCAAGGGCAATAGAATATTATACACAAAGAATGTGCAGATTAAGAAGACCACCCAGGACCTGCACCCCGACATGCCCAAAGCCAACGTGCGTATTATTGACGATTTAATGTATCGCCACTGGAACTACTGGCGCGATGGCAGCTATAGGCATATTTTTGTAGCCTCATATAACGATGGTAGTGTGGGAGAAGGAAAGGATATTATGGAAGGTGAACCTTTTGATGCTCCAATGTCACCATACTTTAGCGATGGTGATGTAACCTGGAGTCCATGTGGTAAAATTATTGCCTATGTAAGCAAAAAGTACACCGGAAAAGAATTCGCATTAACCACCAATTCCGATATCTACTTTTACAATGTAGAGGATGGTACTACCACCAATATGACCGAGGGCATGATGGGATACGATAAGTACCCTGCATTCTCGCCAGATGGTAAGAGGTTGGCCTGGCAAAGCATGGAAACACCCGGATACGAGAGCGATAAGCAGCGTCTGTTCGTTATGGATATAGAAACGGGCGACAAAACATACTTAACAGAGGGTGTTGATATGAATGCAGGAAATATTTCGTGGAGCGGATGCGGCACAAAGATTCTTTTTACCAGCGGAGAAGAGGCAACATACCAGATTTATAAGATACAATTAGAGACCCGTGAAATTGAGAAGATGACCGATGGCTGGCATAATTATATCTGGGTTGCACCAGCTAAAGGGACTCTTGTGGCTCAGAAGATGAGCATGAGCATGGCTCCTGAACTCTTCACAATTAATCCTGAGACTAAGGAGGAAACCCAATTGTCATTTATAAATCAGCATATATATGATAATATCCAAATGGGTGAGCCTACCCAACGCTGGGTAAAAACTACCGATGGCAAGGAGATGTTGGTTTGGGTTATTCTTCCTCCAAATTTTGATGAGAGTAAGGAGTATCCAGCATTACTATACTGCCAGGGCGGACCGCAGAGCGCAGTAAGCCAGTTTTTTAGCTATCGCTGGAACTTCCAGATCATGGCTGCACACGATTATGTAATTGTTGCACCCAACCGTCGTGGGTTACCATCATTCGGACAAGAGTGGAACGAGCAAATTTCTGGTGATTATAGCGGACAAAATATTAAGGATTACCTTAGCGCCATTGATAATGTGAAGAAGGAGCCTTGGGTTGATGCAGATAGACTTGGTGCAGTGGGTGCAAGCTACGGGGGCTACTCTGTTTACTACCTTGCAGGGATTCATCAGAATAGGTTTAAGGCTTTTATTTCCCACAACGGAATGTTCAATTTTGAGAGCTTTTATGGTGCTACCGAGGAAACATTCTTCCCCAATCACGATTTTGGTGGACCATACTGGGATAAATCCAACAAGGTTGCACAACGTTCCTATGCTAACAGTCCGCATAAATTAGTTCAGAATTGGGATACACCAATCATGGTAATTGTGGGTGAGCACGATTATAGGATTGCATACTCCGAAGGGTTACAGGCTTTCAATTCAGCGCAATTACTTGATGTGCCAAGCCGTTTACTTGTATTCCCCGATGAAACCCACTTTGTAGTAAAACCCCAGAATGCCGTTGTTTGGCAGCGAGAGTTTTTTGGATGGTTGGATAAGTGGTTGAAGTAAACAATCAATACTTAATTAATATTTAAGGCGATGCGTTGTGTTTAAATACAAGGCATCGCCTTTTTTTTTAATTAATGATGCGATAAATCACCATAAGTTTATTATTACAAAATTGAAAACTGGTTAACTTTACAGACGTTGGTTCCATCATTTTATAACTTCTTGTGTTATATAGTCAGTAGGAGTAAATTTTACAGTGTTTGTAGTTGAACTTATATATAACCTATCCGTACTTGTCGCCCTGAGCATCGTTTCGGGGTTTATTTATAGTCGGTGGAGCAGTGGAAAACTTGTCGGTTCCATTCTTCAAGGTGCACTTTTTGGTATAGTTGCAATGCTTGGAATGCTTAACCCTTTGGTTTTTGATGTTGGGTTGGTATTCGATGGCAGGTCAGTGGTCATAAGCCTTTGCGGCCTTTTCTTTGGTCCCGTTGCTGCTGCCATTTCAGCATCAATGGCTCTAATCTTTAGAATTTTTCAGGGCGGTATTGGCGCACTAATGGGGGTTTCGGTGATTGTCTCTTCAGCGGCTATTGGAATTATTTATCATTACCGTAGAAAGAGAAGGAACAGACGAATTTCCACCCTTTTTTTGCTAGGCTTTGGTTTGCTTGTTCATTTTGTAATGCTGGCACTTTCTTTCCTGCTTCCGTTAGAATCGGCGTTAGCAGTGATTAAGTCTATTGGAATTGAAATTATTGTATTCTATCCGCTTGCCACTCTGCTTATTGGAAAAATTCTACACGATCAGGAGGTTAAGACACATTCCGTTGAAGCACTTCGAAAAAGCGAAACACTCTTTCGTGATATAGCCCAATCATCACCAACAGGGATATGCAAAGTAAAAGGTACTGGTGAGGTTGAGTTTGCTAACTCCCGTTGGTGCGATATAGTTGGCGTAGATTGCAACACAGTTACAGGGAGTAAGTTTATAAATGTAGTTTACGAGAAGGATGTTAGCCTTGTTCAATCACTGTGGAACAAGCATGTAAGCACTGGCAAAAATTTTATTACTGAGTTTAGGGTGCAAAAGCATGGGAGACCATTCTGGGTACTTTCCCAATTTGAAGTTATTATAGATGAGTATGGAAACTTTAAAGCCCATGTAGGTACTATTATTGATATCGATGAGCGGAAGAGAGCTGAGGAGCAGTTAAGGCGCTGGGAAACAATATTCCTTTCAACACAAACAGGGATTACCATAGGCGATGCTACCAGCAGAAGGCTGGAGCTTATGAACCCTGCATTTGCCCAAATGCATGGATATACAGTAAGCGAGCTAAAAGGTAAACCCATTGATACAATAATTGCTCCAACCCATATTGGTAATGTTGATAAAGAGATTGAGAAGGCGATTACTGATGGTTACTATGTTTTTGAAACAATGCACGTTAAAAAGGACGGTGCCACCTTCCCCGTGCTTGTCAGTATGACCTCCATTACGGACCATGACACCAGAAGACAGTACCAAATTTCCAATGTGCAGGATATTTCAGAGCTGGCACACATCGAAAATCAGCTTCGTGCTGAACGAATCAGGCTTTCAAACATTATTGAGGGGACAAATGTGGGGCCATGGGAGTGGAATGTGAAAACAGGCAGTATAATTGTTAGTGAACGTTGGGCGGAAATTGTTGGATATTCTTTGGAAGAGATTAAGCCCGAGACCATTGATGATTGGAAAAAAATGGTTCATCCCGATGATCTTGAAAAAGCCACTGTGTTACTTGAAAAGCATTTCCGTAATGAGACAGATTTCTACGTGAGCGAGTTTAGAATGATGCATAAGGATGGCCATTGGGTTTGGATTAACGATAGGGGGAAGGTTACCGAATGGGCTGAAGATGGTTCGCCACTTATGATGTACGGTATTCATATTGATATATCTGAACGCAAGCAATGGGAGCATGCTCTGGAGCATAATCAGCAGAAGCTGAAAGAGCAGAACGAGGAGTACCTTGCGCTGAATGAGGAGCTGGAAGAGATAAACAGCAAGCTTCGCGAGAGCCAGAGAGAGCTAAAGGAGCAGAATGAGGAATATCTGGCACTTAACGAGGAGCTCAATGAGTCGAACCTAAGAATTAAGCAAATCAATAGTGACCTTAAAGAGGCAAGGAACAAAGCGCAGGAGAGTGACGAGTTAAAGTCTGCTTTTCTGGCTAATATGAGCCACGAGATACGTACACCAATGAATGCCATTATTGGTTTCTCAGATATTCTCCTTAAACCAAACCTTGCTAAGGAGAAACAGAAACTTTACGCCGAGGTTCTTAACGTATCCTGTAACCAGCTGCTCGGAATAATTAACGATGTGCTTGATATTTCCAAAATTGAAACGGGACAGGTCACTTACAATGAGAGTCAAACCCAAGTTAATCAACTTCTTAAAACCACAAAATCAATATTTGAGCATAATGCCAAGAATAAGAATAACCGGATCATTCTGTTGCCCGAATTTAATAATCAGCTGGTAGTCTTTACCGATGAGGCTAAATTACAACAGATTCTAAATAACCTTGTTAGCAATGCAATTAAGTTTACCCATAATGGTACAATCAAAGTGGGGTATCAAGTAAAGGATAACATGATGAATTTCTTTGTTGAGGATACAGGGTCAGGAATTGCACCCAAGAATCATCATGCTATTTTTGAAAGGTTTAGGCAAGCAGAATTAGTGCCTGATAAGTATCATAGCGGAACGGGGTTAGGTTTATCAATATGTAAAGCTTTTGTTAAGATACTTGGCGGAACAATCGGAGTTGAGTCGGAACTTGGGAAAGGAGCACGGTTCTTTTTCTCAATTCCTTACAAACCGATAGCAGCACCAAACCTTAGGAGCAGAGAGGATAAGATTACTAACTATGACTTTTCCAATGCCACGATACTCGTAGTTGAGGATGAGCAAGCAAACTTCATCTTTATAAATGATTTGCTTGAAGAAACGAAGGCAAAGATAATACATGCCAGGAATGGTGTCGAAGCTGTTGAGCAAGTAGGATTAAATCCTAATATTACCTTAATCCTTATGGATATTAAGATGCCCATTATGGATGGAATAGAGGCAACCGGTATCATTCGCTCAATGAATATTGATATTCCCATTATTGCCCTAACGGCATACGCTATGGCGGGCGATAAGAAAAAATGCATCGATGCTGGATGCAACGCTTACGTTTCTAAGCCTGTAGTTAATAACTATCTGCTTTCAACGCTGGCAGAGTTCATTTTGAATTAATTACAATCTGATCCCTACATTATGATACAGTGAGGTTTAGTGTTTGAATTTACTTTCTGTCCATCTTTTAAGCTCCCTATTATTTAGGGGTATCCAATAACTCATATTAAAGTATATATTTATTATTA
>JBKHAH010000085.1:0-12563 GCA_046542995.1 Bacteroidales bacterium
GTTATGCATAGCAATGATAAGTTTGCAGAGAATGAACCAGAACACGAGGGAAGTGAAGCTGTAAACTATGAGGAAGATATAGCTGATCCGACTGATTACAACTTTTCTGATACTGAAGATGAAGAAGATTCTGATGGTGAATTGCTTGGATTACACCTTGCTTTTGTACCTAAAAATCAAGGTAATATTGTTGATTCTGACCACGATCTATTTATTATTAATGATAGTCCATACAGGGTTTTTTATTCGCTTTCTAAATGGGAAGAGGGCCTAGTTGCTCCTTTAAGATCCGGATTTTTGTATCCAGATACCAAGGAGCCTGTTGTTGAGTTTAAGCGTGAGGAGCTTAATGAGGATGTTACCCTGAATATTCAGTCGTTATTTTTTAAAAACAGAAGCTTCGTAGCACAGCAACCGGAGTTTTACGACCTAAAGCTGAATCCTACAAAATTCTTTAAACCTGGAAGCTTTGTAGATAATGATTATTTTGAGGAGAAGGCTCTGTTATATACTATTGTCGATAGTAAAAAGGATGAGCTTATTAAGTCTTTGACAAGCAAGAATATAGAGGAGGTTATAAGAGAGAAAGAATCAGCTCCAAAAGTGATTAGAAAAACCGAAACAAAACAACCTGAAATAGAGGAGGTTGATTTGCATATACACGAACTGGTTGACAATCCAAGTGATTATACGCCTGGGCAAAT
Organism: Bacteroidales bacterium; assembly: GCA_046542995.1. GTDB lineage: Bacteria > Bacteroidota > Bacteroidia > Bacteroidales > Tenuifilaceae > Perlabentimonas. The sequence continues at coordinate 705 of JBKHAH010000085.1, forward strand.
TATTGAAATTCAACTAGCTAGATTTAAGGTAGCCCTTGAAGGAGCAATTAATGGTAAAACACAAAAGATGGTTTTTATCCATGGCGTTGGCAATGGGAAGCTTAAGCATGAGGTGAGAAAGGAGCTACAGAAAAATTATCCAAAGTTAAAATTTCAGGATGCATCATTCAAAGAGTATGGCTATGGTGCAACCATGGTGTTTATTAGAAGATAATATCATTAAAAATATACAGCAGATCGTTCTATCGCATCATCTTTCAAGATGCTGAGGAAAGTCCGGGCACTACAGAGCACCATACTTCCTAACTGGAAGATACTCGCGAGGGTATAGTAGCGTAACAGAAAATAACCGTCCGCCTTCGGGCGGATAAGGGTGAAAAGGTGAGGTAAGAGCTCACCGGATCCGATGGCGACATCGGATGCCGTACGCCTTATGGAGTGCAAGACCATGTACATTGCAATCATTGTGGTTAGCCACAATCACGGAGCTGCTCGTTCCGGTTTTGCTTTGCAAAAGTTGCAAGGGGTAGGTCGCTAGAGCTTGCTGGCAACAGCAAGCCGAGATAAATGGTAGAAACCTAGGCTTTGCCTATGGACAGAACCCGGCTTATAGATCTGCTGTTTCCTTTATTTAGCACTTTTCAGCATTTAATTATGTTAAGTAGCGTTGTTTGCTTTTTTTGGAAAATCTTTTCACCCTACATTATCTCTAAGGTTAATGTAAGGTATTACGTAGAATTTCAACAAGCCCAAACTTCCTACTAAAATATCAAAAAAAATACGTAAGTTTACATGTGTAAACATTGACTTTTTTCTGCCAATGAAGCGCAGAGGTGGTTTGTGCTTCTGTGAGAAAATCGAGTTTGACTTAGTCGTTTTGCGCTTAGGCTTGTCCATGCAAAAATATGCGGATACTATCATGACCCTTTAGAGTAACTGTAAACCAGGGTTCGACATAAGATTTTTAAACACAGAGGGATCAATGACAACTCATTACCCTTGTAAAGTGTGTAGGGATGGTCTAAGTAACAAATTATATGCCTTGAGGTAATAGTCGCAAAGTGCACAAAGTTTTTTATTTTTCCTCTGCGGAAAAAATAGGGTTGGCAAAGGCGCTACAATTTATGATATGACTTATTTCGAACTAAGGCTATAAGGTCTTAAAACTTAAGCATCGGATAATATTGGAAGCATTGAAAGAGTAAGCGACACTATGGTCTTAATCTCGTTATTTAGCCTGGTTTATCCGATTGAACAAGTTAAACTTAATGAATCATATTATTATATACGAGACCATTTCCTTCCTCTAAATAAATTTAGCAATATAAAATACTCACTATTCTAAATTTAACTTATCGCTTAAACCAAATAGACTCCCTTTCAGCAGATAAAGATCCATACCACCCTAAAATACGAGTAAAGCTGATATTAACTAAAAATTTACGGTGTTGTAGTTGAGCACAACATCAAAATTACATTACATATCAACCCAAATACCTTTAGTTTACAAATGTGACTATTAATTGGGCGCGTCTCACATCTTATCACAACGACTCGGAGGCACCCCAAAAGACGACTTTAATTGATGCGTCAAACAAATCAATTCAAACTTTATATTATACTTATTACCAATTTATTATGGCGTTTTGTTAAACATATAGTATAATCAATTTTAGGCCTATACTCAATAAAGTCGCCTAGAGCGTTATGAAATGCATGATATTACATTGTATACCAATATTATACATTACATACATGAAGTATCAGTATAATATATTCTTTAACTTTCTTTTTGCTGTGGTTTAAATCTTAATTAAAAGCGTGCGCTGCGGTTTACCATGCTCTTACAGTGTACAATTAGGTATAGTATGGCAACGTATAGCCAAGTTATGCCAATCCTCACCAATACCCATTAAAATAGCCTCTTACAGTCACTTTATGGCGCGGCTTTTCGACTTATAACCTAGAAGCATGAGTCGGGTAAGCGTAAAGTTAGCCCGCACCCGCAATATACACATGTAAACATACGGAGTTGCTATATGTAAATTTCATACGTTTTCATATGTAAATTTAGTTTAGTACATTTGTAACATCCAAAATAAGCATCAATGGAAAAGCGTTTACAGCAGTTAATAGAAAGAGAAGGTGTGCATCCCTCGAAATTTGCTGAGCTAATAGGAGTTCAGCGCAGCTCCATATCTCATATCCTTTCAGGTAGAAATAAGCCTTCCTTTGATATGATATCGAATATACTAAAGAAAATACCCCGCGTTAATCCAGATTGGCTGCTACTTGGGAACGGAAGCATGTATAGGCAGGTGGTGCAAACCAGCATTTTTGATACCATTAACGAGAAAATGGAACCAGCTGCTAATGATCAGCAAGATAAAGTTGCTAAAAACCCTAAACCCTCTGAGAATCCCTTATCCGAAAAAAGCATTGAGAGAGTGCTTGTATTTTACAACGACAAAACATTTAAAGAATACATACCGGAATAGTAATATTTACTTGCCCTGAATTTTTCAAAGATGTATTTTTGCAATAAAAAATGTATAAGCACTTTGTCAGGCCCATTCTTTTTCTTCTTAAACCCGAAACCGTTCATGGGCTAGTTGTAAAATCTCTTAAAACACTACTATTTATTCCAGGAATTAAGATCCTAATCAAAGGGCTATATTCAATAGAGGATTCCTCACTTGAGCGGGAGGTGTTTGGCTTAAAGTTCCGCAACCCCATAGGTTTAGCAGCTGGATTTGATAAAAACGCCGATTATTTTAATGAGTTAAGTGCCTTTGGCTTTAGTTTTATCGAGATAGGTTCAGTTACACCCAAGCCACAACCTGGCAACCCTAAACCACGATCGTTTAGGCTTACAAAAGATAAGGCCATTATAAACAGGATGGGATTTAATAATAAAGGTGTAGCTCACGCAAAAAAGCGTTTAGAGAGGTATTCAAGGGCGAATGTTGTTTTGGGTGGCAATATTGGCAAGAATACCCTTACACCCAATGAGAATGCTCATGAGGATTACTTGTATTGCTTTAAACAGCTATATAGTAGCGTTGATTACTTTGCTGTTAATGTTAGCTGCCCCAATGTAACAAACCTAAAAGATCTCCAAAATACGGACAGTTTAAGAAGAATCCTGGATGTTTTGGTCACATACAGATATAGTCAAAAAAAATATAAGCCAATTCTACTGAAGGTTTCGCCCGATTTAACAAATGATCAGCTGCAAAGCAATGTAAATCTGGCCATAGATATGGGGCTGGATGGATTTATTGCCACAAATACAACTACCAGCAGGTTGGGCCTTAAAACTGATGAGCAGATTATTGAAAACATTGGAAATGGCGGTTTAAGCGGCAAACCACTTAAATATCGATCAATTGAAGTTATTCGGCTAATTGCCCAGCAAACCAATGGAAGATTGCCCATTATAGGGGTTGGTGGCATTATGACCCCAGCCGATGCAATTGAAATGATTAAAGCAGGAGCAACATTGATTCAAATATATACGGGGTTTATCTACAGCGGACCAGCCCTAGCAAAAAATATATGCAAACATTTGCTTAAATTATAATGAACTAATGTTTTTATAATCATCATCTTATGGCTTGTAAAATCGTCTAAAAAATTGGTTAAGCCATTTATTATGAAAAGGGTAACTTTTTGTAGATATGAAATTTACTGAGGGCAAAACATATAAATTCACGGTAATAAAGCAGGTTTTTTTGCCTGAAGAGGGTGATTTTTTCCTGATTCGCCACCAGTCGGGCAGAAGATTAATGCTCCCGGTTGATACATACAAACATTATGGTATTGAACCCAATAAAACAATTAAATGCAGGGTTGATAAAGTCAATTGCACAGGGAAGGTTTTTCTTGAACCCAAGCATCCTGTTTATACTGAAGGAGAAACGTACTCCTTTAAGGTAGTCGATTTTATTGAGAGTGGAGGTGTATCGCAGCTAATTGTAAAGGATTGCTTTGAGAACAGTATACCGGTAGAATGGGAGAGAAGTTACAATAAGAACAATCAACAATATGTTGATTTAGTGGTTGATAGGATTAAAAAAGGGATCCCTCAGCTTCAAGATTCTGCAAATAGGCGAAAGGAGCAAGAATGGTCATCATTTATTGGAAGGGAGTTAAATTTTCTTGTTGAAGATATCTCAATTAATAGTAAAGATGAAGAGTGTTATGTACTTAAATATAAAGATATTGCAACTTTAATTAAGGTGAAATATTATGAACACTACGGCATTACTGTTGGCGATAGTGTTCCGTGCAAAGTCTATGGCATACGCAGTTCAGGAGAGTTGAAGGTTGAACCTAAGAATCCCTTTTATAAAATGGGTGGTATCTATAGGTTCAACGTATCAACTGTTGAGTACAACAGCAGTAGTGGAACAAGAATTCTTGTGGTTCATGATTCCTGTAACAAGAAGTGTGGAGTACCTGTTCCTGACGACACGCTAGTTAACATAAATAATGGTGATTGCATAAAATGCAGGGTAATTGGTTTTAGAAAGGGCCGACCTAACTTAAAACTAGAGGCTCTGAGCTAGTCATCTGAGTATTCGTCGTCTTCATCTGCACTATCAGGAAAGGTATCGTTCTCATTGCCAATGCTGTCAGAATCGCTAAAAAAACCTTTCTCATCATCCTCATCTTTTGGCCTGGTATCAATCTTTACGTTAACCTTTACAAGGTAGCTGGCATCATCGGTATCGAGCGTAACTGCGTAAAAATAATCGCCATTAGGTTTTGTAACTTTAATAACATAATCCTGGTATCCAAAAGGATATTTTTTCTTTAGCATCCCAGTAAGGTCGGTGCTTAGGTTTTTGTAGCTGATTACCAGCTTTTTCTTGTTCATTGTATAGCGTTTTGTTATGCTTATTTGGTGACTTCAAATATTGTAAAATTTCCCATAACATAATGCATATATTGTTATTTTGTTAATAAAAATAAATACAAACATGAATGTCTTATAATCCATATTATGTTAAATAGATGTTTGTTTAAGAAAGGGGATTCAATCCCCTTTCTACATGATCTAAACTACTCCATGTTTGACCATACCTCATTAATCTCATCAAGCTTCTCCTGAATCTCATCGCTTTGGTTCCTAAACCTAAAGTATAGATTCCTTAAGGTTTCTATTGTTCCTTTATGTTCTGGGTTTACCTCGTAAGCTTTCTCCATGTATGGAATACTAGCTTTAAACTCTTCAGCTGATTTCTCAACTAATTCATCATACTTTTCAGTCTCTTTGGCAGGTACTTTATTCGCTTCCTCTATTAAGGATACCCCATTATTGAAATAAAGCGCACCAAGGTTAAATAACGCATCGAAAAATTCTGGGTCTAGATCAATAGCTTTCTTATAAGCTTCCTCTGCTTTCTCAGGATTTTCAAGTTTATCATGAAGTGTTCCCTCTGCAAAATAAAGAGTTTGGTCATCTGGATCCGTATCCTGTGCCTTTTTAATATATTCAAGCACAATATCGGGATCCTCACCTCTGGTTAAATAGTGGTTAATTAGTCCGTAAAGTATATTCTGATTTTTTGGATGCTCCAAAAATCCTTCTTCCAAATACTCAACTGCCTTATCATCCTTCTCAAGGTTTACATATGCTTCATAAATATTGTAGTAAACGTTTCCTTTGGAAGTAAAATCGTACTCCAACGATTTTTCATAAAATTTAATGGCCTCTTCAAGCTTATCGTTAAGCTGTGCAGATAACCCAGCATAAAAGAGAACAACCGTATCTACCTGATTAACTAAAGGATCCTCTCCTATTTCAACAGCCTTGGCGAAATTTTTAAAAGAGCAATCGAAGTCTTCCATTGCATAGCAGTTAGATGCTTTTCCAATGATGCTGTACTTTAAATTGGTCAGCCCTTCTTTGATTCTATCTTCTGCCCTTCCCTTGGTATCAAGTTCTCTGGCCTTCATGTAGCTATCATAGGCTTTCTGAAGAGGTTCTTCTACAATTTCATCAGTAAACTCCCATGACTCTAAAAGGTCGTTTTTAAAATAGAAATTTACCCTATCCATTTCGTACTTAACAACCTTTTCGCCGTCAACCTCTTCTTCGCTTTTGGCATTAGGCTTACCAATAATTAGCTCAAACTCATTAATGTGCAAGCCAGTAGTTGCCTCAAGGAGCATGGAGTTGTAAACCTCGTGCATTAGATCACCTCTCTTTAGCCAGGTTCTGAACCTTTCACCCCTGCGATGATGCTCAATATTAGAGTTACTCTTCTCTACCTGTTTTTTTAATCTATCAAAATCAATTTGGGTAGATGTTTGCGCAAAAATAGTACTGCTTGTAACCAGCACTAAAGTTAATAACAAGATTATTCGTCTCATTTTTAAAAATTTTGTGTTATTATTATTTACTATTTATTTCATGTGATGCTAAAGCTGTCTAATCCTCCGATTTAGCTATGTCAGCATCTGGTATGTCCTGCGATTCAATTTCATCGCTATTGGATTCTACTTGAGTTACAGCTGCAATGGTGTCGCCATTCCTAAGGTTTATTAGCCTCACCCCCTGAGTGGCTCTACCTGCCAACCGTATCTTATCTACTGAAACCCTTATGGTTATTCCGCTTCTATTGATGATCATTAAGTCATCGTTATCGGTTACCCCTTTCACAGAGATAAGCTTACCGGTTTTCTCTGTAATATTTATGGTTTTTACACCTTTTCCTCCTCTGTTTGTAATTCTGTAACCATCAATGTCAGAACGTTTGCCGTATCCTTTTTCAGAAACCACAAGAATATCAACCTTTTCGTTATTGTTAACACAAACCATGCCAACCACCTCATCATTCTCTCCTATAGATATTCCTCTAACTCCTGAACCCTTTCTTCCTATGGCTCTAACCAAGTTCTCGGGGAATCGAATAGCCTTCCCTTCTCTAGCAGCCAACAGGATATGTGAATTGCCATTAGTTAGGCACGCTTCAAGCAGCTCGTCACCATCTTTAACAGTAATTGCGATTACCCCATTTTGTCGCGGACGGCTATATGCTTCAAGCGAAGTTTTCTTGATAATGCCCTTCTTTGTACACAGAGTGATGAAATTATTACTCACATATTCTGGATCGTTCAAGTTTTTAACGTTGATATAGGCCATTACCCTATCTTCAGGCTCGATGTTTATTAAATTCTGTATTGCTCTTCCTTTTGATGATTTAGTTCCTTCCGGAATTTCATAAACTTTTAGCCAAAAACACTTTCCATTTTTGGTAAAGAACAGCATTGTGTTATGCATTGATGCCACAAAGAGGTGCTCAATAAAGTCCTCATCACGGGTTGTGGTTCCTTTTGTACCAACTCCACCTCTTGCCTGCAAACGGTACTCTGTAAGCGGCGTACGTTTTATGTAGCCTAGATGCGATATGGTTATTACAACATCCTCATCAGCATAGAAGTCTTCCGGATTAAATTCTCCTTCATCGGGTACTATCTTTGTTCTTCTTTCATCGCCATACTTTTGCTTTACCTCAATTAGCTCATCCTTAATAATCTTCATCTGAAGGACCTCATCCTGAAGCACACTATTGTAGTAATCAATAAGCTTAAGAAGATCTGCATGTTCCTCTTTCACCTTATCGCGCTCCAGACCCGTTAGGCTGCGCAATCGCATATCAATAATGGCGCGCGACTGAGCATCTGAAAGTCTAAAACGCTCCATTAACTCTTCCCTAGCCTGATCGGGTGTTTGTGCAGCACGAATAATTTTTATTACCTCGTCAATATTATCTATGGCAATTAGAAGACCTTCAAGAATATGTGCCCGCTTCTCCGCTTGATCTAACTCGTACTTCGTGCGCCTTAAAATAACATCATGGCGATGTTCAACAAACTTGCTAATTAGATCTTTAAGATTTAGCAATCTGGGTCTTCCATCAACAAGCGCAATATTGTTTATTGAGAACGTTGACTGTAAGGATGACTGTTTAAACAGATTGTTTAGCACAACATTCGCAACAGCTTCTTTTTTAAGAATTATTACAATCCTTGTACCGTGCCTGTCTGACTCATCATTAATGTAGCTAATCCCTTCAATCTTCTTCTCGTTAATAAGGTCGGCTATCTTCTTAATCATATCAGCCTTATTAACCATATAGGGTGTTTCGGTAACAATTATTTTCCCTCTACCAGAATCGGTTTGCTCAATTTCTGTTGCCGAGCGAATAACTACTCGCCCCTTCCCTGTTCTATAGGCATCCTTAATACCTTGAATACCGTAGATAATAGCGCCTGTAGGAAAATCTGGTCCATTCAGGTATGTTATTAGTTCTTCAATGTCAATATCTGGGTTATCAATATAAGCGCAGGTTGCATCAACAACCTCTGAAAGGTTGTGAGGGGGCATATTAGTTGCCATTCCAACTGCAATACCAGAAGTTCCATTCACTAGAAGTACCGGTATTCTGGTTGGGAGCACTTTTGGTTCCTCTAAGGTATCATCAAAATTCAAAGCGTAATCAACGGTATTCTTATCCAGATCTGCAAGAACATCGTCTGCAATTTTCATTAAACGCGCCTCGGTGTAACGCATTGCCGCAGGGCTATCACCATCAATTGAACCAAAGTTCCCCTGCCCATCAACTAAAGGATACCTTAACGACCAAACCTGTGCCATTCTAACCATCGCATCGTAAACAGACGAGTCGCCATGAGGGTGATACTTACCTAGCACCTCCCCTACGATACGTGCAGATTTTTTATATGTTTTCCCAGCGTATAGGCCCAAGCCTGACATGCCAAACAGTACACGACGATGAACAGGCTTTAAACCATCACGCACATCGGGTAAGGCACGAGAAACAATTACCGACATTGAATAATCAATGTAGGCTGTTTTCATTTCCTCTTCAATGTTTACCGCTTTAACTCTTTCTCCTTCTGACATTTAATAACAATATTTATTTAACAATAATATTTGAAACAAACTCAATAAATCTTCAAATTAAAAACGAGCGAATTTACCAATTAATTCCCTTTTATTTAAATCTAAAGCACTATTTTATTAACATATTTTCAACTTTAAGGTTTGTTAACTTTCCTGTCATTCATATAAAAACATAACTTTAACTATCAAAAAAACAGACGTGTAAAAAAAATCTTCTTCTATTGAATACAAATCAACAACATTCAGTTGGTATTTTTGTTATTGTATATTACTTTAGTAACCAAAATAAATAGGTTTTTATCAATGGAATTTAAATTTTCAAATAAGATTAAGGAAGTATTAAGTTACAGCAGAGAAGAAGCCGCTCGGCTTGGTAACCCTTCAATCTCCACAGATCATATTTTTTTAGGAATTTTAAGAGATGGCGAGGGATTAGCAATAAATGTGCTTCTTGAGTTGGGCGTAGATCTGTCTGAAACAAAAAAAATTATTGAAAGTAAAGTTCGAAAGAAAGGTGCTGCTCCTGTTTACGAAATTGACCCTGATACCCTTCCTTTATTCAAGTCCGCTGAAAGGGTGCTGAAGCTTGTCAGTTTGGTTGCCAGGGAATTGAAGAGTGAAACCATTAACACAGCACACCTGCTTTTGGCTATTCTTAAAGATGAGGAGAGTATAGTGACAAGATTTTTTGAAGAACAACACAATATAGACTTTAACACCGTGAGACAAGAGTTAAAGCCAGAAATTATTGAAGCTAAGGCCGATTTTTCTGACGAGGAGGAAGACAAACCTTTTGGCGGGCCTCAGCGTGGACCACAACAACCTGCCGGTAAACCTGCCAGCGACACACCCGTACTGGACAATTTTGGGATTGATTTAACAAAGGCTGCTGAGGAAAACAGGCTTGACCCCATTGTAGGGCGTGAAAAAGAGATTGAGCGCATTGCGCAAATCCTTAGCCGAAGGAAAAAGAACAACCCCATTCTTATTGGTGAGCCTGGCGTTGGAAAATCGGCTATTGCCGAGGGGCTTGCTATGCGGATAGCAAAACGTAAGGTGTCCAGAGTGCTCTTTAGCAAACGTGTTGTTACGCTTGATTTGGCATCAATTGTTGCAGGAACAAAGTATCGCGGGCAATTTGAAGAGCGAATGAAAGCGATACTTAATGAGCTCTCTAAAACTAACAATGTTATACTTTTTATTGATGAAATACATACCATTGTTGGTGCAGGAGGAGCTACAGGGTCTCTTGATGCAGCAAACATGCTTAAGCCATCGCTTGCACGTGGCGAATTGCAATGCATTGGCGCTACAACACTTGACGAATACAGAGAGCATATTGAGAAGGACGGTGCTCTTGAGCGTCGTTTCCAAAAGGTAATGGTTGAAGCAACCTCGCCCGATGAAACCATTGAAATACTAAATAAAATAAAGGAGCGTTACGAGGATCACCACAATGTTCATTACAGTCCGGAAGCAATAGATGCTTGCGTTAAGTTAACCATGCGGTATATATCCGACAGGCATTTGCCGGACAAAGCCATTGATGCGCTTGATGAAGCTGGCTCAAGGGTGCATATTTCAAATATTAAAGTGCCCGAAAAGATTATACTTCTCGAAAAACAGATTGAAGAGGCAAAGGCAGAAAAGTTGAAAGCTGTAAAAAATCAAGATTTTGAATCTGCCGCAAGTTTCCGCGATCGTGAAAAACAGTTTATTGAGCAGCTGGATAACGAGCAGGCACGCTGGGAACGCGAACTTATTAAGCATCGCGAGCTTGTTGATGAGGAGAAAGTGGCAGAGGTAGTTGCCATGATGACTGGAGTTCCCGTTCAACGAATTGCCCAGGCCGAAGGTACTCGCTTGCTCAAAATGGCAGATGAGATTAAAGACTCGGTAATTGGGCAGGATGAGGCCATACAGAAAATTGTAAAATCAATACAGCGAAACAGAGCTGGCTTAAAAGATCCCAATAAGCCAATCGGAACCTTCGTTTTTCTTGGCCCAACGGGCGTGGGTAAAACACAGCTAGCAAAAATTTTAGCAAAGTACCTTTTTGACACTACCGATAACCTGATACGAATAGATATGAGCGAGTACATGGAGAAGTTCTCCGTGTCAAGATTGGTTGGTGCACCTCCAGGTTACATTGGTTACGAAGAGGGAGGCCAGCTTACTGAGAAAGTGCGCCGCAAACCCTACTCCGTTGTTCTGCTAGATGAAATTGAGAAGGCTCACCCCGATGTGTTCCATATTCTTTTGCAGGTTCTTGATGAGGGGGTTTTAACGGATAGCCTAGGCAGGAAGGTAGATTTTAAGAACACCATTATTATAATGACATCGAATATTGGGACTCGCGAGCTAAAAGAGTTTGGCCGGGGTGTTGGCTTTAAAACCAATGCAGGAGAAGCTACAAACGATTATGCCAAGAGTGTTATTCAGAAAGCGCTTAAAAAAGCTTTTGCTCCCGAATTTCTTAACAGGTTGGATGATGTAATACTATTCAATGCCCTGTCGCGGAAAGACATTCATGTAATTATAGATATCGAGCTTAAGGGACTTTATGAAAGGGTCCAAAATCTCGGATACAACATACACCTTACAAATGATGCCAAGGATTATGTGGCTGAGAAAGGATACGATGTGCAATATGGCGCTAGACCGCTTAAGCGTGCTATACAAAAGTATCTGGAGGATGAGTTGGCCGAGGTTATTATAAAGAGCGAGATTGAAGTTGGCGACACCATCATAGTTGGTTATAGCAAAAAGAAGGATGAAATAAATATTAAAATTAAGAAGAAGGAGCAAAGCGCTGAAATAAAAAGCCCGGATATAGAAGAGAAAAACTAATTATCACTATTGTCCCGGGAAAAAATATGTCGTCCCTACGGGACGAGAGTTTTACTTTAAGTAGCATATTA
>JBKHAH010000086.1:0-12288 GCA_046542995.1 Bacteroidales bacterium
GTGCCCAGAACAAGACTCGAACTTGCACGCTCTAGAACGAGCACCAGCCCCTCAAGCTGGCGTGTCTACCAATTCCACCATCTGGGCAAAATTGCGGTTGCAAAGTTAATAAAAATTTGAAATAGAATAGCAAATGATATGAAAGAAAAATCCACTTTTCAACTTTTCATCCTACCTTCAATCTTTGGTCACTGAGCCACGCGATGGTTGTGTTTAGCCAAAAGGATTTACTAACAAAGTACAATCTTATAACCAAGCAGATGGCTTCGTCGTTCCTCCTCGCCATAAGGTTAAGAACTTACCGACCACCGACCACCGACAACCTCCCTACAGATTCTCCCTTACAAAATTACTCATCAGCGTGTAAAGGTGCATACGGGTATTTCCGCCATGTATGCCATGATTCCTGTCCTTGTATATCATCATATCAAACTGCTTATCTGCCTGAACCAGTTCCTCTGCCATTTCAAATACATTCTGTACATGCACGTTGTCGTCACCGCTACCGTGAACAAGCAGTAGTTTTCCCTCCAACCCATCAACAAAATTTATGGGCGAGTTATCATCGTATCCCGAAGGGTTGTCCTGAGGTAACCCCATGTATCGCTCGGTGTAAATAGTATCGTAGTAACGCCAGTTGGTAACGGGTGCAACAGCAATGGCCATGCTAAACACATCAGGGGCTTTAAAAAGGCAAAGCGACGACATGTAGCCACCGTAGCTCCAACCCCAAATACCAATCCTGTTAGGATTAACGTATGGCAGAGATTGCAAATATTTTCCAGCTTCAATTTGGTCAATGCTCTCATAGAAGCCCAGCTGTCCATACGTCATCTTCTTAAACTCTTCTCCTCTACCGCCGGTTCCTCGGCCATCAACGCAAACAACAAGGTAACCCTCCGAAGCCAAATACTCGTCCCAACCAACACTATACCTATCAACCACTTGCTGTGAGCCTGGACCGCTGTACTGATACATCATAACAGGGTACTGCTTGTCTTTATCAAAGTTAAGCGGTTTTATCATGTAGCCGTTCAGCTCAACTCCCTCGGATGTGTTAAAGGTAAAGAACTCTTTTTGGGGCATATTATAATCTGATAAGGTTTCCTTAAGCGCAGCATTATCTTCCAAAACTCTAATCTGCTTCCCTTTAGAATTATGCAATGTAACCAATGTTGGTGTATTTACCGAAGAATGAAAATGGATGTAATACTTAAATCCATTGCTAAAATCAGTTGTATTTGTGCCAGGATGGGTTGAGAGTTTCCCCTTTCTCCTACCATTAAGCGATACCCAATTAACAGCAGTTCTTAGCGGGCTCTCATCATACGCATTAAAGTATATACGCTTTGCTTTGGCATCATAATCGTATATTGATTTTATTTCATCGTCACCGGATGTTAGCTGTCGAACCATTCTCCCTTCCATATCAAAAAGGTAAATATGCCTATAGCCATCCATCTGGCTGGGGATGATAAAATATTTATTATCGTTGGTGAATATTGGATAATTGTCGTTGGGCTCCTCAATGTAGCGCTGATCCTTTTCAGTGTAAAGAATCTTGCTTTTACCTGTTTTTGTATCTGCTAACAGTATATCGATTTTGTTCTGAAGACGATTCAATCGAATCAAACTGAGCACTTCCGGATCCGGTGTCCACTTAATCCGTGCAATATACTGGTCGGTTTCGGATCCAATATCAACTGGAATGGTCTTCTCACTCTCCATATCGTAAACATGAATTGAAACTATAGCATTCCCTTCGCCTGCCTTAGGGTACTTAAAAGAGTAGTTTGGTGGATATAGCTGCCCCATGTACATTGGCATATGGAAAAGTTGAACTTGGCTCTCGTCAAATCGATAGTAAGCAATTTTACTGCCATCGGGGCTCCAATGGAAACCGGTTTTGAGCGCAAACTCCTCCTCGTAAACCCAATCGGCTGCTCCATTAATAATATGATTAAACTCGCCATCAAAGGTCACTTGCTTTTCAGTTTTACTGGCAAGATTTTTTATGTAGATGTTGTTATCGCGAACAAAAGCCACATTATTGCCATCGGGCGAAAAGGCAGCATGCATATGAACTCCATTCTCCGATAAGGGCTCAACGGTTTTACTAACCATGTCAAAAACATAGTAAGAAGCTGTAAACGAGTGCCTATAAATTGGAACAACATTGGTTGCCAGCAAAATTTTACGCTCATCAGCACTCATTTGATAATTAGAGAAACTTTTCAATTCATCCTTATCATAATCATCTACATCAAACAGCACCTCTACCTTCTCCCCATTGGCGTAGCTGTATTTTACAATTTTACTACCAAGCTCATTCACTGTATATGTCTCTCCATCGTTCATGCTCCTTATGCCTCTAATCGATTTTTGACTAAAGGTTTCGTCTTGATGAAGGTCTTGAAGTGTTATGATTTTCTTATTACTCTGAGTAAAACCAAGAAAGTGAGTTGAAATTATCGCAATAATTATTAGTGTATTCTTCATCTCTGTAAAAAATTTAATTAGCATAAATAATAATGGTATATGATTTCAATTCCTTTAAAAGGATTAATCCTATCAATATTGATTATTTCAAACGAACCTAAATATATTAAGTGTTCTGACAGCATCAACATGAATCCAAAGTGCAAATTGCAAGTTAATTATTGTTTCCTTAATACCAGAATAATATTTTACATTTTATAACCTCTTCATTAATATTTAAGATTTTTATTAAAAAAATATTTTACTTTTGAAACGATATTATACTTTATTCGTATATTTGCATGAAATACGTAATGTTTATTACATGATTGTTAAAACAAAAAAATACAGTGATATACTGCTAACAGCTAAGGATTTATTCTGGAGATATGGTTTTAAAAGGGTCACCATCGAGGAAGTTTGTCAAAAGGCTGGTGTCAGCAAAATGACCTTTTATAGATACTTCTCAAACAAACTTGATCTTGCTAAAGCAGTATTCGATATGGTAATTGACAAGAGTATCATAGATTTTAAATCATTAATGAGCGAAGATATACCTGCTTCTGAGAAAATGAAACGAATGCTTCAGATGAAGTTTGAAGGGACTAATGATATAAGCAAGGAGTTTCTTATGGATTTTTACAACAATCCCGAGCTTGAAGTATCGACATATATAAAACAAAGAACTAACGAGGTTTGGCTCGAGATTATTGAAGATTTTAAGAAAGGGCAATGCGAAGGGTGGTTACGAAGCGATTTTAAACCGGAAATTATTCTAATTATGTCTCAAAAAATCATGGAGCTTATGAATGATGAAAATGTCTTGAGGCTATATAGTAGTCCTCAGGAACTGGTAATGGAGATCTCTAATTTTTTCACATACGGAATAGCACCCCACAAGTAGCAATGAAAAATCTTATAATCATACTCTACGTAATGGCAATATGCCCATTCCTCTCAAAAGGTCAAGCAAAAGATACGCTCATATTCAAAGGTCAACTTTCATCCTGGGTAAATTACAACCAATTGAATAACGATATTCTTTTTGGTGGCAGGTACATCCCTCAGGCAAATTACTCCAATGATTTTTCAAAAGGTCATCAGTTCGATATTGAATTATCAGGTAATTTCTATGGAAACGTACAGAGCTATTCAGAAGCCGATGGAAACATAAAGCCCTATAGAGCATGGACTCGCTACTCTACTCCTCAATTCGAAATACGAGCAGGTTTACAAAAAATAAATTTTGGCTCTGCCAACATGCTTCGACCACTTATGTGGTTTGACCAAATGGATCCACGTGATCCCTTACAGCTAACTGATGGGGTTTGGGGCGTTTTAGGAAAATACTACTTTCTAAACAACGCAAACATCTGGTTATGGGGCTTATACGGAAACGAAAACACCAAAGGATGGGATTGGGCAAAAACTAACAGCAATTACCCCGAATTCGGCGGAAGAATACAACTACCTATACCCTTGGGTGAAGCAGCAATCTCATATCATCACAGAGTAGCTGATTTAAGTGATATGGAAATCATAATGCCAACTTATTCCAAAGCACCTGAAAACAGGATTGGCCTCGATGCCAAGTTCGACTGGGTTATTGGCTTCTGGGTTGAAGGCGCATGGATAAACAATCAAAAGGATCTTCTTACCCTCACCAATCAAACCACGCTTAATGTGGGGGCTGATTACACCTTGGGAATTGGCAATGGCCTATTGGCTGTTTACGAACATTTAATTTTTTCAGCTGACAGCGACCCTTTTGCTTTTGAAAATACGAACCAATTCTCGCTGTTTTCCCTTTCATACCCAATGGGTTTATTTGACAATGTAAGCGCAATGCTATACTATAGTTGGGACAACGAAAAGATATATAGCTTTTTGAACTGGCAACGTCAATACAATAATATTTCACTGCATCTAATGGCATACTGGAACCCAGAAACGTTTGATCTTCCTCAGCAAAATTTTCAAAATAATATTTTTGGAGGGAAGGGCATACAGTTTATGTTTGTTTTTAATCATTAATAAACCTTAAAACGCATATAATGATACTTATAAAATTTTACACAAGCACCTAAATCAAATTAGTAACTATTGAATCAGGTATTAACAGTTCAGTCAACGTTTAATACGCTCAAAATAATAAATAACAAAATGGAAATAATTAAAATCGAAAA
This sequence comes from Bacteroidales bacterium, assembly GCA_046542995.1. GTDB lineage: Bacteria > Bacteroidota > Bacteroidia > Bacteroidales > Tenuifilaceae > Perlabentimonas. The sequence goes on from JBKHAH010000086.1 coordinate 4,665, forward strand.
TCTCACCAAACGTTTCCCTATGGGAAAAGGTGAATTCACTGCCCTTAAGAACATAAATCTTAGTTTCTCTAAAGGTGAATTCGCTGGGCTTATTGGCCCAAGCGGATCAGGTAAAACAACATTACTCAACATCATTGGCTCACTTGATGTGCCTTCGGATGGAGAAGCGGTTGTTCTAGACAATTATATTGGGAAACTAAATGCCAAGCAAGCTGCAAAGCTCCGCAAGGAGAACATGGGATTTATCTTCCAGAGTTACAATCTGCTGCAAGTGCACACGGTTTATGAAAATGTTGAGTTTCCGCTTCTATTGCTTAGCTACTCTGCTTCGGAACGTAAGAAAATGGTAATGGATGCATTGGAGTGGGTTGGACTAATTGACAAGGTAAAATCTAAACCGCCACAACTATCTGGAGGTGAATGCCAGCGTGTTGCTATTGCCCGGGCAATGGTTAAAAAACCATCGCTTGTGCTTGCCGACGAGCCAACGGCTAACCTTGATGCAAAAAACTCGCACAACATTTTACAAACAATGGAGAAACTCAATAAGGAGCTTGGAACTACATTTATATTTGCTACTCACGACGATAAGGTGATAAATTATCTACAACGAAAAATCCATCTGCTCGACGGTAAGGTAGATAAGGACGAAAAGGTGAAATCAAACTAAACTAATAAAGCAATGTTTCTAGCAATTAAACTAGCATACCGGAATCTCATTGGGGCAGGTCTTCGCACTTGGCTCAATGTAATCGTGCTTTCGTTCTCTTACGTAGTAATTATATGGATGAATGGTGTTATGATAGGATGGGAAGAGCAAGCAAAGCACGATATGAAAAACTGGCAAATTGGCGGTGGTCAGTATTGGCACCAAGACTACGATCCTTACGACCCTTTCACAATTTCAGATAGCCATGCGCAGGTTCCTAAAGAACTTGAGGAAGAGGTGGAGAAAGGAAACATTGAGCCAATTCTAATAGTTCAAGGTACCATATACCCTCAGGGCAGAATGCAATCAGTTGCAATTAAAGGAATTAGACCTGAACAAAACATTTTTAGTCAACCTACACAAAAGCTTGATACAACAATAGAAGGAGGAATACCAGCAATAGTAGGTGCCATGATGGCAAAAAACATGGATATCTCAAACGGAGATCGTGTCACCTTGCGCTGGCGTGACTCAAAAGGCACATTCGATGCCACAGAGGCTGTAATTGTTGATGTTTTTGCAAGCAATGTTCCTGCCATTGAAACGGGGCAAATTTATATCTCATTAAACAAACTACAAGAAATAACTCTATTACAAGATCATGCAACAACTCTAACCTTTAAAGAGAGTAAAAAGGAACGACCACAAATTGATGGCTGGGATTTAAAAACTCAAAAGATGCTAACAGAATCGGTTGATGAGCTAATAAAGACAAAATCTGCGGGCCTAACCATATTCTACTTCATTCTACTTCTCCTTGCTATGCTAGCAATTTTTGATACGATGGTGCTTTCTATCTTCAGAAGACAAAAGGAGATTGGCACATACATAGCACTTGGATACACCCGTAAAGGTGTTGTGGGGCTTTTCACCGTAGAGGGAGCAATGTATTCCATTTTAGCTGCTCTTGTTGGAGCTGCATATGGGCTTCCTTTTCTTGCATGGCAAGCTAAAGTAGGATGGACCATGCCAATAGATGTAAGTGAACTTGGAATGGCGATAGCCCAAACGCTCTACCCTGTGTATAGCGTTGGCTTAGTTGTCTCTACGGTTCTAATTGTTGTGCTAACCACTACTATTGTTAGCTACTGGCCATCACGAAAAATAGCAAAAATGAATCCAACTGAGGCTTTACGAGGAAAAATACAGTAAAAACAGAAAGTGATCTAATGATTAACGTTTAAAAAACTATTAACACGAACAATATGATCAAATTCCTAATAAAAGGGCTTCTGCGGGATAAAAGCCGGAGCAGGTTACCAATAATTATCGTGTCCGTTGGGGTTATGCTCACCGTTCTAATGAATGCCTACATAAGAGGTTTTATGGGCGATACCATTGAGGTTAATGCAAAATTTTCTAACGGTCATCTAAAAGTTATGACTCGCGCCTATGCAGAGAATGCCAATCAAATACCCAACGATTTAGCCCTGGTTGATGTAAGCAACCTACTCAACAAGCTGCAAGAGGATCTTCCCGGAATTGAGTGGGCTCCTCGCATACAGTTTGGAGGTCTTGTCGATGTCCCTAATGAAAATGGAGAAACACGCTCTCAGGGACCAGCTGTTGGCATGGGGGTTGATTTACTATCAAAAAGCAGTAAAGAGGATGAGAGATTGAACCTTTCCCGTTCTTTAGCACGGGGGCGGCTTGTTCAAAATCAGGGTGAGGCCATAATTAGCGAAGAGTTTTCACGAAAATTGCAGGTTAATCCTGGCGATAAGGTAACTTTTATAGGTTCAACAATGCATGGTAGCATGTCAATGTATAACTTCAAAGTTGTAGGCACAGTAAATTTTGGAGCAGAAGCTATAGACAAAGGGGGAGTCCTTATTGACATTGAGGATGCCAGAAAAGCGCTTGACATGCATGATGCTTCCAGCGAAATATTAGGCTTTTTTAAAGACGGCTTTTATGACGACGATAAAGCAGTTAGAATAACTGAAAAGTTTAATGAGAAACAAAACGACGAGGATGAATTTGCACCAACTATGAAAAGTTTAAGCGAACAGGGTGCAATGGGGCAATACGTTGACCTAACAAAAGTTTGGTCGTTATACATCTCAATGGTTTTTGTTTTTGCCATGTCATTGGTTTTATGGAATGCTGGTTTGCTGGGAGGCCTCCGTCGTTATGGCGAGGTAGGTATTAGAATTGCTATGGGCGAAGAGAAAAAGCATGTTTACCTCACAATGATTTACGAATCAATTTTAATAGGCATTGTAGGCTCAGTAATCGGTACTGCTTTTGGTTTATTCTTTGCCTGGATTATTCAAACCTACGGCATCGATATCTCCGGCATGATGCAGGGTTCATCAATGATGCTTCCTTCGCACATTAGAGCAAGAATTGAAACACCTGATTTCTACATTGGATTTGTACCAGGATTAATTTCTACTGTTATTGGAACAATGCTATCGGGTATAGGTATTTATAAACGACAAACAGCTAAGCTTTTTAAAGAATTGGAAGCTTAATAAACACTAAAAAACATTAGCAATGAGAATCTTAATACTAATTATCCTAGTTTCTTTTGCCTCAATAGGCAAATCGCAACCCACAGCCAGTCAAATACTAGACAGGGTTGACAATAACATGTCATCAGAGAACAGAATAACCGAATCTTCCATGACCATTCACGGACGGAGAAATAGCCGTACCATGACCATGAGAACGTACTCCGTTGGCGACAAAAAATCATACTCCGAATACCTTTCTCCGCCTCGCGAGCAGGGAACAAAAATGCTCAAACTCGACAACCAGCTCTGGATCTACTCCCCCTCAACTGATCGTACCATTCAAATTTCAGGTCATATGCTTCGACAATCGGTTATGGGTTCAGATCTTTCCTACGAGGATATGATGGAGGATAGAAAACTTACCGAAGTCTATAAAGCAGAAAAAATTGGTAAAGAGGAGTTTGATGGTCGCATGGCCTACATACTTGAGCTAACTGCATTTGTAGACGATGCCACTTACCATAGCCGAAAAATCTGGGTTGATACCCAACGATACGTACCGCTTAAAGAGGAACTTTTTGCCAAAAGCGGACAGCTGCTAAAGCGCACAACATTAAGCGAAGTGAAAAACATTGATGGCAGATGGTTCCCAACAAAAATGGTTTACAAAGATATGCTGAAGCATGGTGACGGTACAGAGTTTAAAATCACAAAAATCAAGTTTAATCAGTCAATCCCTGAGCATTACTTTAGCAAGGCAGTACTAAGGAAATAGGATTCAATTAACAATTTTATAAAAGAATACAGTAATTAAGTTGAACTAAAGATTATTGTTGTGGGACTGGTTTGAAGTTGGGAGTCAGAATGGCATTAAGTTCTGCTTCTGACTTCAATCCAGTCTCATAATAAATTTACTTTCAAGTTAACACATTTTACTCTAAAATTGCATTAGTACCGTAAATAGCAATAGAGTACAGGGTAAAAAACATTTATGACTAACTTTTTGCCTAATACCTTATCATTTCAACAATTCATCCTCCCGATGGTTTATCAAACAATCTGGCTTAATGTTACTTAACAAATTTTGCAAATAAGCATCACAGCCATTTCAATCATATATAAACAACATCTATAATTCTGTTGTTTACAAATGGTTGATTAAAAATTTAATGTGTGATTAAAAAGTATTAACTTTGCACGCGTTTTCAAATAGAATACTATGATAAAGATTACTTTGCCAGATGGAAGCGTTAGAGAGTTCGAAAAAGGAGTAAGTGGACTCGAAATCGCAAAAAACATATCGCATCGCTTAGCAAAAGAGGTGCTGTCAATAACAGTTAATGATGAACTATGGGATCTATCGCGCCCCATAGAGCAAGATGCTAGCATAAAGCTTCATAAGTGGGACGAGGAGGAAGCTAAACATGCCTATTGGCACTCATCGGCACATTTAATGGCCGAAGCAATCGAGATTCTTTACCCTGGGGTAAAGCTTGGCATTGGCCCAAGCATCGAGAATGGGTTTTACTATGATATTGATTTTGATGGGCATTCCATCTCCGACTCCGATTTGCCCAAAATTGAGGCCAAAATGCAGGAGCTGGTTAAAGCCAAGCAACCCATTGAGAGAAAGGAAGTATCGAAACAGGAGGCTCTTGAGACCTATACTAAGAAAGGTGATCCATACAAGGTTGAACTTATCAACGACCTTGAAGATGGCACGATATCTTTTTATAAGCAGGGTGATTTTACGGACCTTTGCCGAGGTCCACACCTTCCCGACACAGGATACATTAAGGCTTTTAAACTCCTTTCAATTGCAGGTGCATACTGGCGCGGAGATGAGAAAAACAAGCAGCTAACAAGAATTTACGGCATCTCTTTCCCAAAAAAATCAATGCTCGATGAGTACCTTGTAATGCTTGAGGAAGCTAAAAAACGCGACCACAGAAAGATAGGGAAGGAGCTGGAACTATTTACATTCTCACAAAAGGTTGGTCAAGGGCTTCCTCTTTGGCTGCCCAAAGGCGCTCAGCTACGTGAGAGGCTTGAGCAGTTCCTCAAAAGAGTACAAAAGCGGTACGGTTACGAACAGGTAATCTCACCTCACATTGGTCAAAAGGACCTCTACGTTACCTCTGGGCACTATGCTAAGTATGGGAAAGATTCCTTCCAGCCAATAAAAACACCATCGGAAGATGAGGAGTTCCTGCTAAAACCCATGAACTGCCCGCACCATTGCGAGATTTACAAGCATAAACCACGCTCATACAGAGATCTCCCTGTTAGGATGGCTGAATTTGGAACAGTATATCGCTACGAGCAAAGTGGAGAGTTACATGGTCTTACCCGCGTAAGAGGATTTACTCAGGACGATGCACACATTTTTTGTCGCCCCGATCATCTGAAAGAAGAGTTTGTAAAGGTTATTGATATTGTGCTTTACATATTTAAAACGCTAAACTTTCAGGAGTTCACTGCTCAAATATCCCTTCGCGACCCTAAAGACAAGGGTAAGTACATAGGTAGTGACGAGAACTGGGAGAAGGCCGAGCAGGCCATTATTGAAGCTGTTGAGAAGAAGGGACTTAAAACAACTACGGTTCTTGGCGAAGCAGCATTCTACGGTCCAAAACTCGACTTTATGGTGAAAGATGCCATAGGTCGCAAGTGGCAATTGGGCACCATTCAGGTTGACTACAACCTGCCTGAAAGGTTTGAACTAGAGTATATTGGCAACGATGATAAAAAGCATCGCCCAATAATGATCCACAGAGCACCTTTTGGTTCAATGGAACGATTCGTTGCTGTATTAATTGAGCATTCAGGAGGTAAATTCCCCCTTTGGTTAGCACCCGATCAGGCAGTACTTCTCCCTGTTAGCGAAAAATTCAACGAATACGCAAAAAAAGTTGCTGATTTACTAAATAATTACGATATTCGCACGCTGGTTGACGACCGCAACGAGAAGGTTGGTAAAAAGATAAGGGATAATGAGTTAAAACGAATTCCATACCTTCTAATTGTAGGTGAAAAAGAGGCCAGTAATAATCTTGTTTCAGTTAGGGTTCAAGGAGTTGGCGATAAAGGTCAAATGACAATAGAAGATTTTGCCAAACAACTTAACGAAGAGATTGAAATGCAAATAAAACAATAGTTAAATAAATTACTAACTAAAATTCTTAGGAGGACAAAGGCATAGCTGCACCAAGATTTAAAAGAGGAAACAGAGCAAACGAGAGCAAACACCTTAAGAACGAGCAAATACGTCATAAGGTTGTTCGCGTTGTTGGCGATAATATTGAGAAAGATGGAGTAATGTCCATTGAAGAAGCAAGAAAAATTGCCGATGACATGGAGTTGGATTTAGTACTAATTGCTGAGAAAGCAGATCCACCTGTTTGCAAAGTTATCGACTACCAGAAATTTCTTTATCAGCAGAAAAAGAAACAGAAAGAGATTAGAGCAAAAGCTCAAAAGGTAGTAGTTAAAGAGGTACGTTTTGGCCCAAACACAGATGAGCACGATTACAATTTCAAACTCAAGCACGCTGAGAAATTTCTTTCTGACGGAGCAAAGGTAAAAGCGTTCGTGTTTTTTAAGGGTCGTACAATACTATTTAAAGAGAAAGGTGAGATTTTGCTGCTCAGGTTTGCACAGGATTTAGAAGAGTATGGTAAAGTTGAACAACTACCTAAATTAGAGGGAAAACGGATGATAATGTTCATCTCTCCCAAAGGAGCAAAGAAAAATAATTAATTTTTAACCAAATATATATTGTATAATGCCTAAAGCAAAAACAAATTCCGGAGCAAAAAAACGTTTTGTTTTAACCGGTAGTGGGAAGATTAAACGCAAGCATGCTTACAAAAGTCACATTCTTACTAAAAAAACAACCAAGCAAAAGAGGAATTTAACTCAAAGCGGGCTGGTTAGTAAGGCAGACACAAGCAACATTAAGCAATTACTTAACCTCAAGTAGGTTGCTTGCTGTAATTATTACTTATTTATTAACAGAATGACTTAGCACATAAAGTTTTCGACAGAACCGAAACGCTAACCATTCGCAAAAACTATTTATTATGCCACGTTCAGTTAACAATGTAGCATCAAGAGCAAGAAGGAAGAAGATTCTCAAACAAACCAAGGGTAATTTCCTTGCTCGCAGCAACGTTTACACCGTTGCAAAAAATACTTTGGAAAAAGGATTGCAGTACGCTTATCGCGACCGCAAGAAGAAGAAAGGCGAATTCAGAGCTTTATGGATTCAACGTATAAATGCCGCTGCCAGAATACATGGCATGTCATACTCTGAGTTTATGGGTAAACTAAACACCAAGGGCATTGAGCTTAACCGCAAAACTCTTGCCGATATGGCCATGAATCATCCCGAAGCTTTTAAGGCGGTAGTTGATTCAATTAAATAGAAAATATTACAATTTTAATAGATTTTTTG